>NZ_JBVHHL010000109.1:0-10496 GCF_055561075.1 Streptomyces sp. NPDC022910
CGATGCACCGGACAACCGCGACGGGACGGCCACACCGCTGCCACCGATTTGACCTGCGGCGTTTCCGCTTAACTGCCGGGCATTGGCCCAGGGCCCAAGCGTTCACCACCTGCTGGCAACGCCTGACCGCCTTGCCGGCCGTCACCTGACGACCGGACCACCAATCCCGACGAGACAAGGGAAAGAGCAGGCCGCACCACTTCCGGGTGCCGTGGAACCCCGGCGCAGCCGCAGCGACACGCGAAGGCCCCGCCCGCGATCACGCGGAACAAACAGGGCGAACCGATAGCCCGGTCAGGCAATCGCAGCCGCTGACGAATCGAGGTTGAACGTGGGAAAGGCAGCAGACCACTGGTCGCCAGGTTCGGCGGCATTCCGCTGCGACGGCAAAAGAACGCGGTCATCACCGACCGCCACCCGGGTCGGCTCACCTACCCCCGTCGGGAACTGATCGACCGGCTACAACAGGGTAAGTGCGAGCTCTGCCAGCACATAGGCGAGGTGGAAGTCCACCACGTCCGTAACCTGAAGGAACTCGACCGAGCCGAACCCGCCCGTTGGAGACGAGTCATGGCCAAACGGCGCCGCAAGACCCTCGTGGTCTGCGCCGACTGCCACGACCACATCCACCACCGGGAATCCTCCCCGCTCACGCAGTAGTCACCGGAGAGCCGGATGCCTGGAAAGCGGGCCCGTCCGGTTCGGAGGGAGGTCGCGCGGAAAAGGACCAGCACACCTGGCACCTCGCCGCGCGGCCGACCCTACCCAGGACGAGAAAGGTCTGACGTTTCGTCGGAAAAACCTCATCGCACGGCTGTTGGATTTCCGCAATCACTTCAGAAGAGTCTTGCCGCGGTCAGCAGCAGAGCCAGGATTCCAGTCACTGTAACGCTTGTCGCGGCCAGCGATATCCGCACGCCGGAACTCGGGTGGATTACTCGGGCCTGTGCAGCCCCGGCGAATGCAGTGAAAGAGAGTGCGGATGCGACGATAATCAACGGAAAACCGAAGACAATCCCCGCCCTGATAAGCGTGAGCATGGTAACCGCCGCCGAGAACGTCGTCCGCCGCCACGCGAGTGTGGTCCGCTCGGGCTGCAGTCCTGGATCTCGATCGATCACGACCGAACCTGGGCCAGGTTTACTACGATAAAAACCCCGACCGCCGCGGCCGACCAGCCCGTTACGGATGTGATCCAGGTCGTCGGCAAGGGCTGTTGATTGCGCATCGCCCTCTGCACCCGAGCCCAGCGCTTCTGGGCGAGGCCGGCGAGAAGCGTACCGCTGATGGCGAGCAGCAGTGCGAGTACGCGGAGCCAGGCGTCCGATTCCACTGAGCCGAACTGCACGATCGCCAACGCTCCAGCAATCAGCGCAAGGCTGGTCCGCAGCCACGCCAGAAACGTCCGTTCGTTGGCAAGCGTGAAACGGTAGTCCGGCTCTTGGCCCTCTTGATTCCATTTCGGATGCTGCACGCCTTAATACCTTTCGTTGGCTTTCGAAGCGATGCCTCCTGCGGACCCGGTCCAGGTCGCAGGGTCCGCCACCGGCGATTCCGGGACAGCGTCAGCAGAGGGGGCGGCACCCAGAACCAGCCGACCCGCCGACACAGCGCGACGCCTCCGCATGACTGCGGGAACCGACGCGTGAGCGCAGGCGCTGACACTCACCCCACAGACAACTGACACTCACCCCACAGACAAGCGGCCAGCGGGGCTGCGGAGTCGCTGCGCGTCTGTTCGGCCAACATCGGCCTCTTCGTAGCATGTTACATGTAATCATTGCCGTGACCAGGCTGAGCGCGGGCAGCCGAAGGGTCATCTATTGACGCCATCCTACCAGTCTGCATACTGCATGTAGCAATCGCTAGTGGTCGCGTAGCTCGCGATCGCGGCCTGGTGGTCGTCGGGTGCGCCTCGACGTAGCGCCTGAAGGGAGATGTGAGCCAGCGAGTCGCCGGCCCTTGCCGGACCTCGGGCTGCAACTTCCGGCAGGTGAAGAGTGGGCTGGGGTGCTCGGTCCAGCGCGGGCGCCGATGTCCAAGATCCTCATCCGCGGGGGCGGGCGCAGGATTGCAGTTCGTCGGTCGGCCACCGAGATCCGGCTTGCTCTGCGGGACCAGCCCGCATCAAGGGAGCGGGCCGGGTCAGTGACGCTGCGCGCGATCAGAGCCGCCAACGCCACAGATGCGTGACGTTCGAGAGGGAATGGAAGTACCACGAGTGAGCATCTTGATAACCGAGGACGTGTGGGGCGAACCGCTGCGCGAACTCGGAGAGCGTTGGCCTGTCACGCACGCGCCCGAACTGTGGAGAGACCGCAGCGCACTGCTCCGAGAGGCCGCGGAGGTCCAGGCGCTGGTTGTACGCAACCGTACGCAAGTCGACGCGGAACTGATCCGAGCGTGCCCGCACCTGCGCATCGTGGCTCGGGCCGGTGTTGGCCTCGATAACATCGACGTCCCTGCCGCGGACGCCGCCGGTGTTGTGGTTACGGCCCCACGCGGCGCCAATGCGCGCAGTGTTGCCGAGCATACGCTGGGACTCGCGCTCGCCCTCGCCAGGCGCACGGTCGAGCGAGATCGTGATGTCCGTGCCGGTGGCTGGAACCGGACTCCCGGCCGCGAGCTTCGGGGAGGTATCTGGGCACTTCTGGGCGCCGGTGCGACCGCCCGTGAGTGTGCTCGGCTGGCCAGAGCTCTGGGAATGCAGGTGATCGCCTACGATCCGTACGTCGATCCTGCCTCCCCCGCCATGGCCGAGGCGGGAATCCGGATCGCTCCGCTGGCCGAGGTCGTCTCGTCGGCGGATGTGATCTCCTGCCACCTCCCTGCCACTCCCGAGACACACGCCTTCGTGGGAGAAGAGCTGTTGGCGCAGATGGCGACAGGCGCCCTGTTCATCAACGTCGGCCGCGGGGAGATCGTCGATGAGGAGGCGCTGGCCGACGCCCTTGAGGCGGGACGGCTTGGTGGAGTCGCCCTGGATGTCCGGATTTCGGAGCCGCCGACACCGGGCCGTCTCGAAAGGCTCCCCCATACGATTCTCACCCCGCATGTCGCCGGCATCACACGTGAGAGCCAGAGGCTGATTCTTGAGGTGCTCGCCGCGGACCTCGACGCCGTACTCAGCGGCAACGACGCACGCTCGATGGTCGGTGAGGTTCGTCGCGACCGCTTGGGTGCGAGGTGAACACCTGACGGGACGCGTCCGGGGTATTTTGACACACCCGTCTGGCCCCGCGGCGTGACGTAGGTGCTCTCGTCGCGCCGTCAGCAGCCCCTGATGCGCCTGGACACGAAGAGGGCTTGCGGTCCGGCAAGCCTACGCCCCTGATACCGCCGGACCCTTCTCCGCGGGCGGCACAAGCCCGAGGACACCCCAGGCGATGCAAGGCCGACGGTGCAAATCCCCCCTCAGCCGTCGTGTCGTTCGAAACCCCATGAAGAGAACTCGCACAAGTCCCCTGAATGACTCTTGAAAGTGGACAAAGGTGTCACTCATTCAGATATTCTCGCTCATTCTGCTTGTCGTGACCTTCGCCGTCGCGATCTGGCGGCACATGAACATCGGCATGGCCACTATCGCGGCAAGTTTCATCCTGATGCTCGTGGCCAAGGTTCCTGCCGACAAGGTGTACGCAGCTTTTCCATCGAGCCTCATCATTCTCATGCTCGGCGTGACATTCCTGTTCGGACATGCCCAGCGCAGTGGAGCCATCGACAGGATCATCAACTGGGCGGTCAGAATCACAGGGCGTCGCGACTGGGCCCTGCCATGGATCATGTTCCTGCTTGCGGCGTCTCTCAGCGCGATCGGCGTGCTGCCCGCGGCCTCGCTGGCCATCACGATTCCCGTCGCCATGCGGACCGCTCAGTTGCGGGGCATCAGCCCGGCGCTGATGGGAACGGTGATCATCAGCGGCGGAATGGGGGGCGGCTTCTCTCCACTTACCGTCTGGTCGCAGTTGCTCACATCGACGGTCGAACATGCCGGCCGGTCGATTTCGGCGTCGGCGCTGTTCGGCTTGGAGATCGGCCTGAACCTGTTGGTGGCCATCGTCGCCTTCATCGTCTTCGGCGGACTCCGGCTCGTCCGCGCGGCCTCCAGCGCGTCACCAGCCGCAGACATGCCCAAGGGCCGTGCGCCGGAGGATGAGGCCCAAGGCGCGAACGCGACCGCGGGCAATGCGTTCCCCCGCGAGTCCGATGGCGGGACCGCGGTGGCCGTCAGGGACGCCCTACCGGCGCAGACCACCCAGGCGGCCGACGGAAATCGTCTCTATCAGATCGTCTCCGTGCTGGCGATCCTCACGTTTGTGACCGCCGTCCTGGTCTTCTCCGTCGACGTCGGACTTTTGGCCTTCGGTCTGGCCACCGCCATCCAGCTCATCATCCGCCCGGACGAGAAGGAGGTCATCCGGAGCCTTCCCTGGGGTGTG
The DNA here is from genome assembly GCF_055561075.1 of Streptomyces sp. NPDC022910. Lineage (NCBI taxonomy): Bacteria > Bacillati > Actinomycetota > Actinomycetes > Kitasatosporales > Streptomycetaceae > Streptomyces > Streptomyces sp. NPDC022910. Next base: position 4,440 of record NZ_JBVHHL010000109.1, read on the forward strand.
GTCCTCACCGTCGCGGGTGTGCTGCTGTACGTCGGACTGCTGGTGGAAATCGGCACGTTCAAGACCATCGCTGACCATTTGGGTGGCACCGGGAATCAGGCTTTCACCTTCCTGGCGATCAGTCTGGCGGGAGCCCTGTTTGCCACCCTGGAACCGTCGGCCGTCGCCGTGCTGGGTCTCTTCATCGCGCTCGCCCTGCGCGCCGCGCCGGGGATGGGCGGAACTGCGCTGCTGCTGTTCGTCTGCCAGTTCTCCTGGGCCATTGTCTGCGTCAGCACGAGTCCTTATCACCTCAGTGGTGGCCTCGTGATCGCCACCACACCCGAGAATCAGCAGCAGGTGCTCTTCCGGAAACTTCTCGTCTGGACGATTGCGCTGGTGCTGGCCGTGCCCACGGTGGGATGGATCATGCCGCTGCTCGCGTCCGCGTGAGATCGGCCGTTCGGACCGAAGGGTTCGCATCTGGCAGAAGCTGCCCACCTGCCTCGGCCGACACCGTCTCTGCGTGAGCAGGTCGTGAGATGGGGTGGGTTCGGTAGTGGTCGTCGGCCTGAGGGACGCTGGGCCAGCTCATCAAGCTGATGATGCCGGGGGCGAGGTTACGGAGAGTGGCCATGATGCGGGAAGCGCTGCCGATGCGGACGAGGGAGGCGTCTTCGCGGTAGGTCACGTCGCGGATCAGGTGCACGGTCTCCACCGTTTAGTGGCCGCGCACGAGCCGGGAGAGCGTTTCCGGGTCGGCGCGGTTCCAAGGGGCGCTGGTGATGGCGAGTTCCGCGACGCAGTGGATTTTCCCCTCGCCGCGGCCGGTCGTGGTGCGTTCGATGAGCAGCACCTGGCCGAGGTGCGGAAAGGGCAGGACGTCGGGTGCGGGCACTACCTTCAGGCCACGTCGCATGGTGCGACCGCGTGCCTTCTCGGTGACGGTATGGGCCATCGCAGCCGTCTCCCAGTCGAGTTGGTCGATCGCGTCGTATAGACCGGGCTGGGTTGCACATGACTGGGAACAGGTAGAAGCCACCAGCGGTGTGGACCCATTCGGCGTGGCCAAGCTGGGTGTGCATTGCGTCGGAGGTGACGACGCAGCCGGTCAGGTCGATGCCGTCCGGAGCCGGGGCGAAGGCGGTGAGCTCGTTGCTCTTGGTGTTCACGGCACCCTGGCCCAGGGCCGTGCACATGTCGTGGTCGACCACCGCGACCAGGTGAGGCGCGTCGTTGCCGGCGGCAGCGGCGGCGTGCGGACGTCCGCGAACCAGGACCCGGCGCAGCCAGGCGCCGGTCGCCTCGTCGAGCGCGTCGGCATCGGTGTTCTCAAGGCCCACCCGAGGGAGGAGTCGGCGGGTGCGGACCATGCGGCCTCGGCGTCCAGGCCGAGCGTCGCGAGCAGTGGGCGGTCCGCCCGGCCGTCAGCAGGAACACGAAGCGATAGCGCCGACCGTGCAACCCGCGCGGGTCGGGCACGGCCGCCAGCGCCTCTGCCAGGGTCGGCAGTTCAGGGATCTCCCATGGATCCTCGACCGTGGGCAGCGGCTCAAGCTGGCGGGCAAGGACATCGATCAGCGAGGATGGCACCGGGCACGGTCCTTTGTGGTCACACGGGGTCAGCACCCGATGATCAGTCAGGGCCGTGCCCGTTCGTCAACTCCGGCCCTTGGCAACACAGTCCAGTCGTCACGTAGCGCGGCTCAACCCCTCCCACGCAGCGAACACCCAGAGACCCTGACCGACTGTCGAGGCAGGCGGGCAGTCGCGTTGCGTCGCCGCCGCGGGGTGACCCTCCACTGAACCGACAGCGAAGGGGAAGGAGAGGACCGCCACCGAGGCTCTGCCTGGCCCGCGCGACTGTGCCGAGGCGACTTCGGATTGGCGTACACGGTCAGGTCAGGCCAGTGCTGTGACTACTCCGGACACAATGATGAGCAATTTGACGGCCGTCTGGAACACCTGCTGCGGGATGATCCGACCCAATCGCGTACCGATGTGATTTCCTGCAAGCGCAGCGGCGATGAGCAGTGGCAACGCCGGCCACAGAACTGCGGCCGGAATGCGCCCGTGAAAGCTCAGCAGCGCGAGCGAGATCGCGTTGGTGGCGACGAAGTAGCCGGCGAAATCGGCGATGAACTGGTCGGGCGTGCGCGGTGAGTGGGTCAGCAGAGCGGCCACCGGAGGTCCGCTGAGCGAGATCGACGTCGAAAGGTATCCGCTGAAGATCCCTGCCGCCATATAGGTGGCCGTGCCTGGGCTGCGGCGGTTCCGCGGCCGGTAGAGAAGAAGGAAGATGCCTGCCAGCGCGATGAAAACACCGGCTCCCAACTTCAGGACATGCTGGTCGAGCTCGCCGGCGGTGGCAGCGCCCGCGACCGCACCGGGCGTACTGCCCGCCACGAGTAGGGCCACCGACCGCCGGTCGACCAGGGTCCGGAGCCGTACCAGAGTGGTGACGCGGGTGGCCATGGTGGACAGGAGATTGACGACCACGACCTGCGAGACCTCCATGCCGGCCAGGAGGAGGAGAGGCGTGGCCATCAGCGCGGTCGCGAATCCGGTGGTTCCGCCGATCACCGACGCGAGGAACATGGCCGCCGCCGTCAGGCCCAGTGTCATGACCCACCTTCCGAGGCGCCGAAGCGCGGGAGGTGGGTGGCCCGCTCCAGGGCGATCACCGCGCCCCCGCCTCCGAGGCCGGGAGCGACCATTCCGCCGCTGTCACCCCGGGAAACTTGTCGCGCGTTGTTTCGGTGGCCCGGTGCACGAGTCCCCTTTCTATCGGTGGCGCAGAAGCCGAGGTGCAAACGGGCGTCTGACGCCCGACTCCGGGTTTGGTATTCCGCATGCAAAATGTAGAAAAGGAGCTCCAAGACTGGCGGATGCCGGATTCAGCAGTCCAGAGGAGACAGGACGACGAGTCCACGCGTCGACGACAGGACAGCCGTACGATCCGCAGGAGCCGTCGTGGAGTCCCGTCGCCCCGGAAGATCAGACGGACTGTTCGCGCAGCGAATCGCGCAGCCGGATGATGTGGTCACGGGCGCGGCGCTCAGCCAGTTCGGCGTCACCGAGCCGGACAGCCGCGGCGATGTTGCGATGGTCCTGCCAGGCGGGTTCGAGTCCCCCGGACACCATGGTCGTTCGCATGGCGAGCCTGACGAAAGACTGGATCTGGTCCAGGAGACGGATGGCGTAGCTGTGACCGGACGCCTCCCGCAACGTCGTGTGGAAGGTCTCGTCGCAGTGCTGTACAGCGGAAATGTCCTGCGCGTCGAGAGCGCCGCGGTGGGCAGCCAGGATCTCGTCGAGCTCGTCGGCGAGCCCGGGGCTGCCACGTTCGACCGCGAGGCGGGCCACCACGCCCTCCAGAGCACAGCGGACTTCGTACAGCTCGGCCAGCTCGGCCGACGTGATCGTCGCGACGACTGCCCCGCGCCGTGGAGTCTCGACCGCGAGTCCGTCGGAGATGAGGCGAGCCACGGCCTCACGTACGGGGCTGCGACTCACGTCGAGTTGCTCGGCCAGCGCGGGCACACTGAGCTTGCTGCCTGGCTCGATCACCCCGTTGAGCACCGCCTCGCGCAGACCGCGGAACACGGAGTCCGCGATGCGCTGCGCCGGTTCAATGTTGATCATCGATGACATGGAGACATCCACCCTGAAATTATGCGGGTACGGCGCCCTTGCCTCACCAACGGACCGGCCCTCGGCCGGCTGTCGCCGGACCCGGCCGATGCGCACCGCGACCTGCCTCCGCACCTGCGGTACAGCAGGAGAACCGCAACCTTGCTGCGGAAGGCCGGGCAACAGCGCGCTCACGCGCGGCCCCTCGGATCACTAGTACCACCTCAGAACGTCCCGTCGAAGCTGAGGACGCGACCACCCCAGGTGTACGCAAGAGCCAACAGACTCCGCGCCGCCTACATGGCAGCGTTACATGCATTATGCAGATTTCCTCTGACCCGTCAACAGCCTACCCCCGGGAGCGCGACGGACAGTGACTGGTGTCACCTGATGGGACTCAACCTCGGTGGGCCGAAGCGCTGGACCGGGCGCGAGAAGGAAATGAGCCACTACATGAAACCGAGCATTTACATGTAATATGCAGACGACGTCGATGGTGACAACGCAACAGTCGAAGGAGCACGCCTTGAGCATCAACAGGACTCACCGGAATTCCGAGGCATCACCGCAGATTCCAGCAGTGATGACCATCTCGACTGGAGGACAGTCATGACGACCGGTCACTCGGATGCCATCGTGTCGGCTCGGCTGAAGGTTCTCCGTGCGCCCACCGGCGACGGCGTGGCCATGTCATTCGCACCGCTCAGGTACCGGTCGATGGTGATGGTTGAACTGCAGACCGGTGACGGTCGTATAGGTCACGGGGAGAGCTGGACCAACTTTCCCGCCTGGGCTGCCGCGGAGCGGGTCGCGACCCTGCGTGAGGGTGTGTTTCCCCTGGTTGTCGGCCGCGCGGCCCGCCACATCACCGACATCCATCGCACGCTGACCAAAGAGCTGGAGCCGTTGGGCCGCCAGTGGGGTGCCCCGGGTCCGATCATGCAGGCGATCAGTGCGGTGGACATGGCGCTGTGGGACCTTCGCGGCAAAGACCAGGGGGTTCCGGTCTCCGCTCTGATCGGCGGTCGGGTGCGCGAGCAGTCGCCGGTGTACGCGAGCAGCTTCGGTCCGGCCTCGGTGGCAGAGCAGTTCGCGATGCGCGCCGCCGGGAAGCACACGGCTGTCAAGGTGAAGCTCGGCTTCGGACGCGAGAGAGACGAGAGCATCCTCACAGAGATTCGGGAGGCGGCCGGAGCCGACATCACTCTCTACGCCGACGCCAACCAAGCGTGGAGCGTGGGCGAGGCCACCAGGATGGCGGCGCTCCTCAAGGCATTCGACGTGGCATGGATCGAGGAGCCCCTTCGGGGCAACCGGCTCGAAGACATCGAGGAGCTTCACCGGCGCACCGGTCTGACCATCGCGACCGGGGAGAACATGTACGGGCGTGAGGAGTTCGCCCGGTACGCGCTCTCGCCGGCAGTCGCGATCCTGCAGCCCGACATCGCGAAGACCGGCGGTCTCACCGAGACGTTGTCCATCTGCCAGGTCGCCGACGTGTTCCGCAAGCCGGTCCTGCCCCACCTCTACGGCGGAGCCATCGCGTTCGCCGCGACGCTCCAGCTCGCCGCCTGCGTACCGGCCGTCCGGGGCATTGAGTACGACATTCGGGACAACCCGCTGCGTGATCCCCTCGCGGTCGACCCGCCCACCCCGAGCGCGGGCACGATCCGGCTCCCTGACGGACCGGGACTCGGTATCGAACTGGACGGCGCCATGGTCGACAGGTACACGCAGTCGGTGGAACACCTGGAGGGGTCTGTCGGCTGAGCTGGCCCCGCCACCGGGGCGCTTGGCAGGTTGAACACCCCTCACCTCCGTGCGGGGCTGGAGCGCGTACTTCCGCCCCGGGGTTTCGCACGCCGCCTTCCAGTACCTGAGCCACTACACGTGAGAACGGGTCATCGGATGGCTGCGACGCAAGCACCCCAAAACCAACTGGAAGGACCTCCGACGCCGCTACTGCGGCGGACGGTGGTGGCCACGCGGCCAAGAGCGTGAGCTGTTCGACCCGGCAAAGGTACGCACCACGCGCTACCGATACCGCGGGACCGTCATCCCGACGCCATGGCCGACAGCGACACGAGGCAACCGCAGGCCCTTTCCACGGGACTTGTGGAGAGCCCGTTGCGCTGCAAGGCGCACGGCGGGTTCGGCGAGCGGCCTGGAGAAACGGACTGGCGGCAACGCCAGCACCGCGCTTCAGGCCGACTCAACCCCCATCAGGACATCGCGAACGCTCGCCCGCTGCACCCGTTGCCCACACCAATCGCCGATCCAGACGAGATAACCCCCTTGGCTTACGTCGGCGCGATCGCCTCGGCGGCATTACGAGTACGAACACGCCGCATGACCTGACCCTATGAGGGCCGGGCCCCCTTCCGTGCTCAGCCGGACGATACATATCGTCCGGGTATCGACGGGCTCGGGAAGGAGGCCCTCAAT
>NZ_JBVHHL010000110.1:0-10433 GCF_055561075.1 Streptomyces sp. NPDC022910
GGTTCACTACTGCTCATGGGTGTGCAATCTCCTGTCGTGCCCTCTCAGGTTAAACGTTCACAGAAGGGCGTCTCACCACAGGCTGACAGAGAGGGCCCGGGCGCGCCCGCACCACGACCTCGCCCGGTTCTCCCTCATTCGCAATCTCCTGGTAGTTCCCGGCGTCGGGACAACCCGAGAACGCGTACACCCAGTAGCCCATGCCCGACCTCCTGCCCATACCAACGACTGACCCACTGACGCATACGGCGTCTTCCAAACTAGTGTTCCAGGATCCGAGTGACCTCCACTCTTGGCCCGTGCAGGGTGTGGATGGCGTCCGCATGCTGAGCCAGGGCCTGGTCGTGGGTGATCAGGATCGTGGTGCGACCGGCCATGAGCCGCCGTAGCGGGGCCAGGACATGCGCGGCCGCCTGGTGGTCGAGGCCGGCGGTTGGCTCGTCGAGGATGAGGACCGGGGTCGCTCGGAGGAAGGCCCGGGCGATGGCGATGCGCCGGCTCTGGCCTCCGGACAGCTGGAATCCGTTTTCCCCGATGGTGGTCAGGTAGCCGTCGGGAAGGGCGGTGATGAACTCATGGGCGTCGGCGTCCTTTGCCGCTTGGATGATCTCCGCCATCGTGGCTCGAGGCCGGCCGTAGGCGATGTTGTCGCGGATGGTCGTATGGAAGAGCTGAGCGTGTTGGGGGAGCAGGGTGACCGCTGCGCGAACCGAGGCCGTCGTCACGTCCCGGAGATCGACTCCGTCCAAGCGCACCGATCCGGAATCCGGGTCCATGAAACGCACCAGCAACTTGGCGAGGGTGGACTTGCCCGCGCCGCTCGGGCCCATAATCGCGAGCACCTCGCCAGGCGCGACACTGAAACTGACGTCGCGCAGCACCGGTCCGCGCCGGTTTGACGGGTAGACCGCCGCAACGCTCAGGCAGTCAACACGTCCCTGCACATGGGCGAGTGCAGGGGCGTCGGGGCGCTCGCGGACCGGGGAGCGCATGTCGAGAAGTTCGATGACACGTTCGGCGCCCGCGCTGGCGGAGCCGAACACCGATGCCAGGCCGGAGAGTTCCTGCACGGGCCCGAAAAGCTGGGCGAGGAAAGCGGCGAAGGCGAGCAGTCCGCCCAAGGTCAGCGCGTTCCGTGTCAGTTCGAAGGCGCCAAGGCCCACCACGGCAAGGGCGCCCACCACTTCGAACACATGCAGCAGTGACGGGTACAGATGTGCTACTCGTGCCGTGGAGAGATCCGCGCGCAGCAGGGCCTCCCCCTCCCGGCGGACCCGTTCGACCTCGTGGGCCTGTCGGTTGTAGGCCTGGGCCAGGGCGGAGCAGGTGAGGCTCTCCTCGACCACGGCAGTGAGGCTGCCCTCACACCGCCGGGCCTCGCGTGACAGGGTATGGATGCGGGCGCTGAACAGCCGGGCCGCGAGCCAGAAGAACGGCGCCGCGGCGAGAGCCGCCAGGGCGAGCGGCCAGCTCAGATAGAAGGCAGCCGCCACGAAGAACAGCAGGCTGATCAGTGCCGAGCCCGATGAGATCAGACCGGACGCCACCAACTCTTCGATCTGGGAGATATCCGAGGTCAGCCGTGCCACCACGTCGCCGTGCCTGCGGGTTCGGAGGATGTCGGGGGGCAGGCTGTGCAGATGTTCCACGACCGAGGTGCGCAGACGCAGGAGGAAGCGCTCGGCGACCCAGGTGGCCAGGTACTCGCCCGCAAAGGTCAGCAGCGCCGCGACCACAGCCACGGCGGCCATGAGCCCGGCCAGCGGCAGGAACGCTGTGAACCGTTGAGGGATCAGGACTTGGTCGACCAGGTTCTTGAAGAGCCACACCGAAGCGACTTCACCCGCGGACCCCGCGATGAGGAGGATGGCACTCGCGGCGAGCCGGTACCGGTCGGGGCGTGCCCATGGCCAGAAGCGGCGGAACGCGTCGGCCAAAGACACGGCCGCCGCAAGGGGCACTGAACTGTCCTCGGCTGCCGGGGACACGGGCTTGATGTGAGACGAGTCGGCGTGTGTCGCGTACGCCAAGCGGGGTCACCTTCTCAGAGAGGGAGCCAGGTGGGGGGCATGCTGCGGAAGGGGGGCCGACGGACGGGACGCGCCGTCGCCCCCCCGGATGACGATCCTCAGGTGAGGTGGCGATGCTTAGTAGCCGCCGCCGTAGCCGCCACCGCGGCCGTAGCTCCTGCGGTAGCTGTAGCTGTAGCTGTAGCTGTAGCCGCCGCGGCAGCCGTAGCTGCTGCGGCGGCTGTAGCCGCCGCGGCGGCCGTAACCGCCTCGGCCACCGCGGCCGTTGAAGATCGAGAAAGCGCTCATGACGTACCTCCTGTGTGACTGGATGCGCCGGAAGGACTTCGCAGCCCATCGGTTGTCTGAGATCGGCCCCAACGGCACCGAAGACATCCATGCAGCTGGGGTGGGACCCCTTGGGCAATTCGGTGTGAACTGGGGTGATCGATGAGAAACACCTATGAACATACTTAAATCACTCTAAGAGTGCTCACTCAAGTGCAAACAGGACAGTCCTCGTGTGGGTGTGGGACACCTCCGCGGATATCTCCCGAGGGCAGTAAGAAGCGACCAGTTCGCCGCGCCGCCACGCGGCTGCCGAACCTGCCTTGAGGCTGTGAGATCAATGCCTGACGTGAACTCAGTAGCCCATCACGAAATACAGACTGACGTCACATCATGTGTCGTCGGACGGGACGCGCCGTTGACCGCCGCCCGCTATGGGACCGCGCTCGGGCAGCATCGGAGCGGGCTGCCACGACCCTCGGGCACGTGATCGGAATGGTCGGGAATCACGGCAGCCATTCAGGTGACATGACCACCTGAAGAACTCTGTCGCCGGAGAGCGCCGAGACCGACCATGACCGCCAGCCACTGCGAGGGACCGTGCGGCAACCTCTATGACCCCCACTGACCGATCTCTGTAGAGCTACGGATCAGAAGGCTTCTGACATCCACGGCTGACATCAACGACGCCGAACGAGGGCGTACATCAGCGTCTCTGTCCGGCCGTCGCACCAGCCGACGGCAGCAGCCAGAACGGAGTCGGATCGACTCCTGAAGCGGGTGTCGCAGGTTCGAATCCTGCCGGGGGCACACGATGAAGGGCCAGTTCAGAGGCTTGATCCCCTCGAACTGGCCCTTACGCGTGACCACAGCCGTGCCACTCGCGTGCCAGAAAGTCCGCTAAGAGTCCACGTCGCCCCGAGTCTCGCGGATCATCGAGCCGAGGCGATCGGCGATCTCTCGGTCGCGGCCGTTGACCATGTGCTGATAGATCAGCGCCGCCCGGGGCGTGCTGTGGCCCATCCGGGTCATCAGCTCACGCAGGCTCGCGCCGGACGCGGCGAGGGTGTTCCCGGTGTGCCGAAGATCGTGGAAGTGCACGTCTGCCGTGATCCCCGCCTTCTTCCTGGCCTTGATCCAGTCGTCTCGGAAGTTGCTGCGACGGAGCCGACCGCCCCGGGGCGTGACCGTCTCGGCCGGACCCGGAGTAGGCGTCGAGGTGCCGCTTCACGTCCGGCCGGAGTTCGGTCGAGGTCCAGGGCGTCAAGGAAGCTCCTATAGATTGTCAAGCGGCCTGTAGGAGGCGTAGCTGTGGGATCTTCATGCTGGTCAGATGCTTGTAGACCTCTCGCGCGACGAAGCGTTTGAGGCAGCGGAAGATGTCCTTCTTGGACATGCCTTCGGCAGTGCGTCGCGCGACGTAGAGCCGTGTGCGGGGGTCGTAGCGCATCCGCACGAGGGCGATCGTGTGGAGGGCATGGTTGGCCTGGCGGTCGCCGCCGCGGTTGAGGCGGTGGCGGTTGGTCCGGCCGGAACTGGCGGAGATGGGGGCTGCCCCGCAAAGGTGGGCGAAGGAAGCTTCGGACTTCAGCCGGTCCGGATTGTCGCCTGCGGTGATCAGGAGTTGGGCGGCCGTCTCGGTGCCCACACCGATCAAATCCACCAGCCCGGGAGCCGCGTGCGCGACCAGGGGGTCGAGTTCGGCATCGGCCTCGGCTATCTCCTCGGTGAGGTGCTGGTAGCGGCGGGCCAGACGCCGCAGTGCGGTTCGGACTGCGCAGGTCGGGTCGGCGAGGTCCGCGCCAGGGCGAGAGCGGGCAAGCAAATCAACTGGTAGGTGGGCAGGCCGCGCAGACGTTCCCGGACCTCGGCGGGGGCGGAGACGATGAGCGTGCGGATCTGGTTGATCGTCTGGGTGCGGGACTTGATGGCGGAGCGGCGGACCACCCGCAGGGACCGGATGGCCTCCACGATGCCGTCACGGGTCTTCGGCCGGCCTTGAGCGCGGCCGGACAGGACGGCGGTCGCGGCGGCGTAGGCATCGACGGGGTCGGACTTGCCATTGACTCGCCTGGGAGCTGAGGTGAGGTGGGCTGGAGAAGCCAGCCGGCCAAGCCGTTCGTTCGGCTCGACCGGCGGACCTCAGCACGCGGTCGGTGGAAAGGTGCCGCCTTCCGCCCCTTTTCTTCGTGGCCGGTCGAGGTCTACCCGCTGCACGCGGCACCGTCGCCGGGGGATGCCCACAGGAGGCCCACAGCCTGCTGATATGTCCACGGAGGCTATGTGCTGCGGAACCCCCGTAGGTCTAAAGTCCTAATCGATCAAGGCAACTTGGGGTGCGGGACGGGATCCGCGGTGAAGGAGGCTTGATGTCGCACGACGTTGGAGAGAGCCCGGCGCCCAGATGCGACGCACCCACATACGCGATGTTCACGGCAGAGGCAGGGCGCCAGGCCGGGCTACCCAGGCCCAGGGCACGCAGCCGTCGGGAGGCAGACGTCCGCAAGGTGCCGTGGTGGCGGGTGCGGACCTTGCGGAGGATCTCAGGTCTGTCCACCCTGTCCGGGGGCGTGATCTTCACGATTCTTGTCCTGGCGATCTACGCGCTGGTCGGGGACACCTCGCTGGCGCCCCAGGCCGTGCTCGGACTCCTGATATCGGTCGGCTTGATGATTCACGGGGCGTACCGCCTCCGTGGAGGTGGTGGTGCCACGGCCAGGGCCCTGGCCCGTGCGGCCTGTACGCCCGGTCCCTAGACCAAGCGGTATGCCCTGCTGTACGACCCGCCCTGGGGCGGGATCAGCCCTGCTGGTGCTGTTCCCCGCCGGTAGTGGCAACGATGTCCAACCCGAAACGGTGCTGGAACTCAGGCCCCTGCCCCTGCCCCCGCGTCGGTTCATGGGGGCACGCAGACTGCCGGCCGATCTGCCCGTCGAGCCCGTCGGCAACCTCGAGCTCCATGGCCGAACAGACGAATCACCCACGGGCGTCCCGTGGATCGACGGGCGAGCGTACTGGCCGAAGCGCTCCTACGGACCTGACGACCTGAAGAGCGGGGACGGTCAGGCCCTGATGGCCCGCCTACTGGCCGACGCCACTGAGGACGAGGCAGCCATCGATTCGTGACCCCTTCGCGCCGACGACTCTCGGGCGGGCATGGTCGCTGCCGTGGAGGCGAGCGGAGATATAAGCGTCGGCAACAATGCTTGCGCTACTGGCAGTTGAGCCGCGCTGTGGCCAGTTATCCGTGGCCCGTTCTGATCGCCGACTACGACGATCAGAACGGAGCCTTTCCGTCACCGAGCAAGGACACAGACGTTTCGTCGTGGGGGCCGGACAGAAGGTGGATCTGACGTACCTGATCGTTTTGCAGCCGCAAGCGAACCTCAGCGCCTCTCAGGGTTCCCGCCAGCCCTGCCGGAAGGTTCTGCAGGACACCCCCCCACAACCCCGTTGAGGGGAGGAACAGGCCCAGGTCGACCTCCACGGGGATCTAAATCCTGCGTTCAACCAGCGGCTCACCCTCGCGGCGTCAGCATCTCGCCCGCTGTGGTCCCTCAGTCCAGCCAGACGAGTATCGCGTCGTCCGTCCTGGCAGCAGCTTCGAAGAACTGTGTGAGGTCGTCGTACCAGGTGCGCCCCCACTCCAGCGAGCCGGTCTCATCCCCTACGAACGGATACACCTCGGCGCTGATCAGTTCAGCGGGATCCACCCCGCTAATCAGCTGGGCATAGGCGGTGGCCCGCAAGGCTTCCGCCGCGAGCCGGACCCGCTCAGGCCGCAGGTACCTCGGAGGCCCGTCCCCCCAGTCCTCATGTACGCACCTCGTGGAAGTCGATGCCGATGGCCTGCGCCCACCGGGCAGCGGCCTCCGACCCGGAAACGATGGTCGCGCCGGGATAGAGGGGCTGCCACTTGACGCCCCAGATGAAGCCATCGAGATCCTTGCCGGTCTCGTGCGTTGTGAGCCTGTCATCCAACGAGGCCTGCCACGTTGCGGGCGCCAGCGAGGTACGGCATCAGCCTCCACGCAGTGGCGGAACACGTACCGGTAGTGGGCCGGAGGAATGCCGGTCCTCGGATCTGCCGCCATGTACACGATCAGTTCGTAGTCGCGCATGTAGTCGGCGTAGCCGTGATAGATCAGGGCATGATCAAACATCTCGTCGAGTACACGCTGGAGATCCGGGACGTCCATGGCGCAGTTCTACATGGCGCGACGTCGGGCCGTCTGCGGGCCGTCCGAGGCGAACCAACGTTGACAGACGACGACAGCCGGTGACCGTGTCGGCGCTGGCCAGATCGGCGCCGCAGGGAAGACCCCGAGGTGGGAGACTTGGCGCATCACTTCCAGAAGAACTAGTCGGACTGTCCGACAGGGTCCCTGGAGGGCGGCTGACGGGGCGTCGGGTGCACTGTCGCGGGAAGCGAGTGCGCTCCGCGTGACATGCCCGTGAACGTCCCGGCGTGTCCGGATCGATCAGGAATCGAGAAGCGCGGTTCACGGAGTCGCCTCTAGCCTGCTCGTCATGGACATCACCATTCACACGACTTCTCTTCCGCACGACGACCCGGACGCGTCGCTCGCCTTCTACCGCGACGTCCTCGGCTTCGAGGTCCGCAGCGATGTCGGGCAGGGCAGGACGCGCTGGATCACGGTCGGCCCGGCCGGTCAGCCGGGCACGTCGATCCTTCTGGCGCCGCCTGCCGCCGACCCGGGAGTCACCGAGGACGAGCGCCGCACGATCACCGAGATGATGGCCAAGGGCACCTACGGCTGGATCCTGCTGGCCACCCCGGACCTCGACGCCACGTTCGAGAAGGTGCAGGCCGGTGATACTGAGGTCGTCCAGGAGCCGACCGAGCAGCCGTACGGCATCCGCGACTGCGCGTTCCGCGACCCCGCGGGCAACCTGGTCCGCATCCAGGAACTGCGCTGAGCTGTGCGGGTATCGATGCGGCCGTGCGGACCGACATCGCGACCACCCATAAGGAACGCGGCGGCGCACCAGAGCGGAAGTGCCTGCCCTGCCGGTTGCCCGCCAGGGCCGCGTCCGGGTCCTCGTTGAACCGGTCATGAGCCCGGACTCCGTCCCGCTATTGTCCGGCAGTTGCTCGACCGGCTGGTCGAGTCCGGCGGGCCGGTCGACACCACCGAGCGTCTGGGGTGCCCGCCCCGGCGGGCACCCCAGACGCTCGAAGACGTCGATGGAAATGGAAGATGAAAGGCAAAGGGGAGGGTTCTCATGTGTAAGCCTGAATGGCGGCGTGCACGCGTCCAGGCGCAGCGCCTAGCTGATCTCGCGCGGCTGCGCCGCGTCCGCGACCGGATCGACAGGGAATACGCGCAGCCGCTGAACGTGGAGGCGCTCGCCCGTGATGTGAACATGTCCGCCGGGCACCTGAGTCGGCAGTTCCGGGCCGCCTACGGTGAGTCGCCGTACGCGTACCTGATGACGCGTCGCATCGAGCGGGCGACGGCGCTGCTGCGGCGGGGCGACCTCAGCGTCACCGAGGTGTGCTTTGCGGTCGGCTGCGCGTCGCTGGGCACGTTCACCACCCGCTTCACCGAGCTGGTCGGCATGCCGCCCGGGGCCTTCCGGCGCCAGGCGGCGGATGCGGCGGCCGACCATGCTGATGCTGCGGGTACGGCCCGCGATGCGGTGTCGGCGATCAAGGTGGAGGGGATGCCGGCGTGTGTGGCGAAGCAAGTCTCAAGACCGGTCAGGAATCGAGAAGCCCCGACCGCCGCGCAGCCCCTAGCGTGATGGTCATGGCAACTACTTCCACCGCAGCCAACACGTCCCTCGCGTCCGTCACCCTTGAGGTGGCCGACCCCGAAGCCTCCCGCCGCTTCTACAGCGCCTTCGGCGTGGACACGTACATACGCCTGCGGGCGTCCGAGGCGCACTCCACCGGATTCCGCGGCTTCACCCTGGCGCTCACGGTGTCCGGGCCGGCCACCGTCGACAGCTTCGTCGGCGCCGCTGTGGACGCCGGCGCCACGGTGCTGAAGCCCGCCGCGAAGTCGCTGTGGGGCTACGGCGGCGTCGTCCAGGCCCCGGACGGGACGATCTGGAAGATCGCGACCTCGGCGAAGAAGGACACCGGCCCCGCCACCCGCGAGATCGACGAGGTCGTCCTGCTGCTCGGCGTCGAGGACGTGAAGGCCACCAAGCAGTTCTACGTTGGCCGGGGCCTGACCGTGGCCAAGAGCTTCGGTGGCAAGTACGCCGAGTTCGCCCCCGATGAGTCCAGCCCCGTCAAGCTGGCGCTGTACAAGCGCCGTGCCCTTGCCAAGGACCTCGGCGTCCCCGCCGACGGCACCGGCTCGCACCGCATCGTCCTCGGCAGCACCGACGACACCTTCACTGACCCGGACGGGTTCGCCTGGGAGGCTGCCGCGTCGCTCGCCCCCACGCTGTCCTGACTCCCGGCCCTCGCACTTCCGCCCTGCCTCACCCTGCACGAAGGGAAACTTGCCATGCCGTCCACGAAGTCGCCCGCCGAGGACTCCGGCACGACCACCGAGAAGTACAACGGATTCACCGCCGAGGAGCGGGCCGCGATGAAGGAGCACGCACGCGAGGAGAAGAAGGCGGCGGCGCGTCGCGGTTCGTCCCGGGCGGAGAAGGAGGCGGCGGCGGAGCGGGACGTGCTCGCGAAGATCGCCGAGATGTCGGAGGCGGACCGCGTCCTCGCCGAGCGGATCCACGAGATCATCAAGACCGCCGCTCCGGACCTCGCGCCCAAGCTCTGGTACGGGATGCCCGCATACGCCAGAGACGGCAAGGTCGTCTGCCACTTCCAGAGTGCGGAGAAGTTCAAGTCGAGGTATGCCACGCTCGGCTTCAGCGACCAGGCGGCACTCGACGACGGCGCCATGTGGTCGACTGCCTACGCCGTGAGGGAGCTGACCGCGGCCGACGAAGAGCGCATCAGCGCGCTTGTCAAGAAGGCGGTGGGCTGAGGCCGGCCGGGGCAGAACCGGCGGCGAAAGTCACCGAGCCGTGGAAGATGTTCACACCCTGGCACAACGCGTCGCCACGGCCCTGCTGGTCCCGCAGGAAGGCGAGCCGTAACGCGTCAGTTCCGCCTTCCACCGACGCGCTCAGCCCGGCAATGCTGAGGCGGACTCGGGGGAGCGTGGCCGGGGCACATTGACCGAAAGCCCCAGGTCGAGCCGCTTGTCCATGTCGAGCCGGAACGTTCCATACGGGTTGATGTTCGACCAGAACAGCGCGGTCAGCCCGCGCCGGGCCTCGTCACTCAGCTTCTTCGCCCAGGCCGGTTCGGCGAGCACCTGCTGGAGCAGCAGGGTGTTGATGTGCACGAGACTGCTCTGGAGAAGGTGCAGGGCGAGCATCGATGTCTCGGCGTGCTCCTTGTCCGGGCCGGTCAGGGCCAGCCGGACGAAGCCCCGGTGCCCGTGCCCGCAGGACGATGGAGAGTCCGCGCGTTCTACAAGACCGACGGGTCCCCTTCGGTCGGTGTGGTCCAACTCCTGCCAACGGCTGGTCCTTGATACCTAGGTAGCATCCGGGCAGGGCAGACGCGACCCGTGTACGGGGCCTTCCAAACTGGTGGTTCAGGTCGGCGAGAAGAGCCGCACTTGTCAAGACCGCGTGCAGTGGCTGACACCAACAAGCGCGAACAGCAGCGGTCGGCGCCGGACCTCAATGGACGATCGACCGAGGCGCAAGGGCCGTTGGCCGACGTTGACAGACCCCCGTGATCGACCTGATGAGGATGAGGCCAGATCTCGAACTCCGTGTCCAGCCCATGGCTCACGCCCGCCGACCCGTCGTCACCCAAGTTACTTCGGGACAAAGTAGTCCCAAATACGACCCGTCAGGCAGCGCGGGTGCGTTTCCGTTGAGGTGAGCTTGGCGGGAGTCATGCGGCGAGGGCGAGTTGGCCTGGGTAGCGGGTGGCGTGGGTGCGTTCGTACTCGCGCTCGAGATGGAAGGCCCAGTACGCGTCCATGTCCCCGTTGGTGATCACGGCGCGGAGGAGGAGGACGGCTTCGGCGCCGTCAAGGCTCCATCGTGCCCCGGTCACGTCAAGGCGATCTTTCACGAGGAAGCGGCAGCTGCCCTCGATGACTCCGGTGGCGATCGGCCAGCCGAGGGTGA
>NZ_JBVHHL010000111.1:0-10293 GCF_055561075.1 Streptomyces sp. NPDC022910
TGGACCATGCGCTGGAAGGCACCCCTGAACGCGTTCCAGATCGCCTTCGAGGGCCGCCTGACCCCGAGCAACAACTGACACCTCAACAACCAAGACCAGCCGTTAAGTTGACACACCCCCATGGAGGAGTCGCTGAGCATCTGGACCCGCTCCGGGCACATACTGCTCGACTTCTCCCTGTCCTCGGAGGACGGCGAGGAGTGGGACTTCGAAACGTTCTACGCACTCTCGACGTTCGTGGGGCTGCGCGCCGAGCTCGCAGCTGGCGACCTGCGGCCGCTTTACGTGGCCTGGCTCGCCGGGCTCACCGCCTGGGAACTGGCTGAGGATGACGAGGAGGAATACGCCCTCGAAGTCGAGCCGCCCGTCCCCGCGGGTCTGGCCTCGCTCACCGGCCCCCAGCGGGCCCTCGCTGATTTCCTGTGCGTCGATGCGGACCTGCTGACAGCCGCTGCCGAGAGCAGCGAGTCGGCCACTGCGGACGCCGTGGACCGTGCAGCTCTGGCGGCCTTCATCGCTGCGCTCCCGGCCGCCGAGAAGGATTCTCTGCTGCTCGAGGCAGCGCTCGGCACCGCTCCTCTGCCGAGCCACCGACTCCTGGCCCGCTATCGCGCCACCACCGCCCCCGGCCCCCGTGCCGGAGCCAAGCGGCGCACCGCCGCCCAGCTACTGGACGCCGCCTACCGTCACCGCACCGAGCGCCGGCAACGCGAGAAGGCGGCCCGAGCCGCAGCCGAGCAGGCCCGGGAGCGCGCCGCTGCCGAGGCCCGTGAGGCGCATTTGGACCGGCTTGCGCGGAACACCGGCAAGGCGTGGCGTGACATCGGTGACCTGATCGCCCAGAAGAAGGCCGCCGCCTACGACGCCGCCATCGCACTCCTGCGGGACCTCCGCGACGTTCAGACCCGCACCGGGTGCACCGCCGACTTCGACCGCCGAGTCGGCGAACTGCGAGCCGCACACCGGGGCAAACCCTCGCTGATGCAGCGCTTCGACAGCATGGGCATTCCCAATGCCTGACCAACCTCGAGGGTCCGCCGTCTGCCGGTGCACCTCGCGTCTCACACCGCGCGCTCAGCGAGCATCCTGCACCGCTGGTCATTTCCGACAGGACTTGGAACGGCCACCCCCTCGACCGCACCAATCATAGCCACCTCGCCAGACGCCAACTCCGTCTCGGTGCATGACAGTTGGGATTAACCACCAAGATCGGGCAGGGTCAGAACCAGCCGCCGTCGGCCGCGATGGTCCGGCCGGTGATGAACGAGGCGTCGTCGGACACCGGGAACGAGATGACTGCGGCGATTTCAACGGGCTGGGCCATCCTCCCGAGCGCACTGGCAGTGCGGATGACGGTGTTGAAATCGGCGTCAACGTCGGGATGGACGTAGTTGGAACCTGCGCGGCCGGACATGTCGGTGACGGTTCCGCCGGGCGCGATGGCGTTGATGGTGATGCCGCGTCGGCCGAGTTCAGGGCTGAGGTTGAGTGCGATGGATTCGACGGCGGCCTTACTCGACGCATAAAGGGCGTGGTAAAAGACCGCTTTGTGGGCACTGGCCGATGATGTCAGGACGATCCGTCCGCCTTCGCTCATATGGCGTGCCGCGTTCTGCACGGCGAAGAACTGGCCTCGTGTGTTGATGGCGAAGACACGGTCGAAGTCGGCGGGTGTGACGGTCTCCAGTTCGCCGAAGTGCTCGATTCCGGCGTTGCTGACCAGGATGTCGAGTCCGCCAAGAGCGTCGGCGGCCTGATCTGTCATTCGCTGGATCTGGTCCGGATCGCTGACGTCCGCCTTGATGGCGGCTGCGCGGCGGCCATCGGCGATGATCTCGGCGGCGAGCGCTTCAGCCGCGGCGCTGCTGCTTCGGTAGTTGATCGCAACGTCCGCCCCGTCAGCGGCGAGCCTGCGGGCCACTGCCGCGCCGATCCCTCGTGCGCCACCGGTGACCAAGGCCTTCCTGCCTGTCAGTTTTCCACGCATCGTTCTCCTACCGTGGCAGGGGACCGGCGGTCACGCCCAATGCCGGGAGAGTCGTGTACGGGCCAGAACCCACGGCAGCGGCCGGCTGTTTCTCCTCGCGTACGGAGGAAGGGGAGGGCTACCGTGGGTTTCCCCGTTGCGGTGGGCGCGTCCTTGTTCACCACCGGGGCCATCAGCACCAGAATCGCCCGGCCCGGACATGGGCGCCACTCGGAGATCGATCATTAAGTTCCACCTGCCGGGTCAGGGGCTGGGGCCTCGGTGGGCTTTCCGGAACCGTGCGGGGCTCACACGGTGCCTTGGCCAGGTGCCATGACTGGCCGGTGAGGTCGTCGTCCGCTCTCACGTCCTCCGGATCCAGCGTGATGGCTGAGCTACGCGCCTAATCGAGTATCAGGGCGGCCAAGTCCTCTTCGGTGTCGCCGGCGCCGATCGCCGCATGGGCGAGCTGCGCGGTGGCGGAGGCCACGGGCGTCGGGCCACCCGGTGGATCCTGCAGCTCGAGTCGTACTTGCGCTATATCGACCGTATCGTTAGTGGTCAACTCGCCCCTCGGACACTCGCGAGTTCGGCCGTGATCTGCGCCACCGTGTTCTTGCTGACCTGCCAGCCCTCGGCCCACAGGGTCCAGCGTGATCCTCGGCGAGCCGTAGGTCCGCTTCGACTTCTCGAACAGCACCTTGATCCGTTCGGCCAGCACAGTCCGCCTGACCCCGCGTTTCGTCGGCTCCTGGGGTCGGCGCCGCCACTTGTAGAACCAGGACTCGGACACTTCCAAGGCCCGGCAGGTCACCGCGTGCGGGACGCCGTGCTCGGTCCGCTGGTCGCCGATGAAGCCCGCCACGCTCACTTCATCGACTCCTTCACCCAGAGGACCACGGATCGCTTGAGGACTTCACGCTCCATCCCGAGCTCGGCGTTGTCCTTGCGCAACCGGGCATTCTCTTCCCGCAGTCGGCGCAACTCCTCACGCTCCGGCTCCGAAAGCTTGCCGATGGCGGTCGCATCGGCCGCCCGCCGTGCCCGCGTCACCCAGTTGACCAATGTGCCCTCGTTCACGCCCAGGTCACGGGCCACCTGAGCCATCGGCTTGCCCGTCTCCTGGACGATCCTCACCGCCCCCGCGCGGAACTCCGCATCGTACTGACGCCGCTTTTCAGGCAACTGACTCCCCTTAAGTCCCTCCCTTCACGATACGGGGGATCCTCATACCTGAGCATCCCCTCCCTCACCGCGCTCGTCCAGGCCGTCGTCGCCGAGCTCGCCACCGTCGACACAGAGCGCACCCGGCGCTCCATCGAAGCGGCCGAGACCCAGTGGGACCGGTTCGGCTTGCTCCACCGACGCCCCCGGCCGCGCACGGAGACCGGAACGCGCCGCGCGTCGGAGCCAGGACCAGGCTGATCGGAACACGAACGCGCGTGCGGCGGACGGAACCCTATCGCCAGACAGTGGCGCCCGCGCCCCTCGCGGATCGACCAGCGTGGGGACCGGCCCCCGTCCGTGCACAGCACAGCACAGCACAGCACCACGTCGCACAGCTTGAATAGCGCGATCGACCCGGGCGGTCGGACACGCGTACAAGTCCCTCCGGAAACCAGACACTTCCGCAGACGCATGCCGCGGGACGCCGATATACCAGACGTATCGATACGGCCTTCGTACTGATCATGCTGCCCCTGTGATGGAGTGCAGGATCAGACGAAGGTCGCCCCCACATCACCAAGCATGCCGGTGTGGTCACACTACGTAGTGTCAGTGGAAGATAGAGCCCAGCGACGAGAGGGAATTGACACCGGCGTAGGCGGTGAACAACCAGACCGCGATCCCGAAGCACGCGAGGGCGAGCGGGTAGCGGTAGCCTCCGATAAGGTCACGGCGTCGTAGGGCGACCCACAACACGACCGCGAGGCCGATCGGAAGGACCAGACCGTTGAACGCGCCGGCGAAGACCAGCATCGACTTCGGGGTCTGGCCGAGGAGCAGGAACAGGATCGCGGTGAAGCCGATGAAGGCGATGACCGACCGGTTGTAGTGCCGCTCGACCGGCTTGGCCAGAGTCTTGATGAAGCTCATCGTGGTGTAGGCGGCGGCAAGCACGCTGGACATGGACGCCACCCACAGGACCACGCCGAACACCCGCTCGCCGGTGTCGCCGAACAGGGCTTGGAAGGCCGAGCCTGCCGGGTCGGTGGCGGAGAGCTTGGCTCCGGCGGTGACCGTGCCGAGGATGCCCAGGAACAGGACGATCCGGAGCGTGCCCGCGATGGCGAGACCGGTGATGGAGCCGCGGCTGATCGTCTTCAGGTGACCCTGGCCGACGGTGCCGGCTTCCAGCAGTCGGTGTGCACCGGCATAGGTGATGTAGCCCCCGACCGTGCCGCCGATGATGGTGAGAATCGGCAGGAAGGGAAGGTGGTGCGGGGTGACCGTGCGCGCCAAGGCCTCGCCCACGGGCGGAGCGGCTGCTACTGCGAGACAGATGATGAGCGCTATCTTCACTGCTCCGAACACCAGGACGGCACGGTCCACTGCCCTATTCATCGCTTTGGCCAGGAAGATGGCGATCGCGATGCAGGCGCTGATCGCCACGCCGAGGCGTGCGTTGAGGCCGAACAACTCGTTGAGGCCGAGGCCGGCGCCGGCGAGGTTGCCCATGTTGAACGTCACCCCGCCGACGGCGATCAGCGTGGTGAGCACGTAACCGGATCCGGACAGGACCTTGTTGGCGAGGTCCTGTGCGTACATTCCGGACAACCCGATGACCCGCCAGACGTTCAGCTGGATGCCGAGGTCGACGATCAGAGACAGGACGATGGCCGCAGCAAAGGAAGCTCCGTAGGCAGCGGTGAACGTCGCCGTCTGAGTGATGAACGCAGGCCCGGCTGCTGCCATGGCCATGAGAAAGATCCCGCCCAGCTGCGGCTGGATCCTGCGGAACTTCGATGCTCCGGCAGCCGGGGTTGTCTCCGCTGAGCTGCTGGGAGCCTTTGCTGCTTCGATGGCGGGTTCCACCAATATCTCCTCTTTGGACGCAGAGTCCTCGTTCACGCGCCGCCCTTGGCGGACGTCAGGGTCCGCACAGTCGGCACGGGAGAGTGCTTAGGGAACCTTTCACTGCCGATCACGGCGCTGGGATACCCCTGCTCAACCGGCTGGGCGGACAGGTATAGTCTGTGTATACACGACGTATGCAATGTGGTCGAGGGAGAGCTTCCGGTACGCAGATGTCAGGCTCGTAACAAAGTGGGATGCCACCGGTTTCCACCGGTCCTTTTGACGAAACGGAGCAAAGGTGTCGAACCATCAGCATGCGTCGCTGTCGTACGGGCGTACTGACCCGACGCCCTCCACGCCGCCCGGTGGCGACCCCATGCCCCGAACTGACCGGCCGACAAAGACGAAACCGGCCAAGGAGAAGGCGTACGCGTGGGTGCGCGAGCGGGTCCTGCTGCTGGAGTTTCCACCCGGGACCTTCCTCAACGAAGGGGACGTAGCAGCCGCGGTAGGAGTCAGCCGGACGCCGGTCCGCGAGGCCTTTCGCCAACTCGCCAGCGAGCACCTCATCGAACTGATTCCTCGCAAGGGCGCGTTGATCATTCCCATCAGCCCGCGCGAGATCCAGGAGGTGATCGAGGCTCGGCTCATGCTGGAGCAATGGACCGCACGCATCGCCCTGCAGTCCGGCAACGGGGCGGCGGTCGCCGCACGCATGTCAGAGCTGTTGAGGCGTCAGCACGAGTCTTCCGCCGTTCAAGACGTGACCGAGTTCATCGGCCTCGACCGCGGGTTCCACCGCGCACTCGTGGCCGCTGCCGGCAGCAGCGTGCTGCTCGACATGTATGACTCGTTGCGGGACCGGCAGCAGCGGATGGGAATCGCCGCCGTGTTCACCAACGCCGACCGCACCTCGGCCGTGCTGGCCGAGCACACCGCGATCGCCGAGGCAGTCGCCGCCGGCGATGCCGAACGTCTGCAGACCGCGATCCGCAACCATCTCGACACCACCGCCCGCTCCGCACACCTAAGGAACCGGTCGCTCGAACATGACTGACTCCGCCGCTTACCATTCCCTTGCCGCCCTCTCCCGACCCGGCAACTCCCCAACGCGCGCGAACGACCCGGGCGAGGGGGACGGCGCCGCAATCCCCGGTCGGCTTCGCGTGGTCTGTGCCCAGCTGGACGGGCGTGACGCCGCTCGTCAAGCCCGCACCGAGGCAGCGGTCGCCGCCGTACAGTCCGCCGGATCGGGTGCCGCCCATGCAGCCACCGGCGGTGACGACCACTCGCCCGGGCCGGGCCTGCCGACCATGGTCGTGCTGCCTGAGCTGTGGCCGGTGGGCTTCTTCCACTTCGACGAGTACGCCGAGAGTGCCGAACCGCTCGGCGGTCCGACCATGCAAGCGATCGCCTCCGCGGCACGGCAGGCCGGCGTATGGGCCTACGGCGGCAGCTTCGTCGAGCGTGCCCCAAGCGGAGACCTCTACAACACCGGCTTCCTGATCGACCCGTCCGGTGCGGTACGGCTCGTCTATCGCAAGATGCACCTGTTCGGCCTCGACTCCGCCGAGGCCACCCTGCTCACGCCGGGCCCCGCGGCGGAGGCTGTCACGACATCATGGGGCACGGTAGCCGCGGCAACCTGCTACGACCTGCGGTTCCCCGAACTTTTCCGTGACCTTGCCCTGCGCGGAACGTCGTTGTTCACCGTGGCCTCGGCCTGGCCGATGGCGCGGCTCGAGCAGTGGCGGATCCTGCTGCGCGCCCGCGCGGTGGAGAACCAGGCATTCGTCATCGCCTGCAACGCGGCGGGCGACGACGCCGGCAGCACACTCGCCGGGCACTCGGCGATCGTCTCGCCGCTCGGTGAGGTGCTGGCCGAGGCCGGGCCGGGCGAAGACACCATCGAGGCCGTCGTCGACCTGGCCGAAGTCACCCAGGCCAAAGCCGCCTTCCCGTTCCTCGACGACGCCCGCTACACGGTGCAGCTCACCGAACCCGTCCCCGCACACGCGGGTGCCGGCACCTCGAACTGAACCCACGCGCCCCAAGACCGCACTCTCCCCTAACGCCCGGAAAGGCCCCCCTTGTCTACCCTCCACTTCACACTGCCCGACGGCCACGTCGTCGAAGCTCCCGTACGCACCCTGCTCAACGGCGGATACTCCGGCCGCAACCAGGCGGATGTCCGCAAGCACGTCGAGGAACTCGGCCGCATCGGTGTGCCCGCGCCCCGCGTGACGCCCACCCTCTACCCGGTGTCGGATCACCTGGCCAGCCAGGTCGGCCACGTGCAGGTGCAGCACGCCCACACCTCCGGCGAAGTCGAGTACGGGCTGGTCCTCACCGGCGAGGACGAGTCGGACATCCTGGTCACGGTGGTGTGCGACCACACCGACCGAGCGTTGGAAACGCACAGCGTGCCCCGCTCCAAGCAGTCCTACCCCGACTTCTTCAGCCCCACGGCCTGGCGGTTCACCGACGTCGCGGACCGGTGGGACGACCTGCGACTGCGCTGCGAGGTGGTGACCGAGACCGGCGAGAAGGTGCTGTGCCAGGACGGCACGCTCGGCGAACTACTGCCGCCGAAGTACTGGCTGGACCTGCTGGAGTCGCGAGGCGAACGAAAGGCCGGAACGGTGGTGATCTCCGGGACGATCCCGATGCTGACCCACGAGCCGGTGTACGCCGCCGCGTGGACCGTGGAGATGTCGGACCCAGCGACCGGGCGAACCATGACGCACACCTACCAGGTGCAGCAACTCGCCTCCGGCATCGAATAGTCACCCAACCGCACGGTTCCCTCTCCACGTTCTGCGAACGTGCAGCAGCTCACCGAGTGAACGCGGGCATGATGGACCCGGTCAATCGAGTAGGAGGGCCGGGTCGCCCGGCCCTCCTCTCACACCACCGGATGTCAAGGGACAGTAGGAACGGTTCTGATCCACTCTCTGTGGAGTTGTGACTGGGCGTCACGACGTTCAGTCTGCGTGGAGGATCTGCAGGCGGAGGAGGTCGAAGCCAGCGCGACCATATCCGTCCCGTTTGATCCGTTTGATGCGATTCACGTTTCCCTCGACGCGACCCGAGTTCCACTCCAAGATGAGGCCGGCGGTGACGGCCTCGAAGTCCTGGCGGAGGCCGCGGGCCAGGCTGGACAGGGAGGGGAAGCCGGTCGCCTCGGCCCGTTCGAGCCAGTCGGCGAGATCTTGTCCCCGGTGCTCGGTCATCATTTCGGCGAAGGTACGCACGCTGTCCGCGACACCGTCCAGTTCCGGGCAGCGGGCCAGCAGTTCCTTGAACTTGAGCGTGCCATTGACTCTGCTGCGCTATTCGGGGTCAGGCCGTGAGTTGGTAGCTGAGCCTGGTGAGGCGGCTGGTGCGGGGGTGGCCGGGCTGGGGGGTGGTCCAGTAGGCGTCGAGGCGGATGATGTTGATCGCGGTCGTGGAGAAGGCGTGCTGGAGGCGAACCTTGGGCAGTCCGCGGTAGCGGGCCCGGCGTAGGCCGGTGATGTCGAGAGCCTGTCGGGTAGCGGCGGCGCGTTGCCGCGCCGCCGCCCCCTGAGAACCGTGCGGGCGGGTTGGCCCCGCACACGGCTCAAGCAGGCCCTATGTCTCACGGGCGGGCAGAAGCCTGGGCCCTTTTGCCGGTGGCGGTGACAAGCCGTTGTCGGCAGTGGGCGTGCAGGAGTTGGGCGGGTGGGGCGTCCGGTGTGCCCGGCCCGGTGATGACGATCGCCTTGCGGCTGATCGCTTTGCGGGTTGCCCGCAGCCACTGCTCCCACTCGATGGGGCTGGACGGCGGGTGGTCGGCGTGCAGCAGAGGTGCCCCGCAGAGCGGACAGTAGCCGTTCTGGCGGTTGAGCAGGTGCCAGTCGGCCTTGTCGATCGGCGGGATCACGTCGTTGCGGCGCCGCCGGGCCCAGTACTCAGTCAGTGCCGGGTCATCCGGAGACGCCCCGAACTTGACGAGCTGGTGCCGGACGATCTTCGTCCATGCGAACTTGGTCAGGAACCGTCCGCTGCCGCGGTCTCCGAAGACCCACCGGTCACCCCGGCGGGGGTTGAACGCTCCGCAGTAGCGGTGCACGATCCAGTCCTTCGGCTTGTTCGCGTGTTCGTGCTTGGCCCACTTGTAGGCGAGCTGCCACATATAGAAGTCCAGCGAGCTGAAGGCCCTGCTGGACACCCCGATCCGGAAGTAGGCGGACCAGCCCCGGACGATCGGGTTGAGGGTCCTGATCACCGCCTCGGCATTGGACCCGCGCAGGTCCCACATCTCGGTGGCGAGCCGTTTCCGAATCCGCTTGATGGACGCCTTGCTGGGTTTGATCAGCAGTTTCCGGTTGCGATACAGCCGGACGTGGAAGCCCAGGAAGCAGAAGCCCTCGGTGAGGCGCACGATGCGCGTCTTGTCCTCGTTGAAGGCGAGCCCTCTGGGTTCCAGCCAGGCGGCGAGCCGCTGCTTGACCTCCTCGGCCTGCTCACGGCTGTGGCACATCGCCACCAGGTGAGTCGGCGGCGGGAATCTCACCCGCCGCCGCTCGCAGAACCGTGCGGGAGCCTCTCGGCTCACACGGCTCCCATCGCCCAGCCGTCAGGCTTGAGACCGAATCGCCAGTGGGCGAAGAGGTTCGGATAGCGGCGGGCAGTACCCGCCAGCAGTTCCCGCGCCTTCTTCTCCCGGCGATGGAGTCGTTTGTACTTCCGGCAAGCCCAGCGCACCAGGTACTCGTTGATACGCCGGAGGAGGGGATACAACATGGACTTGTAGAAGCGCCCGTAATAGTTGACCCAGCCCTGCACGACGCTGTTGTACATCGCGCGCAAGGTCGTTGAGGGACATGTCACTGCGGCAGGCGATACGCCAGGAACGGATCTCCTTGCCCATCGCCTTGATCGCCTCCTTGCTGACCGCGGGCAGGAAGTTCACGAAGTGCTTCCCGTACCGGTTCTTGGCCGGCCTCGGACGGAACGTGTATCCGAGGAACGTGAACGACGTGTGCTCGTACGAGCCGCGCCGGTCAGCATCCCGTACTTATAGCGCCAGGTTTTGGTCTTGTTCTGGGCGCGGGCTTCGGCGAGCGCGGTGTGCAGTTGTTCGGGGTACAGGGTGAGCATGCGGGTGCCGCGACGGGAGGCGGTGCACAGGTTCTGGGCGGGGCAGGCGCGGCAGTCGGCGGTGACGAAGCGGACCACGATCGCCTCGCGGCTGTCAATCCCCTGGTTTCGTAGAGACCTCTCCTATGCGGCCTGGCACCTCTGGTCGCTCTTCTTGCGTGCTTCGGTGATGGTCCGTTCGAACT
>NZ_JBVHHL010000112.1:0-9945 GCF_055561075.1 Streptomyces sp. NPDC022910
TGGCAACCTCTGGATGCCACCCATCGCACAGACCACCTGACCAGGACACCTCACACACCGTCACCGATCAGCCGCATTCCTGCTGAATGCTTACGATCAAGGGGAAGCTTCACCCTCGGCGTGCTCCCAGAGATCCGCCGACTGTCTTGTGGGCTGCACCGGGGCAGCGCGCCGGATGTATGGCGCGGCGCCCCGGTGGTCGGCAGCCGGACTATGTGTGCAGGAACTGCACCAAGGCGCAGTGAGCGCTCAGGCCTGGATCTGGCCGCCGTCGACGAAGTACTCGGCGCCAGTGACGAACGAGCTCTCCGGTCCGGCGAGGAAAGCCGCTACTGCGGCGACTTCTTCGGGACGGCCTACCCGCTGCAGCGGGATCTGGGACGCGAGCACGCCGTGGAAGTCCTCGGTGCTGAGCCCGTTCAGTTCCGCGAGGTTCGCGATGCCGGTGGTGGCGGTGGGGCCGGGCGTGATGACGTTGACGCGCACACCGCGCGGTGCCAGTTCGGCGGCCCAAGTGCGGCCCAGATTGCGAATCGCGGCCTTGGAGGCGGCGTACAGGCCCATGCCGGCGACGCCCTGGTAGCTGGACGTCGAACCGAGCAGGAGCACCGATGCCCCCTCCGTCAGGAGCGGCAGCGACTTCTGCACGGTCAGCAGGGTGCC
Source organism: Streptomyces sp. NPDC022910 (assembly GCF_055561075.1). NCBI lineage: Bacteria > Bacillati > Actinomycetota > Actinomycetes > Kitasatosporales > Streptomycetaceae > Streptomyces > Streptomyces sp. NPDC022910. The sequence goes on from NZ_JBVHHL010000112.1 coordinate 664, forward strand.
CTTGGTGTTTACGCCGAAAACGTGGTCGAACTGCTCTTCCGTGGCGTCTGCCAGGCTGGTCTGGACGCCCAGGCCGGCGTTGGCCACCACCGCGTCCAAGCGCCGCCGGTCGCCGCGGATGACATCCATGACGTGGTCGAGGTCGGACGCCTGCGAGACGTCGCACTGCACGGCAATGGCCGCGGGACCGCACTCCGCCGCCGCAGCTTCGAGTTCATCCTTGCGCCGACCAGTCAGGTAGACGCGGGCGCCGTCGTCGGAGAAGCGCTTGGCGATCGCCATTCCGATGCCGCTGGATGCTCCGGTGACCAGAACTGTCTTTCCGTCCATGGAGGGCATGGCGGGTATCCTTCCGATAGTGGTATCCGTGATGTTTGGACTCATGGATCGCCTAGTGGTGTCTGGGCTTATGCATCGCCTAGCTAGGGGGAGCCGGGCCGGGGACCTGGCTGTTCCTGGGTGTTCGGCCCTGGTCCGGCGTGTCGCCTCTGGCGGGCGGAGCCCGTCCTGCAGGCCCGGGTCGAGCGCGTCAGGCAGCTCAGCGGGCAGCCCGCAGGCTCACCCCGAGCCTCCGCTGCACGGTGAATCGTGCACCAGGAGAGGTAGTTCTTGACGACCTAGTCCAGAACCTAACCCGTTATGGACGGGATAGTCAAGAACGGCTACCGTAGAGAACATGGCGAGACCCCGAAGCTTCAACGAGGGCGAGGTCCTGCGCGCCGTCAGGGATCGGTTCTGGTCGGCTGGGTACGCAGCGACCAGTGTGGACGACATACTCAGCGACACCGGCCTTGGTAGGGGCAGCCTCTATGGCGCCTTCGGGGACAAGCGCAAAATGTTCCTGCGGGCCTTCGGCGACTACTGCGACGAGCTGGTCGAGGGCGTGCGCAGTCGTCTCGACGGACCGGACGAGCGTGCCTTCGCCCGTCTGAGTACCCAAGTACTGGCCATCGCCGAAGCCACCGCATCCGACGCCGGCTTCCGGGGCTGCCTGCTCGCCAACGGCACCGCGGAGCTGTCAGGACGCGATCCGGAGGTAAGGGCGATCGCCCGCCGCACTTTCGGCGCCTTGGGAGGACTGCTCACGGACTCTGTCGCCGCAGCTCAGCGGGCGGGCGACATCAGTTCCGACGCCGAACCTGCTCGGCTTGCCGGCCTCATCCTGGCGGTCGTCCGTGGCATCGAGGCACTTGGTAAAGGTGGCAGCAGCCCCGAGTCTTTGCATGCCATCGCCGAGACAGCTCTCTCGCTGCTGCCCCGTCCGTAAGGCGGGCCGGCCGGCACGAAGTCGGGACCGCCTTCGGGAAGAAGCCGTCCGGCCACGGCGTGGTGCCGAGCGGGCCCTCGGCCCGCAGCGTGAACGACAGCGAGTTCCTGCGTTCGCGGCTCCGGGAGGATGACCTACCCTGCGGACCTGAGTAGCCGTGCTCCATGGGGGATGTGCGTCGTGGCCTGTCGCCTGGGTGCCCTCGTCATTTCCGGAGCCTCCGTTCTACCGTTCGCGCACAGTCACCGACGCTTGGGTGCGGTGTTTCCGCCGAGGGGCCTCATTCGATGACCCGGGGAGGCTGGCACCTCCGGCAGGAAGGCTCCCGTGCTCAAGGAGGTGCACATGAGCCTGCTCGAAGGCCTGCGTCAGCCCCGGCAGCAGTGCTGGGTCGATGCCGTCAAAGAACAGACGCCTGACTACATCGACGTGCCCGGGCGCGGCGGCTTCGAGCTTCTCCCGTCCGACGGCTGTCAGGGCTGCGTCCCTCGCGCGGCCATCCAGGATCGACGGTTGCCGTTCCACCAGGCCCCGGCGCTCCATACGCGTCAGGTGATGAGACAGTCGGCTGAGTTCCCAGCCGATCGTCGCGGCCAGCAGGCTCAGTTGGAGACGGCCTTCCTCTGCGTTCGACAGAGCTACAAGGACGTCGTAATCACCCAACGACAGGGCATGGTCATTCAGAAGCTGCCCATTCATCTCGTAGCTCAGGCGCAACTGCACCCTCATGTACGCATGCCATACCCGCTGCTGCTCCGCAGTCAGCCACGGCACTCCCTCATTCCACGAGCCCTCGTTTTCTCCTGACACCTCACGTCCTCAACTATCCTTGCGGCCGCTCTGCGCTTGCGACCTTAGTGGACCTGGCCGGCGCCGGGTCCCGCCGGCTGCGAACGTCACGGCAGCTGCCGGTTCACGCCCGCACGTAGCTCTCCTAGAGTCTGTCTTTGGTTGTGATCATGATGTGGTTTCGAGGCTGCGGATCCAGATGATCGCTGCGCGTAAGTGGAGAGCGGCGAGGTAGCTTTCGGGCGTTTTGTCGTAGCGGGTGGCGATGCCTCGCCAGTCCTTCATCTTGTTGATGGCGCGCTCGACGGTGTTGCGGTCGCGGTAGAGGCCGGGGTCGCAGGTGACGGGCCGGCCGCCGCGACTGCCCTTGTTCTTGCGGTGGGCGGCCTGGTCCTTCTTCTCCGGGATGACGGCCTTGATGCGGCGTTTGCGCAGGTGGGCGCGGTTGGCGCGGGAGGAGTAGGCCTTGTCGCCCGCGACGGCGGCCGGACGGGTGCGGGGACGGCCGATGGGCAGGCGGACCCGCACCTTGTTCAGGACGGGGATGAACTGGGGGCTGTCGGCGGCTTGCCCGGGGGTCAGGATGAACGCCATCGGGCGGCAGCGCCGGTCGGCTGCGAGGTGGATTTTGCTGGTCAGCCCGCCGCGGGACCGCCCGAGGAGGGCGGCTTTGAGGCGGGCCCTGCGTCGTCGCCGCAGGCGCCGCCGCTCCGCCCTTTCTGGCCTTTCTGGCCCGTCTTCACCGCCTGGCCCGTTGTGCCCCTGTGACGATCCCCTTCTTTGCGTGCCCTGTCTTCCTCCAGTGCAGCCTCCTCGAGTGCGGCCATGACCTCCTCGTCCAGGCGCATGCCGGCCGCGTCGTGGTGGGCCCGGGCGGTGGTGGAATCCACGCTGACCAGCGATAGGTCGACCTCGCCGTGGCGGGCGGCCTCGGCGATGACGCCTTCCAGAAGTGCCTGGAAGACGCCGGCGTCCCGCCAGCGCGCGAACCGGTTGTAGACGGTCTGCCACGCGCCGAACCGCTCGGGCACCTCCCGCCACTGGCTGCCGGTGCGGAATCGCCAGATCACCCCCTCGAACTGCTCACGCAGTCGCTCGGGATACGGGCCGAACTCGCCAATCGGCAGGTAGGGCTCGACGAACTTCCACTCCCCGTCGGTCAGTTGTGTACGCGTCACACCAACGTCCTACCGGACCCAGCCCTCGACCGGAGCCAAAACCCGACTTTGATCACAACCAAAGACAGGCCCTAAGGGGCAGCAACAGATCGGTCCGGGGACGGGCCTGGTTCCGGCCAGTTCTGCATGGCCAAGCCGATGACCTGGAGGAGCTCCTCCCGGCTGACTCCGCCGGCCGCCTGCACTGCGATGCCATAGGTCAAGGTAGTGACATACCGGGAGAGTTGAGCGGGGTTGCAGTCGGGTGGGAGATCACCGACTTCGCGAGCGTGCTCGAAGCGCTGACGAATGATCTGCTCGCCGTCCTGCCGCCAGGTGACCAGTGCCTCGCGGGCGACGCGGCCGGGCTCGCCGGTGGCCAGCGCTCCCTGCACGCCCAGGCAGCCTGCCGGACAATCCGGCTGCGTCGTGGCCTGGACCGCTCCCTGGAGCATCGCTTCGGCCACCGCGCGCGCCGTAGGTTCCTCCACAGCCTTGCCTACGTAGCTTGCCGGTCCCTGGGTGTAGCGCGTCAGGGCTCTACGGAACAGTTCCTCCTTGTTGCCGAAGGCCGCGTACATGCTGGTGCGCGTGATGCCCATGCCGTTCGTCAGGTCGGTGAGACTGGCACCTTCGTAGCCCTGTTCCCAGAAGACCCGCAGGGCCCGGTCCAGTGCTTCGTCGAGATCGAAGCCGCGTGGCCTGCCCATGGTCGATCGCTGTCCACTGCTGCTCATGCTTCCACCATACCGGCATCTGTATCGATCGGTACACAAGCGAGGCAGAGGCGTGCTACGGTGACTTCGGCATCGATCGGTACGGAATATGTGCGGATTCCGGCAGGGCGAGTGCGGCTCGACCGCGCCTGGCTGTCGGGATGGGTGCGGGAATGTATCGGATTGCGGGGAACGCGTGGCGGTGAGTGATCAATGCTTGACATGTCATGTAAATCTGTCTGCGGCAAACTCCGCACCCCCGAACTGCTGCACCACCTCAGGATCGCCGTGTTCGTGGGGACCGTGAAGCCCGTGTCGAAGGTTCCAAGCGGCGTCAGTAGTCGTCGGAGGGTGCACGCTCGACACCCCGCTGCCGTTGGCTGTCTCAGCCGGAGCCAACTGCCGACAGCCCCAAGCGGGCGCGCCAGGGTCCTGCCGGACAGACGATCCACGGTGTCCGGCGGCTCTCTCGGTTCTGTCGCCTTCTCTGTCGTGAGCACTACATTTGGAGTGAACGATGTTCTCCCAGCCTTCTCCGAACGAGCCGTCGGCAGCACGCGCGGGTATACCCCGAGCGTCCCGGCGCGGCTTTTTGCGGGGCGCGAGTGCCGCCGGCGTGTTGGCCGCGGCGCCTGCCGCGTTCATGGCCAACCCCTCCCAGGCATATGCCGAGGACAGTGGTCAGCTGATCCTGCCTGTGGCGACCAGGCATATCGCTCCCATCAACGTCCACGTCCCCGAGGCGATGCTGCGCGACCTGCGCCGCCGACTGGCTCAAACTCGGCTGCCGGAACGTGAGACGGTTACCGATACCTCCCAAGGGGCTCAGCTCGGCAGGATGCAGGACCTGCTGGAGTACTGGAGGACCCAGTACGATTGGCGCCGCTTGGAGCGCCACTTGAACTCCCTGGGCCAGTACCGCACCGAGATCGACGGTCTCGGCATCCACTTCCTCCATGTGCGCTCCCGGCACGCTGACGCGCTGCCTGTCGTGCTGGCCCATGGCTGGCCTGGCTCCGTGGTGGAATTCCTCAAGGTTATCGGCCCGCTGACCGACCCGACTGCTCACGGTGGCACCGCCGCTGACGCTTTTCATGTGATCATCCCCTCGATGCCGGGGTTCGGGTTCTCCGACAAGCCGACGGTGACCGGCTGGACGCCCGAACGCATCGCTGCCGCCTGGGCGACGCTGATGACCCGTCTGGGGTATCACCGTTACATCGTCCAGGGCGGCGACGCCGGAGGATCTGTCGCCACGCAACTGGGCAAGCTTCGGCCGGACGGCCTGCTCGGCGTCCACCTGAACTTCCCTGAGTACCTGCTGACGAACACCGCCCTTACCGACGGTGAGCCCACACCTGCCGAACAAGCGGTCTTGGCGCAACAACAGCAGTTCGCCCTCTGGTACTCCGGATACTTCCAGGAGCAGGCCACCCGCCCGCAGACCCTCGGCTACGCCCTGAGCGATTCACCTGCGGGACAGGCCGGCTGGATCTACGAGAAGTTCGTCGACTGGACCGGCACCGACGGACACCCGGAGAGCGTTCTGACACACGACGACATGCTGGACGACATCTCGCTCTACTGGTTCACCGGAACCGGCGCCTCCTCGGCGAGGCTGTATTGGGAGTTCTACCGGGCCGACCACCAACTGGCCGAGCTTGACGTGCCGGTGGGGGTCAGTGTCTTCCCCGGAGAGCTGGTCCGCACCCCGCGCGTCTGGGCCGAGCGTGCCTACAAGGATCTTGCCTACTTCAACGACGAGATCCCAGCAGGTGGACACTTTGCCGCCTTCGAGCAACCCCGCCTGTTCGTCGAGGAGATCAGGGCGTTCACCCGGGTCATCGCCTGAACCTGACCAGGAGAGCGTGATACCGCACTCATTGCATGACACGCCATTAATTGACATGTCATGTAAATCGGGATCGCCCCGAGGCCCGCTCACGGTCAGGCCCCCGGAACGTTCGACGACCGCCACAGATCGAACAGAAGATCAAACAGAATGGAGAAGACGGCCATGTTCATCGGGCGAACCGGCCTGTGGAGCGTGGAACTGCGCACCCAGAATCCCCCGGAAGTGCATGACGTCGCCGCAGAGCTGGACCAGCACGGCTGGGGAGCTCTGTGGATCCCAGGCCTGGCCAGCGGAGACATCCTTGGCGACGCGGAGCGGCTACTGCGGGCGACCAGCAACGCTGCCGTCGCAATCGGCGTACTGGGTATCTGGGGCTACCCAGCCTCCGACATGGCTGCCGGACATGCTCGCCTCCGACACGCCTATGGCCCGCGGTTCATGCTTGGCCTCGGTGTCAGCGACGCCGCTTCAGCGCGCAAAGCAGGAGGTATCTATCGCCCGCTGGCTGCCATGGACGCATACCTCGACCAGCTCGACCAGGCACCCGACCCCGTACCCGCCGACGAGCGCATCATCGCTGCGCTGGGGCCGAAACTGACCGAACTGGCGGGCCGACGCAGCGCCGGTACCCATCCCTTCCTGGTGACACCCGAGTTCACCGCCGAAGCCCGTACCCTGCTCGGCCCCAAGGCGCTGCTCAGCCCCTATCAGGCCGTCGTGCTCAGCACCGACGCGGACCAGGCCCGGAACACCGCACGCGGGTTCCTCGCCCCCGCCTTCACGATGTCCCACTACGCCCGCAGCCTGCTCCGCCAGGGCTTCACCGAGGACGACCTTGCCGACGGCGGCAGCAACCGGCTCATCGATGCCTTCGTGGCCTGGGGTGATGTTGACACGATCGCTGAACGCGTCCGTGCCCAGCACGACGCGGGAGCTGACCACGTGGCACTGCATGTCATCAGTGGCCGGTCCGGGTTTCCGCTGCGCGAGTGGCGGGACCTCGCTCCTCTGGCCCACTGAGCCACCACCCTGCCTTCTGCACGCGGCAGGGAGCCCACATGGCTGGGCACAGCACGCCCGTGACGCGACACAAACACCGCGCTCCGCTTGCTCCTCTGGCGCCCTGTCCGCCACAGCCCTTACTCACACCCGCGTGCCCGCCAACCAACACCACCCCTGCACCCGAGATTCCACGACCCAGAAGCGCCGCACAGCCGGCGCGACACCTCTTCCACTCCATTCAGAGACGGCTTTTACCATGAACGCAGCCTCACAACACCGCAGGCCACGACAGCTCACCCAGCACCTCATCCTCCTGTTCGCCGCTGTCGTCACTCTGGTCACCATGGCCACCCAGGCCAGCGACACCGTCGCCGAAGCAGCCCCCGCCCCCACCGTGAGCACGGCACCCGCGTGCGTCGCACCGGAGAAGCCCCTCAGCAAGAACTTCGACGCCGCGACCCAGCACGACGCTGACTTCAATCGGCAGTTCCGGCACTGCTTCACCACCGTCGACGGCGTGCAGATGCACTACGTTATCGGCGGCCACGGACCCAATACCACCGTACTTCTGCACGGATGGCCCGAGAGCTGGTATGAGTTCCACGGGATCATGCCCGAACTGCTGCCCGGCCGCACTGTCATCGCCGTCGACCTGCCCGGAATGGGAGATACCACCGGTAAGCTCGACAACTACAAGAAGACCACCATGGCCCGCTACGTCCACTTGCTGCTCGACCGTCTGGGCCACCAGCAGGACGTTCAGTTCGTGGCTCACGACTTCGGCGTGGGCGTCGCCTACGCCCTGGCCGCCGAGTACCGACAGCAGGCGGCCGGACTGTTCCTCATGGACTTCCCCCTCGTCGGCAAGAACCTGACGTGGGCCGCGGTCGCGCCGCTGTCCTGGCACTTCACCTTCAACGTGCAGAAGCCCCTGGCCGAGGAACTGGTGGGGGGGCGCGAGCAGCAGTTCTTCAGCTACTTCTACCCCACTCAGTCACACGTCAAGGAGCCCGTCCCGCCGCGTTCCGTGGCCGAGTACGTCCGCGTGTACTCCCGCTCCCAGGTACTGCACGCCGGGTTCGAGCTCTACCGCACCTGGGAGCAGGACGAGATCGACAACAAGCGGCTCGAGGCTGAGCCCCTGGCTATCCCGGTCCGGCTGCTCTCTCAGGACGGCCTGATCGACCCGCTGCTTGCAGCCGTCAAGGACGCTGCCCCCCAAGCCACCGGCACCGACATCGACGGAGCCGGGCACTGGCTGCTGGAAGAGCGGCCTCAGCGGGTCCTGGAGGAGATCAACGCCTTCTACCCCACCCACTGATCCCCCCGATGGACGGTCCGCTGGCGCGCATGGAGCGCCAGTGGCTGCCGAAGTATCCCCAGACGTGTCGTCTCTGGGGCCGGCGGACAGCCGGTGGGGCCTGCTCCCGCGTCTTCGTCAGCCCGCCCTGGACGGCTGGACGCTGGTCTTCGGCGACTCCTCCCAGGACACCCACCGCATCGAGGATGCAGACGACCGGGACGAGGCCCTCGCCCTCGTCGTGCGACAACGGGGCACCAACCTCAGCCACCGTTTCGGGTCCGTCCAGTCGTACGGGATGAGCTGCGGTGACGACTGGACCGCCTGGTGCATCGCTGAAGGCGGAGAAGTCGTGCGCCACTACGACGCGTACGACGCTGACGAGGACGGCGACGATGAACCCGCGCACCCGGCCGAATCCGGCTACCTCCTGCCGCACCAGGACGGATTCCCCGAAGATGCCTTCGACGGCGTGAGCCCCACGGATTCCGAGGCGTTCGCTGCCCGGTACCGTCAGGTCAAGGAGGATCTCCAGATCCCCGACACCTCCTACGCGGACGACATCGCAGCGCGGCTGTCGGTCGACTCCGCAGCACCGGGAGCGAAGACCTCGGGCTGCGGAGTCCTCGCTCTCACTGCATGCGGCCGAGAACACGGTCCACCCCGCCGGGGCGCTGCTCGTGTGACGTTGCCGTCTGCCCGGACGGGAATCATCCGCGTGGGAACGGCTCGGGAAGCGATCTCCGACAACTTGGGAAGCGATCTTCACTCGGCCTTGCTCGGCCCTGGTCAGCCCTACTCGTGAACACCCCGGATCATGGATTGGTTCATGGCGGCATTGGTGGGGGCGGCTGGCGGCGCCTCCATGGAGGCTGTCGACATCGTCAAGGCCATCAAGTGGCACCGTCAGATGCCGTGGAACGTCCAGTCAGACACCATTGATCCGCCCCAGCGCAGAGCTGATGTACGGCCTGACGAGGAGCACCTGCCCGCACCCGGCTGGAAGGCATATTGCGTCGCCAGCGTGCTGCGGCTACTCGTCAGCGGCGCCCTGACCGGTGCCGTGGCAGCCACGTATCCGCAGAGCACAAATCCCCCGGCGGTGTGAGGTGCCCCGAAGTTTCCGGACAGGGACCCAATAGGATCTCTACGTAAGGAAACGAGAGGCAAGACGTGGCACCACCCAGTAAGTACTC
>NZ_JBVHHL010000113.1:0-8977 GCF_055561075.1 Streptomyces sp. NPDC022910
GGCGAGTACTTACTGGGTGGTGCCACGTCTTGCCTCTCGTTTCCTTACGTAGAGATCCTATTGGGTCCCTGTCCGGAAACTTCGGGGCACCTCAAACGGCCAGCGCTGATCAATGACGGCAGCGGCCTCCTTGCAGGCTTGGCAGGCATTGCCCCAGTCAGGCCCCCACGGGTACGGAGAGGCGGTCAGGCCATCGTGCCCTGTACCGCACAGGGTTATCCCGAAGTAGCCGTAGGCATGGGCAACGTCCTCAGGCAGCTCCTCTGGGTCTGCCCGTTCCCGGAGACACCCCCGGTGCGGGAGATCGGTCGAACCGTTGGCCTGTCGAGTAATTGGTCCGTGGCCTACCGACCGGGGTCGGCCGACAGTTCGGCATCCGGGCCGATCCGGCGGGCCGCCTCCGCCAGCAGCACCCACCCGCCTGCGAAACGACGCCGTGGCCCTGGACGCGGACGGCCGGGTACGAGCAGCTACGCCTCTTCGCCTGGAGAGCGCTTCCCGGCGACATGGGGCTTGCTGGGGGGCACCCGTCACCGGCATCAGCCCGGCGCCCTCTCCGGTCGGGCGCGAAGGAGGGCGGTGCGCCCGGGCGACGGTCAGGTCCAGCCGGACGTGGGCTGCTGCGGGCCAACCGGCCCGGTGCTCGGTGCGGGCCCGGCCTCCCGCACGGTGTCGCGCTGTAGATGCAGATAGATGCGACCTCGCGTTCGTCCAAGATCAGATCGCCAAGAGCGAGACCGTCGGCTGGCCGCTCGACGAGGCGCCTAATTCGAGCGCGTATTCGATTTCTTGCCCACCATCACGGAGGCCTTCGTCTGCCGGATGCTGGAAAATTTACCCAAAACCTATTGACTCTGGGCATATCAGGAGCACTGTTGTTACTAGGCCACAACACCGAAAGAGTCTCAAAGTCGATGAGGACGTCTAGTCGATGGAGCGACTTGGACAGGATGTGGTTCAGGCCCCCGGCAAGCCGGCGCGATACCGGTGCGACAGTGACGACTGGAGCTCCAGGACACGCGCAGCACTACCGGGGACTGTTTTGCCCTCGAGCCTTCGCACGGACCGGGCTGGGCCGCGGTGCGAAGGCTGTGTCATGCCCACGAATCCGCCCGTGCCGCCCGCCTGGTTCCCCCGTGGCGGGCGGCTCTTCGCGTGCGTAGCTGCACGTCAGGGCGGCAGCCGACGCCGACGCCCTCGGCAAGAGCGCCGACCCGGACTTCACCGGTGACGGCTGCCGCACCAGCCAGGCCGCCGAGGAGGCCCCGGGCAGTCGCGCGATGCGTGCGCAGCCAGTAAGCACGGTGCCGCTACCCCGCCGGACCCCCACGCGAGGCAGAGGCCGGGCCGAGGTCACGTGCCGTCGAAGGCCGACGGGCCGCGCGCGACCGGTCCTGACCGGTAAGGCCGGGGCGGAACAGCCCTGTCGCGGGCCCACACATCCGGGGGCTACCAGCGGCTCGACGGCGACACCGGCACCATCACCTGGCGCCCCACGAGCACCGGCTCCTGCGAGCTCCGGTTGATCGCACTCGGCCACTACGGCTCCGGCAGGAGTGTCAACGCCGTCGTCCAGGACTTCACCGTCTCCTGATCCCTCCTTCTGCTCCCCGCCCAGGGCGTGCCGCCTCCCGCGCCGGGGGGCCGTTCCTCTCGGCCTGTGCGCCCTTGGCGTGCCCTACAGAGCGGACAACCACGGTCGACAACCCGCTCCATGGAGAAGACCCAGGTCAGAGACCCGGGCCTCTTTGGTGTGTGGTGATCAGTCGTCGCGTTCCAGATCGTGCCAGATGGTTGATGATGTGCTGCAGCGGAAGGGGGCTCCGCCTTCGCCGAGGAAGACGAGATCCTCGGAACCCTTGCCTGCGTACAGCACCAGGGGGAACCGCAGCTCCGGGCGGAGGAACTCGGGGAGGTGAAAGGTCCGGGTACCGGCTTCCGGCTCGGTGTCGCCGGGCTCGCGGCGGCCGTTCGTACGTTCCGGCTCGGCGCGGCGGACCGTGACCTTCCTTCAGTGCGTCGACGTCGGCGTCTCGGCGACGGAATCCGGCCAGTTCCTCGAGGCGCAGGGGCGGTAGGCACCGGCGTGGACCATGAGGCGTCAGCGGGGCCTGAGACCGGTCGGCGAGGACGTCCATCTGGCGGCGACGGCAGCGATGCGCCGCTCGGCCGCCTGCTCCTTGACGGTCGCCGTCTCGGCGCCGGTCAGCCGCAGGCGTGACCAGGCCACCCACCCACGCGTCGGTTGCCTCGCCGCAGGGAAACGCGTGATCGGCGCAGCCGGTCAAAGGCCGAACCGATGGCACGACCTCCTGTCCGATCGGCAAGGCCCACGCGGTTCGCTCAACCCTCATAATTCTCATGCGTCGGCCCGCGGCACCCCATACGATCCCCTCGCCGCCCGTACACCAGTGCGCATCAGGGCACCGTATGCGGGCACCCAAACGGGAGGGACCACTTGACCATGTCCTTCGGCGCGCGATCGCGTGCCGTCCTCGCTTCTCTGGGAACCCTCGGCCTGGCACTGGCCGCCGCCGCGTCGCCCGCGAGCGCGGCCGGCGGAACGCCCACCACGCCCACACAGCTGTTCAACGGCAACCGGAGCTGCTCGCCCGACGCGGACCGGCCCACGTACCTCTGGGCCGGCAACGGCCTTGTCGTCGAGGGCATCCCCGGGACCACCGACACCACCGACAACTCCCCGGTCACCGTGCAGTATCAGGTCTGGCCGGTCGCAGACCCGACGCAGACCACGACGGTCACCCGCAACTACGCCAGCCCCGGGTTCGAGTCCCCCGGCACCCTGCCCGCCGACGTGCTCGCCGACGGGCACACCTACGCGTGGCGGGCGCAGACGGCAGCCGGGGGCGCGGCCTCGGACTGGTCGACTCCCTGTTACGTCACGATCGACAACACCCGCCCGGCGAACGCACCCACCGTCTCCTCACCGAACTACCCGCCGGACGAGTGGAACCAGGGCGGCGAGCCGGTCGAGTTCACGCTGAGCGCCAACGGCGTCGACGATGTCACCGGGTTCGAGTTCTCCTGGCAGCAGGATCTCCCGGTCATCGGTACCAACATCGGCGACCACGGCATTCCACAGCCCGTCGACCCGTACTCGGACCCGAGATACTTCACGCGCGCCGACGCCCCCGGCGGTTCGGCCACGCTCAGCCTGGTCCCACCGAACGGCGCCGGTCCGATGACCCTGTGGGTGCGAAGCCTGGACCGGGCCTACAACGGGTCGGCGACCACCAGCTACACGTTCCGCGTCGGCTCCACGGCGCCCACCGTCACTCCGGCCGTCCCCTCGCCCGAGTTCGGCAAGCCGACCACGTTCACGCTCCGGCCCAATCCTGCGCTCCAGTCGACGAGCCCGGTCGTCAGTTACTCCGTGCAGACCATCGGCGGTCAGGGCGGCGACAAGACCATCGACGTCGCGGCTGCGGCGGACGGCACGGCGAAGGTGAAGCTCGCGCTGGACGGCATCTACGGCGAGTCTCTCCGGGTGACCAGCAAGAGCGCGAACGGCTGGGTCAGCGACTCGGCATCGTGGGGCATCGGCTACGACACCACTCCAACCGTCGCTTCGGACGTCTACCCCGAGAACGGTTCGGGCGGTGGTCTGGGCGTCACGGGCACCTTCACGTTCACGCCGAAGGTGAAGGGCGTCGTGAGCTACACGTACTCCTTCAACGGGGACCCGGAGGTCACGGTGGCCGCGGGCGACCACCACACCGCGAGCATCGACTGGACGCCGGCCTCGGACGGCTTCTACGACCTCCAGGTCCACGCGACGACCCGCTCCGGCATCCAACTGGCCGCCTACGACTACTTCTTCAGCGTGATCTGAATCCGCGAACCGACCGCGAATCGACCGCGAATCGGCCATGCCCAAGCCCACCGAAGCCGCCGGTGGGCTTGGGCGACTGCGACACCCCGTCATCCCCCGTTCGCCCGCGGCGGGTTGCTGCCTGCGGCGATCCTGTACGCACGTCTGGCGACGTGAGGCGGCGTGAGGAAAAAGCGCAGGTGCTCCCGACGCGAGGCCGTGTGCCTCTCACCACGCGTACAAGCCCTCGCCACGCGGGGGCAGAGGCTACGAGGCCACCCAAGCGCCATCGCTTCCCAAGCTGATGTTCGCCACCGCCGCCCCGTTGCGCTCCCGCTCGAATCGGCATCGCCTTCACCAGCGCCGTAACCCATGGATGCTGCTCCGGGCGGCTTGGTGTCGCCAGGCTGTGCGGATGGCAGAACGAGTGCGCGTCCGTGAGCTCGACGACGACCAGGAACAGCCCCTCCCGCGCATCGTCCGTAGGAGGAACTGGGTCGGTCGTGACCTGGCGACGGGCCCAGAGGGTGCTGCTGTCCGCGCGGGACGCGCCCGTGGCGAAGATCGCCGAGGTGACGTTCACCGGCGCGGACCGGGTACGGGACCACGGACTCACCCCGCGTGCCCGCATCCACCACGTCCGCGTACGCAGCCGTCGACGGCGCAGCGATCGCCCTCGGCCACCACCCGCGAGGGGCCGCGGCGGCCGGTTCGGACTCCGTACCGCGAACGTCACGATCACCGAAAGGCCCCTGTCGAACCCGGGCGCGCCTCGGTGATCCACCACGGGCCGCCGAGTTGTGCTACTGTTTCGGAGTTGCAGTTGTGGTACCCATGAACCTATGTGCGCCTGACGGGAATGTTTCTCCTTCGGGCGCATTATTTGTTTTTCCGGCATCTCCGGATGGGGCCTCTGCCTACAGAAGGAGAAGGTCATGGCACAGGGAACCGTGAAGTGGTTCAACGCCGAAAAGGGTTTCGGCTTCATCCAGCAGGACGGCGGCGGCCCCGACGTCTTCGCTCACTACTCGAACATCGCGACCCAGGGCTTCCGTGAGCTCCAGGAGGGCCAGCGGGTCTCCTTCGACGTCACGCAGGGCCAGAAGGGCCCGCAGGCGGAGAACATCGTCCCCGCCTGATCGCCGGACGCGTATCCGCTCACCGGGGTCCGCACCGTCATGGTGCGGACCCCGGTTTGTGCTGTTTCCAGAAGGGCAATATTTGCATGTCCCGCAGGCCCCAGAAGTCGAACCGGCGCGCCTCGTCGCCCCCACCGTCCGCGCCGTCGCCGAGGGAATTCCGGCTGCCGGAAAGCACGACACCCGCACTTCCCGCCGTCGAGGACTTCGCCGGTCTGGATATGCCTGCGGGGCTGCTGAAAACCCTCACCGCGCAAGGCGTGATCAGCCCTTTCCCCATCCAGGCCGCCACGCTGCCCAACTCGCTCGCCGGTCGTGACCTCCTGGGACGGGGACGCACCGGCTCCGGCAAGACCCTCGCGTTCGGGCTGGCGCTCCTGGCCCGCACGGCCGGACTGCGCGCGGAGCCCAAGGCACCCCTCGCTCTCGTGCTGGTGCCCACCCGCGAACTCGCCCAGCAGGTGACGGACGCGCTGACTCCCTACGCGACGGCGGTGAACCTCCGGCTGGCCACCGTGGTCGGCGGGCTGTCCATCACGAAGCAGGCCGGTGCTCTCCGACGCGGCGCCGAGGTGGTCGTGGCCAGTCCCGGCAGGCTCAACGACCTGGTGGAACGTGGAGACTGCGTGCTCGACAGCGTACGCATCACGGTGCTGGACGAAGCCGACCAGATGACCGACATGGGCTTCCTGCCGCAGATCACCAAGCTGATCCAGCAGGTGCGGCCCGACGGACAGCGCATGCTCTTCTCGGCCACCCTGGACCGTAACATCGACCGTCTGGTGCAGCGGTTCCTGACCGACCCCGTCGTGCACTCCGTGGACCCGTCCGCGGGGGCGGTGACCACCATGGAGCATCACGTGCTCCACGTCCAGGACGAGACCGACAAGAAGGCCGTCATCACGCGCATCGCGGCCCGTGACGGCCGGGTCATCCTCTTTCTGGACACCAAGAGGTCCGCTGACCGGCTCACCAAGCGGCTTCTGGCCGTCGGTGTCCGCGCGGCGGCGCTGCACGGAGGCCGCTCCCAGCCGCAGCGGAACCGCACCCTGGAACAGTTCAAGAACGGCCATGTCACCGCACTGGTGGCGACGAACGTCGCGGCCCGGGGTATACACATCGACGACCTCGACCTCGTCGTGAACGTCGATCCCCCCACCGACCACAAGGACTATCTCCACCGGGGCGGCCGCACGGCCCGCGCCGGGGGTTCGGGCAGCGTGGTCACGCTGGTCCTGCCCGACCAGAAACGGGACGTCACCCGGCTCATGTCGGACGCCGGCGTCCGCCCCCGGGCGGCCCGCATCACGTCGAGCGACGCGGAACTGGCCACCATCACCGGCGCCCGCGAGCCCTCCGGCGTGGCCGTCACCATCGAGGTCCCCCAGCCGGCGACATCGACGGCGTCCCGCCCGGACCAGAGGACCGGCACCAAGCCCGGCAGGCGGTCCGGCGGCCGACGCCGAAACGGCGGCGGTGCCGGAGCGGCGACAGGTGCTGCCACCGGGACCGGGGGCCGGGGCTCGGACCGCCGGGCCGCAGCCGGTGCGGCAGCGGTCGACGGCACTTCCGCAACAGGCGGGCGCGGTTCCGCCCGCCGGGCGGGTGCCGGCGGGGCCACGGGTGGTGCCGTTGGCACGGGCGGCCGCAGTTCCGACCGCCGGGCCGCAGCCGGTGCGGCGACAAGCGCTGCCTCCGGCAAGGTTGTCCGCGGATCCGGCCGCCGGGCAGGGGCCGGCGGAGCCACAGGCGGAGCCTCCGGCACCGGCGGCCGCGGCTCCGAACGCCGAGGCGGCCGTCGCTTCTCGGCGACCTAGTCCTACTGCCGCGACGTTCGTCCTGTTGATCACCTCGCGTAGGCGTTCGTCGGCGGCGTGGTTGTACCGCTGGATGACGGAGCCGCGCATCATGTTGCCCTGCTCCTTGCGGCCGGCATGGTCGGCGCCGTCCAGCGCGACGTAGCGCAGGGCGGTGAGCTGGGCTTCGATGCGGTTCAGCCAGGGGCTGTCGGTCGGGGTGCGGACGAGTTCCACGTCATCGGTCGCGGCCCAGACGCGCGCTCGCGGGTCCTTCTTCATGGTCAGGGAGATCTCCTCGTGCGCGGGTGACCGCTCTGCGTGAGTGGTACCGGCGCCCGGGCAGCGAGCACCTTCTGACGAGACAAGGCCGCGCCCAGGCAAGTTGGCCCCCGCGCGGCCCGCCGTCCCGGAACCGGCGGGCCCAGCGCCTCGATGGGCGCCGTCGCGGGGTAAGCGGAACGTACGCCTCCGCCAGCCAAAACGGAAGACCCCTGTTTTTCCGCAGCGGTCCAGCCGCCCGGTCGTGGGCGGCTGGGCCGGGCCTCAGCACGCTTCTGCCGGCTCGTACGTCACTGCCCTCCGGGCCTGGCTGTCCCACGCACAGACCGGCGTCTCACGCCACAGCCTCGGGTAGTCCTCCGGCGGCTGCGCGTACGGATTCCCGTCTGGACCCGACAGTCCGGCAATGTGGTCCAGGTGTTCCGGAGTGCTCTGGCCTGGCGGCGCGAGCCTGCCTGCGACCAGCAAACACGCATCGTCGAACCTGGTTCGCCATCGCGTCGGACGGTCATCAACGGCAGTGCGTGACGCGTCCACCGTGTCGGCTTCGAGTACTGACACGATCCCAGTTGGCGACACCACAGCTACCCTCCATCGTGGTGGCTCGCAGCGTGGAGGTGGGTGCACCTCGCTGTGCCACGGACGGATTGCCGGCAGGAACGATCGGCCATGCAAAGGATCAAGGATTTCGTGGAGACGCCACAGTACATCGACTGCTGTCAAAGCCCTGAGCTTCGCGTCTTGCGCACCTTGTACGAGTCGACCCATGACATGGAGTCCCTACAACAGTGCGCCTCTTGCGGAACCTACTGGTTCTATCGCTTCCACGAGTACGTCAACTGGTCGACCGGCAATGACAACCTGACTTCGTGGTTCACTGCGCTTACGGTCAAAGAAGGCGAAAGGCTGCACAATATGACAGACCGTGACGGAGAGGACCTGTCATTCCTTGCCACACGCTCAAGCTGGATGGATGACGATGATGGCGTCCAGCGCGTCGACGGCGCGCCCGACCATCCTTGGTCCTGAAGCCGCCGCCACCCGACGTTGAGACGCTGAAGCTTCCTCTCCACGCGCTGCACGCCCGCGCCCCGGTCGGCGCCGACCGGCTCGCCCTCCTCCTCGCCCGCGCCGCGCCGCCCCGGCCTGGACGACGCTCACGGCTCATGCTCCGGGCGACGACACCAGGTCACCAGGCCGTGGCCGCGATGCTGTCACACGTGGACGACAGTGGCCGTCAAGTCGAAAGGAGGGTCTGAGTCCCACGAGGGAGTATGCGATGCAGAATGCCGCGCTTGTGAAGACCGCGCGATACGCGAGCCTGCTGTGCTGCGGGATCTTGGCGGGGGTCGCCGTCACCGTGCTCTTTCTCGAACTGGCGCTTCGACGGCTGAACGGCCCGGCGTACGTCCGCGTGCGACAGGCCGAGTTCGCCTTCTTCACCTGGTACATCGGCGCCGTCACCGTATCGACCCTTGTCGCCGTGGGGATGCTTGTCCTCTACACGCGCAAGGCGCACAGCCCCACCTGGCGGCCGGCGGCCATCGCCCTCGTTCTGCTCCTGCTGGCCCTGCTGGTCTCCCTTGCGGTCAACGGGCCCATCAATGTCGAGGAGCTGAGCTGGAATGTGCAGGCTCCCCCCGCGGACTGGGCGCGCGTACGCGACCGCTGGCAGATCGCTCATGTCGTACGGACCCTCGCGATCGTCCTGGCACTCGGCTGCCTCAGCGCCGCGATCCTGGACCACCCGGGTCCCAGCGTGCCCAGCCGCGGCAGCAGTGCGGACGCCTGACCCCAGCCGCACGGCTTGTACGACACGACCCCTCCACGCCATCGCCTGATTCGAAAATCCCCCGTCCCGTGTCCGTAGTCGCTGGTCAGGCAGCTCCTTCTGCTTGGAGGGTCACTTGGTAACCGAGTTGGTTGAG
>NZ_JBVHHL010000114.1:0-8544 GCF_055561075.1 Streptomyces sp. NPDC022910
ACGGAACTCGGCGTCGTACGGCGGCTTCTTCTTGGACCCCATGAATCCCAACTTCCCCTGCAATCACGGGCTCCACGCTACGAGGGGATGGTCACGGCCGTGTTGGGCGACGGGGTGCCAGCCGGCGCTGGTGCGACCTTGCGGGCAGCGGACCTGGCGGGCTTTCCAGTCGATGCGCAAGGCGCTCTTGTCGTAGCCGGCGGCGGCCTTGGCCTGCGGGGAGTGGTCGAGCAGGGCGGGGGTGACCATGGTGATGCGCCCACGGGCCGCGCTGCCGATGAGCTCGGCCGAGGGGTAGCCGGAGTCGAGACATTGCGGGTGCCGATTAATCATCCGCGCACGTCAGCGGGCTGATGACTGTGCGGGTGCCGATAAATCATCGGGCCAGGTCACAAGCTTGATCGTCGATGACATCGCCCTCTGCTGCCGTGCCGCTCGTGCCCGTGTTGTTCACGTGGACGGCAGTCGGGCGGCATCATGATCTGTTGTGCTGCTGCGCCTGGCCTACCTCGCCGTGACCAACGCCTTCACGCTCCTGCGGCTGCTGCCGATGAGCGACCGGGGCAAAGACATCGAGATCCTGGCGCTGCGGGACCAGCTGCTGGTCCTGCAGTGCCAGGTCGGCAAGCCTGCGTTCACCGACACCGACCGCGCGCTGCTCGCCAGCCTGCTCCACCGCTCCCGATGGACATGCTGCGCCAACTCCTGCTGCTGGTGCGCCCCGACACGATCTTGCGCTGGCACCGCGACCTGATCAAACGACGCCATGCCGGGACCTGCGCACCGAGGCGGCGCGGACGCCCGCCCACGGTCCGATCGATCCGCACCCTGATCCTTCGCCTGGCACGCGAGAACAGCTCCTGGGGGTATCGGCGCATCCACGGTGAGCTCGCGGCGCTGGGCATCAAGGTCGTCGCCTCCACCATCTGACGGAGCGCTGGATACAAACCTGCCGACGCGAGCTGCTGGATCGCACCCTCATATGGGACCAGCGCCATCTGCTCCACGCCCTGCGCGAGTTCGAGTCGTTCTACAAAGGGCATCGACCCCACCGGACCCTGGGTCAGGCGGCTCCGCTCCGCCCGCTGCCCGAACCGATCACCGAACCAAGACAGATCAAGCACCTGGAGTTCCGCCGACGAGATCGACTCGGCGGAACCCTCCACGAGTACCAACCTGCCGCCTGAGCAGGGCGGATGATTAATCGGCACCCGCAAGCGCGGTGAACGGGGCGAGAGGGACCCCGGCGGCGGTGAGGGCGACGCGGATGGTGTGGGCGAGGGTGACCGCACCGGGGCTGTCGCCGTGCACGCACAGTGAGGCGATGGGCACATCGATGGTGCGTCCGTCTATGGCAGTGACGGTGTGCTCGGTGGCCATGCGCACGGCGCGTTCGGCGACCTGTTCGGGGTCGGTGAGGACTGCGTCGGGGTGGTGGCGGGGTACAAGGTGGCCGTCAGGGGTGTAGGCGCGGTCGGCGAATCCTTCGGCCACTGCGGGGATGCCCACGGCGGCTGCGGCCTGGGCTGCGGCCGCGCCGGGCAGGGTGAGGAGCGGCAAGGTGGGATCGTAGGCGCGGATGGCGGTGACGACAGCCGTGGCGAGTGTCGGGTCGGTGGCGATCTGATTGTACAAGGCACCGTGGGGCTTGACGTAGCTGACCTTGCTGCCGGCGGCGCGGGCGAGGGCGTCGAGGGCGCCGATCTGGTACAACACGTCATCGGTGACCTGATGCGGGGGCAGGTCCAGGCGGCGGCGGCCGAAACCGCGCAGGTCCGGAAAGGCGACGTGTGCGCCGATGGCCACGCCACGGGCGGTGGCGGTCGTCACGGTGCTGCGCATGATGGTCGGGTCTCCGGCGTGGAAGCCGCAGGCTATGTTGGCGCTGGTGACGACGGCGAGCAACGCGTCGTCGTCACCCATGGTCCATGGGCCGTAGCCCTCGCCGAGGTCGCTGTTGAGGTCGATCATTGTTTCTCCTGAGGGTTCAGCTGACGGCGCCGCCGGCCAGCGGCAGGTCCGGCCCTGCGTGGCCGGCCGCGACGGTGAGGGCCAGGCGGACCGCCTGGCCCATCAGCTCCAGGCTCATCGAGGGGGGCGGTGGGCCGGCGTCGGTGGGCGAGGGCAGGGAGGGCAGGTGGATCTGCCCGGCGGCAAAGCCGTCGAGGCGGCCGCGGTGGGCGGCCAGGTAGAACACCTGGTTGCACACATAGGTGCCGGAGGTATTGGAGACGTACCCGGGCAGACCGGCCTGCCGCCACGCGGCGAGGATCGCCTTGAGCGGGAGGGCGGCCAGGTAGGCGTCCGGGCCGCCGGGGACGACGGGGGCGTCGATGGGCTGGGCGCCGTCGACATCCGGGATGGGGAAGTCCCGGACGTTGACCGCGACGCGTTCCAGCGCCGGGGCCGGGCGGCCCGGGGCAAGTCCCAGGCTCAGCACCAGGTGGGGGCGGACGGCGTCCACGGCGGCATCCAGCGCGGGGCCGACCCGGTCGGTTGCCACCGGCAGCACTACGCCGGTGATCGACTCGCCGCCGAGCTTCTGCCCGTCCAGCTCGCGGACGAGCAGGGCACTGGGGTTGTCGGTGTTGTCGGCGAACGCACCGAATCCGGTGACCAGCACGGTCATGCCCGGCTCCCCGCGGGTGCGGGGCGCACCGTCAGCAAGGGCAGGACCGGATCGCCGGCTCGCAGTCCCTCCGGGCTCTTGCACAGGTCCCCGCAGGTCTTCTCGGCCGCGCAGCACACCGAGCATATCGACCCGCGGTGGAAGGGGCAGCTGACGAACTCGGCGAGCTCGAACCGCTGGTGGCACACGACGCAGTCCGCATGCTGCTGCTCCGGGGCGACGGTGGCGATGGCGCTGTCGGCGGCCCCGGCGCCGACCGGCGGGAGGGCCGGGTCGATGTTGCGGGCCACCGTGGCCGGCTGGTAGTAGCGGCCCTTGGTGAGTGCGGCGAGCAGCGGGGCGGCGACGAAGGCAAGGAGGCCGGACACAAATGGGGCGAGGGTCTTGCCGAACGGTCCGGCGACTCCGAAGGCCAGTGGCAGGGCCACCACGAGCGCGAGACCCAGGGCCCCGATGCCCACCGGGTTGTACTGGTACGTGTGCGCGCGCTTGTAGAGGAAGTTGGTCGGGGACAGCTTGAGCAGCCGCTTGTTGATCGTGATGTCGGCGACCACGGCCATCATCCAGGCCATGACGAACACGCCCTCGAAGGTGAGCACCGCGTTGAGGTGGCTGAAGATTCCGCCGAACATCAAGGCGGTGCCGCCCGCCGTGGTAAGGACGACCCAGTATTGGCGACCTGGGGTGAAGTGGAAGACCCGGCAGAAGAAGTTGGCGTAGGCCAGGGATCCCGAGTAGACGTTGCTCACGTTGATGCGCAACTGGGTGACGACCACAAACAGCACTCCCCAAACGCCCATCAGGCTGGCCAGGTAGGCGCCCGGGTTGGTGGAGCCGTGGAAGGACAGGGTGAGCCAGGCGCCCAGCATGGTCAGCACACAGAAGGTGAGCAGCTGGGAGACGAAGCCCACCGCGAGCGCTCCGCTGGTGCGCTTATGTGCTGGAATGAAACGGCCGACGTCGGCGGCAATGGTGGCCTGGGAGATCAACGCCAGCACCGCGGCAAGGACCTGGAGCAGCGCCGGGCCGGCCGCCGGGGCGGTGGGGTGGGCCGGCTGGTAGGACCAGAACGGCAGTGCGGTGGTGCTGGTGGCGGCCAGGTAGACGGTCCAGCCCAGGAACGCCAGATAGATGGGAATTGTGACCCACATCACCCAGTTCATCACCGTCAATCCCCACCAGGTCAGCGGGATGAAGACGAAGCCGATCAGCAGATACAGCGCCCACAGCGGCGCCGCGGGCCAGCGGTTGTGGATCGCGGTGGCCATGATCGTGCCTTCGAAGGCGAAGAACATCAAGAAGTTGAACGTATAGATCAGCGAGGTGAACGCCGAGCCCATGAAGCCGAAGCCGGAGCCCCGGGTGATGAGGTCGGAGTCCAGTCCGGTGGCCGAGGCGATCCGGGCCAAGAAGAAGCCGAGACCCCCGATGAACACGGCCCCGAACAGCATGCCGAGGAACGTATTCACCGTGCCGTAGGCGGTGGCCAGTTGTCCGCCCCAGGCGAGGAAGAACATCGCGGTGGCGACGCCCATCATCACACCGGTCAGCGACGCCGCTCCCCACCGGCGATAGCTGGCGGGAACATAGCGCAGGGCGTAATCCTCGCGCCGTTCGGCCCAGTCCGCCCCCTGCACCTGCGGCCCATCTGTGATGTCGGTCATATGTTGCTGCCCCTTTGGGGTGGATTGGCTTGGCGATTCCCTGGCGCTGGAGCGGCGCCTGGTTGTAAGAGCCCGGTCCGCTGAGCGAGGGATGTCAGTGCTGCTGCTAGCGGACTCCCAGCACTGTAGGTATCGTTGAACAATCATTCAAGAGGGCAATTGAATATATGCTCGCCGTGCGATTGACTCAGGGGACACCCAAGGAGGCGTCGATGAAGAGCCAGGCGGCGGTCGACTGGACGGCCCAACTCGCGCAGGACCGGGCAGTGGTGGAGCGCGCCAGCACGGCCGAGCGGGTGGCGGACGTATTGCGCAGCCGGATCCTGGAGGGCCTGCTGCTGCCGGGAACCCAACTTTCGGAGGAGGCCATCGGCGCGGCGCTGCGGGTCTCCCGCAACACTCTGCGCGAGGCCTTCCGACTGCTGTGCCATGAGCGGTTGGCCGTCCACGAGCTCAACCGGGGCGTGTTCGTCCGCGTCCTGTCCGAAGAGGACGTGGTGGACCTGTACCGGCTACGCCGCCTGATCGAATGCGCCGCCCTACGGCAGGCCTCCCACGCCCCGCCCAGCGCCTTGGCGGCCGTCCGCGCCGCCGTCGACGACGGTGCCGGCGCCGCCGCCCGCAGTGACTGGCGGGGCGTGGGCACCGCCGACCTGCGCTTCCACCAAGCGCTCGCCGGCCTAGCCGACAGCCCGCGGGTCAATGACCTCATGCGCGGGGCACTGGCCGAACTGCGCCTGGTCTTCCACGTAGTGGACAGCCCCCAGCGCTTCCACGAGCCCTACCTCGCCCGCAACGACCAGATCTGCCGGCTGCTCGAGGCCGGCGATGTCGCCGCCGCCGAGCGCTCGCTGGCCGCCTACCTGGACGACGCGGAAGCCGAGTTGATCGCAGCCTACCGCGAGCGCGGTGACCTGCTCCCGTGAAGACGATGCTCGTCGGCGCCCGGGCGCTGCTGGTAGAACTTGACCAGGCCGCCGCTGTGGACGCCCTGCACGCGGAGATCCAGCGTCGCCGGGCAGCCAAAACGCTACCGGAAGTGGAAGAGGTCGTTCCGGCCGCCCGCACCATCCTGCTCGACGGCCTGGCCGATCCCGCGGCCTTCGCCCGCGACCTGGCCACCTGGGACATCCCGCCGGCTCAGGTCAGTCCCGGAGCGCTCGTGCAGGTGCCCACCGTCTACGACGGTGGCGACCTCGCCGCAGTCGCCCGGTACTGGGACATGACGATCCGCGAGGTGATCGCCACCCACACCAGCGCCCGCCACCAAGTAGCCTTCTGCGGCTTCAGCCCCGGTTTCGCCTACGTGACCGGACTGCCGCCCGGCCGCACCGTCCCGCGCCACGCCAACCCGCGTTCGGCTGTGCCGGCCGGCGCGGTCGCCTTGGCCGACCAGTACACCGGCATCTACCCCCGCTCCTCACCCGGCGGCTGGCAGCTGATCGGCCGCACCACCGTGGCCCTGTGGGACACCCAGCGCACACCCGCCGCACTGCTCACCCCTGGAGCCCAGGTCGAATTCGTCGAGGTCGCACCGTGACCGGCACGATTGAAATCCTGTCCGCCGGTCCACTGACCACGGTCCAAGACCGCGGCCGCGTCGGCTTGGCCCACCTGGCCGTGCCCCGTTCAGGGGCGCTTGATGTGCCCGCCTGGCGTCTGGCCAACCGACTCGTCGGAAACCCGGAGACCGCCGCCGCGTTGGAGACCACCCTGACCGGGCCCACGCTGCGCCCGCGCGTGCGCTGCCACCTCGCCGTCACGGGCGCCTGGACTTCCGTACACATCGACGGCCGCCCTGCCCCCTGGGGACTGCCCTTCCTCGCTGACCCCGGACAGACGATCACTATCGGCACCGCGACCCGCGGGCTGCGGGCCTACATCGCCGTCTCCGGTGGATTCGCCGTGGAACCAGTCCTGGGCAGTCGATCCACCGATCTGCTGTCCGGCCTCGGCCCCGCACCGCTGCGCGACGGCGACCTCCTGCCGTTGGGCGAACCCAGCGGTCGCCCTGCGGTGATCGACTACGCCCCCTACCCAGCGCCCCCCACTGAGTTGCACGTGCGCCTGATCCTCGGCCCCCGACACGACTGGTTCACCGACCAAGCCCTCCGCTCGCTGGTCGAATCCACCTACACCATCGCCTCCGCCAGCAACCGCATCGCCCTGCGCCTCGATGGTCCTGCACTGTCCCGCCGTCGCACCACAGAGCTGCCCAGCGAGGGCACCGTCACCGGCGCGGTGGAGGTTCCCTCTGACGGAAGTCCCCTGATCTTCCTCAACGACCACCCCACCACTATCGGCTACCCGGTCATCGGCATCCTGGACCCCGTCGACCTCGCCCTTTGCGCCCAGGCCCGGCCCGGCACCCCACTGCGCTTCCACCCGAAAACCATGCCCGCACAACCCCGCAGGCCGTGACCGCGTTCTCGCCCGTTCGGGTCTATCAGGATTCAGTAGGGTCGGGGACTGGCGCGGTGGCCTATGAGGCTCCGTTTCCAGCCCCCGCCCGTCAAGTGAAGTAGGCCGCCGACGAGGTGCCCGTGGCTCGGGTCCTTTTCCGACGGCCCCTTCCCGAACGGTACAGGCCAGTTTCCCGGCATACCGCTCTCCAGTGATCATTCCGGGTGGGGGTCCTTGAGGTCGTGGGCGGATAGGACGGGTAGCCGTCAGCTGGCTGGGCGGGGCAGGGCGGCGAGCCGGTGGAAGGCCGTGGTCAGTTCGCGTCTCCAGGTGCGGGTGCCGATTATTACGTCCGGGCAGGTCAGGCCGCATGTTCGTACTCGTGGAAGAGGCCACCGAGTCGGTCACGTCGATGGACGTCCAGGCGGTCGGTCGGGCCGGTTCGGTGATCGGTTCGGGAACCGGCCGCAGGGGCGCCGCGCTGTGCAGCGTGCGGTGAGGCCGATGCAGGTTGTAGAACGACTCGAACTCGCCCAGCGCGTGAAGTAAATGGGGCAGGTTCCAGATCAGGGTACGGTCGAGGAGTTCGTGCCGGCAGGTCTGCACCCAACGTTCCATGATCGAGTTCATGCGGGGCACGCGGATGCCGGTGGTGACGACCTCGATGCCCTCGGCCTCGAAGACGGCGTCGAACGCGCGGGTGAACTTGCTGTCGCGGTCCCTGATCAGGTGCCGGACGGTGGCGCCCGCGTCCTGGAGGTCCATCACCAAGTTCCTTGCAGCCTGGGTGACCCAGTCCGCGGTCGGGTGGGCGGTCGCGCCGAGGACGCGGATGCGGCGGTTGGCGTGCTCGATGACGGCGAAGACGTACAGCGTCGCCCCCTTCAGTGTGGTCGCGGTGAAGAAGTCACAGGCCAGGATCGCGTGGGCCTGACCGCGCAGGAAAGAAGCCCAGGTCTGACGGTCACGTTCGGGAGCAGGCTCGATCCCGTGCTGCTTCAGAATCTCCCAGACCGTGGAGGCAGCGACCTTGATGCCGAGCACGGCGAGTTCGCCGTGGATGCGCCGATACCCCCAGGAACTGTTCTCGCGGGCCAAGCGCAGGACAAGGGCCTGGATACTACGCCGGGTCGGCGGCCTGCCAGGCCGCTTGCGACGGGAGGCGTCAGCGTGACGACGGCGCATGAGGTCACGGTGCCACCTCAGGACCGTCTCCAGCGAGACGAGAAGATGCAGCTGCCGCAGCGTTAGACCTGGGGAGTCGGTGGAGGAGCGCGGCCAGGAAAGCGCGATCCGCCGGGGTGACGCGCGGCCTGTCGATCTGCCGCTGCAGGACAGCCAATTGGTGGCGCAGCGTCAAAATCTCGATGTCCTTGTCCACAGCGCTCATCGGCAGCAGCCGTATGAAGGCGAACACGCTCGACACGGCGAGGTAGGGCAGTCGCAACAGCACGATTACTGACTTCGGCGTCGTAGGGTCTGGGTCTTCGTCGGGCCTGGTGACGGTGTCCGCGTTGGCTGGTACCCCGGAGGCATGCGGTACTCAGATGGGGGCGGGCTGACCGCCGAGCAGCGCAAGCGCCGTGAAGAGGTACGGATGCGGGCCGTCGACCTCTTCGAGGAGGGTGTGAAAGTCCCGTGGATCGCCCGGGAGTTACGGGTGAGCGAGAAGTCCGTCTACCAGTGGCGCCATGCCTGGAAGGCGGGCGGGAGGGAGGCCCTGCGCTCCAAGGGGCCCCCGGGCTACGACTGCCGGCTCGGCCCCCACCTGCAGGCCAGACTCGCCGCCTGGCTGGACGAGGGACCGGCCGCACACGGCTGGACGGACGACCAAGTATGGACCGCCGC
>NZ_JBVHHL010000115.1:0-8466 GCF_055561075.1 Streptomyces sp. NPDC022910
CCCCCCGAGATCTACTGCCCAACCGGGGAGAAACGCTGTCCACCAGCGGGGAGATTAACTGTCCGCCAGTGGGGAGTTCCTACTGTCCCTTGACAGACGGCACCCGGCTGGAAATCCGCCTCAGCCCAAGCTGCCACGCCGGGTGGATACGCAGCTGGCCCACACACCGCGGTTTCCGTATCGAAATCACTAGCCCTGACGGGCATACTCAGGCCGCCACCGCTCCAACTGCCCTGCCGACGGCCGGAGAGATGGTCACCACCACCATGACCGCCGCTGCACACGCCACGGGACTGCGGTGCTGCTACTACCCCTCGGCCGGCCGACCCGGCCGGGAGTGCTTCAACGCAGGTTCCTGAGCTTGCCTTTATCGGTGATCTTCGGCGCTCCGCCGCGGCATCGGATCTGCCAGGGAAGAGACGCGGCCGGTTTGCTACTACCCGTCCACCACAGAGCGGTGTGCATCGTGAAGTCGCAGGTCACGGGTCTGGTGTGGATGACGAGTTGGGTACTCGCGCCGGTCGGCGGCCGATGGCCATGGCGTAGATCATCGGGCGGGTCCGGTTCCGGCGGTATGCCTGGTTCGGATGCGCCCACGATCGATCCCCGCCTACGATCCGTCAGCAGGTCGGCACGCCATGAGAACGCGGGAGAGTGCGGGGATGCAGGAGCGGCAGTGGATCACCGCTCGCCGGAGCGAACTGGACGCCCTTGCCGACCAGTTGGCCAAGCAGCTTCAAGAGGTCCAGGTCGAGCGGGACGAACTGGCGCTCGCGGAGCGGGTGTTGAACCGCCTGGCCGAGCAGGCCCAGGCCGATGCCGAGGCGGCCGCCCCTGTCGCTCCGGTATCGGCGAAGGTGGCCGGGCGGGCGGTACTGCTCATCCCGCACCGCGGTGACGTGGGGGACGAGGGCGCGCTGCCCGGTGATTACCGCAAGATCCTGGCGATCGTGCGGGAGGCCGACGGCCCGGTGCAGGTCAGGGCGGTCGGTGAGCGGCTGGGCCTGGATGCCTCGGTGCGCGGCAAGCTGGAGCCTTTGCGGGCGAAGATGACCAAGCTCGCCGACCGCGGCTGGCTGCACAAGCGGCCCGACGGGCGGTTCACCGCACGTCCGTGACCGCGTGGGTGGGGCGTAACTGGCGGGCTCCCGGCGGCAGTTGAGTTTTACGCATCCCAGCTCAGAAGCATGATCAAGTTAGAGCTGGCTACGTCTCCGCAGCTCACTGGCCCCCTGTCATTCCTACCGATAGAACTGCAGTATCCCAGGTCAAGGATCTTCTGATATTGCAACTACGCAGGTAACTGACACCCGCGATGTGCCGGCACCGTATCCGGGGCTGGTGACCGTCGGCAGCACAGAGGCGGGCGACTTGCTGCTGCTCAACCTCACAGCCCTGCCCGCGCTGCTGCTGGACGGCAACCCAGTCCACATCACCGAGGTGTGCACCTCGCTCGCCCTGGAACTCGGGATGAGTCCGTGGGCGGCCGACGTCGAGGTCGTCACCGTGGGGTTCGGCGAGGACCTGCCGCAACTGCTGCCCACCGCACGGATCGCCCACATGCGCCAGGCCACGCACGCACTGCGTGATCTGAGCGAACGCCTGCTGGAAGCGCACCAGATGCCCGAAACCCAGTATCAGCCTTATCTGCTGCTGTGCGCGTCCGCCCTGGACGAGGACACGGCCTGGCAGTTCGCCGACGTCATCGACAAGGCAGGCTCGGTGCCCGTCACGCTTATCGCCCCGGCGAGCACCGCGGCCTCTCGCTTCCCCGAGGCGGAGATCCTCAACGCCTCCCTCACCGAGCCACAGACCCTCGACCATGTCGGCACCGACATCACGGTGCAGCGCCTGGAACACACCGCCTACCTGCAGATCACCACCGCGCTGAAGGTGTCCGGACAGCCCTCCCACCCGGCCGAGGGACCCTGGGAGGAAGTCCCGGACGAGCTCGACAGCGTGCCCCAGCCCCCTCCCTGTCAGTCTTTGGTGAGACACCCGGTGCGCCGGGTTATCCTTCCTGGGCGAGACAGGAGTCCAACCCCGTATGACCAGCACGAACGGCCCGATAGCCGAGTCCCAGGACCCGGCACCCAGACCGACCCGCCGCCGCTTCTCCCCGGAGTACAAGCTGCGCATCGTCGCCGAGTACGACGCCGCCCCGACCGGTGAGAAAGGCGCGATCCTGCGCCGTGAGCGGCTGTATCACTCCCACATCATCGAGTGGCGGGCCGCCCGGGACGCCGGGGCGATGGCCACCCTGACCGACCGGCGTACCAGTGCGGCCCGGCCGAAAAAGGCAGCAGAGCAAGCGGAGTTGGAGAAACTGCGGAAGAAGGTCGCCCGGCTGGAGCGCGGACGTGCTGTGTGCCGACATGGATCCCGTCAGCCCGTGGTCAACGAGCACCCTCAACGCGCGGATGCAGGGCCTGCGCAGCTCCCTGGGCAGCGACTCGGCCGGCAACCTCTACGTGCCGCGCCGCAAGGCCGGCGAGGATCCGTACCGGCTCGCTCCCGGCGTACGCTGCGACTGGACCGGTTTCCTCCAGCTCGTCGAACACGCGCTGCCATTGGGCCCGTCCGGCCTGACCGACCTGGAGAGAGCACTCGCTCTGGTGCGGGGCAAGCCGTTCGGCGGCCGGCCGCTGCCCTGGGCCGAGCCCCACGCCCAGGAAATGATCACGCGGATCATCGACGTCGCGCACACCGTGGCCACCTACCGCATCCCCTCAGGCCCCCACCACGACCTCAGCGCCGCCCGCCAGGCCGTCGCCACCGGCCTCGACGCCGACACCACGGCCGAGCTCCTCTATCGGGACTGGATGCGTCTTGAAGCTGCGCGCGGGAACCGCTCCGGACTCCACACCGCGATTACCCGCGTGCAACAAGTCAACCGGGATCTGGACTGCTCGCTGGAGATGGAGACTTCTCAGCTCATCAACGAGCTCCTCAACGGCTCGGGCACGGCGGTGCGCAAGGCCTTGTAGAGGGGTCCCCCGAAGCAGCATCCCAGACATGCCAACGGACCGACGACCGACAGTGGCCGGCCCTGTGCGCAAGGACACGCGATGCGCACTACGGGCGCGGAGCGACGTCCCGGGCCGCGTAGACGAGCCGTTCGCTCAGGGCCGCCTTGCTGGATGCGGGCAGCCGCATGCGCCCCCGTGTTTTCCCGGAAGGGTGCCCGGCCGTGCACCGCATGGCTGCTTGCGCGGCATCGAGACGGTGCCTCCGCATCGAGACCACAAAAGCCCACGGGGGCCTTGCCCACGGCAGGCACGCACCGAACCCGATGCGCTCCGATCAGTGGCGCGGCCGGATACTCGTCACCGCCCTCTTCGACCACCCGGACTGCGCCCCCTACCCGACCAGCGGCAAGACCGTCCGGGACGAGCTCCTCGACACCACGACCAGCGCGTAATCACACCGCCGTGAGAGGGCTGCGGTCTCCTGTCAGGCGTTCTCGTCGTGGATCCGCGCCCCCAGGTTCTCCGCCCACGCCAGCGCCCACATCTTGAGCTCTTCGATCTGCCGGGAGGTGAGCCCGTACGCGGCGTAGTCCTCGTCCTCGTACCAGTCCGCACCGGTGAGCCGGTCACGGAGATTTTCCAGGCTGAATTCATCGGGGGCGCGGCGGCGGCCGAGGGATTCGAGATCGGCGGTGGAGCGGTGGCGGGAGGCGGCCCGGACGTCGATGAGGTCGCGGACGGTCCCGCGGTCGGCGAGCGCGCGGACCTTGGTGCCGATCACGTCGTCAAGGGAGAGGACGGGACCGTAGGGGGTCTGGGCGGGCGGAGCCCAGAATGCCTCCTTGAGGACATCGACCTCGCACTCCTCGCCGGTATCCGGGGCGGTGACAAGGAACCGGCCGCTGAGTGGGTCGGTCTGGACATGTGTGGTCCGCCAGCCACGCGCGGCGAGGCCGGCTGTGAGGGCAGCAACGATCTCGTCCATCGGAGCGGGATTCTCGGTGGCGACGTCGAGATCACGGCTGACGCGTTCGACCAGACCATGGGCCTGCACGGCGTATCCGCCGGTGAGGACCAGAGGATAGGGAGAGCCGAGATCGAGGATATCGGCAAGGAGACGCTCATGAAGCGGGGTGAGCTTCACGCGGCCGTCGTGTCGGCCGGAGCGGTGCGGGGCAGCTCGGGGAAGGCGTCCTCCCAGACCTCGCGGATGTAGGGGCTGACCAGGCGACGCAGAACGGGCCATTGCTCGGCCAGCAGCCGGTGGTGCAGGAAGGCCGCCAGGTCCTGGCGCAGGCCCTCAGCAAGGACGGTCCGGTAGAGGCTCATGCGGGACTTCGGGCGGTCCAGACTGTAGCTGGTCCGCCCGGACCAGACGACGTGGAGCGGCAGGTCGACGGTGCCCTCAACGGGGCCGGCCAGCTCTTCCAGACGCTCGGGCAACCGACTGCGGTAACGGTCCCGCAGTACCTCAGCGCGCAGGGCGGTGGTCGTCACATCCATGCATCCAGTATCGCTGGTACGAGGGGCGCCATGGCAGATACCCGGCTCTCCTGCCGTATGGGTGGGTCAGGCGCCCGTCGATCTCCCCCGGCGTCTCACCGGCGGGCCCCCACACCACATCATCACCCACCCGCAGCCGATCGACGTTCGATGCCGCGTAGTGGCGAGCATGGGCGGTTTCTCACTGCTGTGATCGCGTGTGGTGGCGGGTCAGTGCCTGCCACCGCCGTTCGAAGTCGATGGCCTGCTCGGCGATGTAGTCGGTGGTGAGGGGCTTGTTGTGCTGGGCCGTGATCCCGTGGGCTGCGCACTCCTGCGCAATGGCATCGAGTGATGGCACCTCGTTGCGGACCCGCTGTTCGGCCCAGAGGTTGTAGACACGGAACGGCAGGAGGTAGCGACGCAGGGTGGAAGGGCTGACCGGCTTTCCGCCGCGGCCGGTCATGCCCTTCTTGCTGGCGAGGTAGGCGGAGAGCTGCTCGGCCTTGGGTTCCTCGCCGTGCTCGGTCTGATACTCGGTCCAGGCGAGGTAGTAGCGGTCGACGGTGGTGAGCACGGCGGGCTCCCCGGTCGCGTCGGCCTCGTTCGGCGAGTCGTCGATGGGGGCGCTCACCCGGGGACTGCGCGTCTCCTTGGCGGGGTGCGCACCCGCGCCGGCCGGTGTCTCCACAGACTCGTCCTCGTTCGGGAAGGGCTCGCCGATGGATGCCTGCGCGGCGGGCTCGGTGGCTTCCCCGTCGGCGGGCGACTCCGTCTCGTCGAACTCGCGCTGCCGGAAGGTGGAGACGAAGTACTCCACGTCTGCGCCTGTGATGGGCTGGCCGTTGCCGCTTGTGATCTGGTCCCGTTCGTAGACGTACGCGGCGAGGGCGTCCGCATCGGGGTACGCCCCATGCTCTTGCGCATACGCGAGCCAGGCGTTGTAGAAGTAGTCACCCCATCCGTCGTCGGCGTCGCTCGGGTCTTGGGGCTCGCTCCCGCTGTCAACTGCAGGGGTATGGCGCTGTTTGAGGAGCTGAAGCAGGGGTTCGAGCTGCTCGTCGGACAGTGGCCTGCCGGCCGCGGTGGCGATGCCGTACTGGTCTTGGAGCCACAGAGCGAACTGCGCGCTCGTGGGCTCGAATCCGAAGGCAGCGATCCAGTCCTGGTAGGCGCCTGCGAGGTGTTGGGTGTTCCCTGCGTCCGCCAGGCCGTGCGACGGCTCCCTGGGTGCAGTTCGCGGCTGCTCCACCAGTTGGGGCTGCGCGCCGCGCACCGGCGCCAGTTCCTTCTCCTGGTCGACGGCGGCCTCGAGTTCGGGGCTCTGCCGCTGAGCCGGAACCGGGGTCCGCTCGACGGTGAACTGAATCGGAAGCTCGTCAATGCCCGCAGCGGCCAGACCGGCCGGGGCCGTCTCGGCCAGGGGGACGCCGTAGCGAGCGAGGCGGAGCGGTATCAGCGACTCCACCGGGGCCTTACGGCGCCAGGCGCGGCCGAAGCGGGAGCGGAGGCTGGCCTGGTAGACGAGGCGTTCCTGCTCCAGCTTGATGACCTGCTCGTAGGAACGCAGCTCCCACAGCTTCATGCGGCGCCACAGCAGAAACGTGGGGATCGGCGACAGCAGCCAGCGGGTGAGACGGACGCCTTCCATGTGCTTGTCGGCGGTGATGTCCGCGATCCGGCCGATCGCGTGCCGGGCGGCCTCGACCGCGACGACGAACAGGACCGGGATCACCGCGTGCATGCCCACACCCAGCGGGTCCGGCCAGGCAGCCGCCCCGTTGAAGGCGATGGTGGCGGCCGTCAGCAACCAGGCCGTCTGACGGAGCAAGGGAAAGGGGATACGGATCCAGGTCAGCAGAAGGTCCAGAGCCAGAAGGACACAGATGCCGGCGTCGATACCGACCGGGAAGACGTAGGAGAAGGCGCCGAAACCCTTCTTGACCGCCAGTTCACGGACCGCCGCGTAGGAACCGGTGAAACCGATACCGGCGATGATCACGGCGCCTGCCACGACCACACCGGTGAGGACCCGATGCGCCCGTGCCAGCTGGGGTGCCACACTGTTCCCCGCAACCACGTTCCACTCCCCCATCACGTCTTAGAAACTGAGCTGTTCTCACACTCCCATGACGGGCAGCAGGTAGTGGGCCTGCGGGATCGGCTCGGGGCGAATCGTCCAGAAGTGATCGCTGAGGACCATCTGCGGCCGCTGTGCAACCGGCGCTCCCGTACCGTGCTGCCCTACGTTCGGACAGCAGTACGGCGCCTGACCCGTGAAGGGTCAGGCGCCGCGCACGGTATTCCGTGTGGGAATACGCTGCACCGCTTCCGCGTGGAGTTGAGCCGTTGGGGACCCAGGGCGTCCGCAACCGCAGCAACGCCGCCACGTCCTTCGTTGCGGATCAAGGAATCGCAGCGGGCGCTGCGTGACGATGGGCTCGGACCCACCGCTGTCGAGTGCCTCGCGATCAATCGGACTGGATCACCAAAGCCGTCGGGAGCTGAGCAAACGCATCGCAGACCTGCGGACCGCCGCGCGCTACAGCCAGGAAGCCTTCTGGCGTGCCAAAGGGTGGGCTGCAGCGATCTCCAGCGCATCGAGTCCGGGGAAGCCGACACCCTCTCCGGCGACCTCCTGCGGATCGCGGCCGTCCCCGACACGCGCGTCTCCGTCCTCGTCGATTGACGGCACAGGAAGGCCCCGCCCATCCGCCACGGGGGAAGCAGACGAGCGGGGCCGGTACGGTGTCCTACCAGAGGTAGGAGTGCCGTTCCGGGCTGACGTGCAGTGTGAACTCCTCCAGCCCTGGCGAGCCAGCCGCTTTCCAGCGGCCCAACTGCTCCTCAGCCGTGTCCCAGAGAGATTCCGGCCCGCCCTGCCGCACCGTCCAGTGGCCGCCCTCTTCGTAGAGGGCCGCCCACGACCCGGAGTCCACGTCGATCAGGACGTGCTCCTCGCGCTCGTTCTGCTGGAGTGTCAGCCGCTGCGCGCCCGGTACGGCGGACTGTGCGACGAACCGGGCCCTCCAGTCGTTCAGGATGTCAGCGCCGATGATGGCCTCCCGCTCCTTGCCGGCGCTGAGGTCGGGCAACAGCCCGAGCGGCGGCGGCAGGTGCGGGCGGGCGAGCATGAAGCTGACCTGTCCGCCCAGCAGCGGGCCCGAGGCGGTTCCGTCCTCGTGGACGGTCAGCCGCGCCAGTTCCGAGGCAGCAAGCCAGCCGCCGACGGTGGCCAGGATGAGGCCGCCGGGCCGGGTCTGCTCGATCCACGCCGAGGGCACCGTCCGCACACCACAGGTGGCGATGACCCGGTCATACGGTGCCCCCTCGGCGTGCCCGCGCAGGCCGTCCCCGGTGACGAGCCTGGGGTACAGCCCGAGCCGGCCCAGGGCGGCCCCTGCCCGCGCGGCCACGTCCTCGTCGTACTCGATCGAGGTGACGTTCTCCTCACCGAGGGCGTGACAGAGCAGGGCGGTGGAGTAGCCGGTGCCGGTCCCGATCTCCAGTACCCGCATCCCGTCCTCGGTCTGGAGGGTTTCCAGCATGCGCAGGACGAGGGACGGCAGGGTGCTGGAGCTGGTCGGCGCGCGCATGATCTGGCCGCGGATGTCGGCCGGCACGATGGTGCCCGCGATCTGGGTGACCAGCGACTCGTCCTCGTAGCACGCCTCCAGCCAGCCCGGCTCACCTTCGAGCAGCGGCGCCCAGGCCCCGGCCGTGCCCTCGACGCGCCGGAAAACGCCGCCGTGCAGGAACTCGTGCCGGGGGACGGCCGCGGCCGCCCGCTTCCACGGCTCGGTGCGCAGGCTGCCGCCGGCGGTCAGCGTGTCGATGAGCTGCTGGTGCAGCTTGGCGTGGTCGCTCACGTCGTCCTCTCCAGAAGGTCTGCGAGGGCTGCGCACATCGGCAGACCGGTTCCCTGTCTGTCAGACTCCGGTGAGACCGATGAGGTGCACGTCTCTTTGATCTGATGCAGGGCGAGACAGGACCAGGAACAGCGTGACGATGACCG
>NZ_JBVHHL010000116.1:0-8382 GCF_055561075.1 Streptomyces sp. NPDC022910
ACGAGGCGGTCGATCATCGCGGCGGCCACGGTTTCGTCGCCGAAGACCTCTCCCCAGCGTCCGAAGGGTTTGTTCGAGGTGACGATCAGGCTGGCGGCCCCGCTTGCCCGGCTCGCCGTGCCTCGCTCAGCGGGGACGGACGACTCAGGCCGATCGTCGGGGCCGTGCGGCCGCTCCCCGAGGAGCCTGCCGCGTTCGCCCCCGCCCGGCTCACCCCGGCAAGACAATCACCCGGATAAGCGCCGCGCCTGACGCGCTTGAAGGACCTCGCGGCTGAATGCTGCGTCGGTGCGTAGCTCGGCCATACACAAAAGCAAACACATGCTCCGAAATTTAGAGCTTCCGGCTCAGGCAAGGAATGAAATACCCATGTGGCTTTGTAGGTGAGTTTCGAGAACGTCTGTCGCTCAGCCGTGGGAACGCCTGGTTCCACCGGAGAGTGATGTCGCTGAATTTCGAGAACGCCCCGGTGCTTGCTTCGGGACCATGGTTGTGCTCTGCACGACGAGGGGGCCCGGTTGCTGCCGAAGTCCAAGGTCGATCTGTACGCGGCGATCCGCCGTGACGCCAGGACGGGCATGGCGACGCGCGCGCTCATGCGGAAGTACGGCGTCGGCTACGAGACCGTGCAGAGGGCCCTGGTGTCGGCCCTGCCGGAGCCGCGGAAGAAGATGAGGCCCCGCGGGCGACGCGCCTGGACCCCTACAAGCCGGTGATCGACGCCATTCTGAAGACGGACCTGACCGCGCCGCGGAAGCAGCGGCACACGGTCAAGCGGATCTACATCAGCAGCGCTCTGTGATCGGCCGGCTTCGGCCGTGCCCGTAAGGCAGAAGCGTGGTTGCCCGTCGGGCGGCGCCGGGGTGGCTTCGGCCCACGGCCGGACGCGCACGCTGATCCCGCCGGCAACCATCCCCCTCCCGCATACGGCATGGCCCGCGAGCCACTCGACTGGCCACCCCCTCAGCGCGGTGGCCCCCGGGCAGGTCGGCCCCTTCGGGCCACAGCGGGACGCGAGATGCTGGGGACATGAAGATCGAGATCCTGGTCGTGCCCGACTGCCCGAACGCGGCGCCCGCCGCGGAACACCTGCGCCGCGCGCTCGACGACGCCGGACTGCACGACACCGCGTTCGCCACCCGCGTCATCACCGACCAGGCCGAGGCAGTACGGATGGGCTTCACCGGCTCCCCGTCCATCTTCATCAACGGCCACGATCCCTTCGCCGAACCCGGACGTCCGGTCGGCCTGGCCTGCCGGGTGTATCGCACTGCGGGCGGACTGGCCGGCTTCCCCGCCGCCGACCAGCTGCGCCAGGCCCTGACCAGCGCCCTCTAAGCTGACCGGCGAGTCCGGCACCGGCCCGAGAGGGGAAGCGGAGCACCGTGGCGAACAGCGAGCAGGACCTGGCGGACGCACAGCGGCGTCGCTGGCGGAACACCTACACCGCCCACCCCGGCATGTTCGGTGAGCAGCCCTCTGCACCTGCCGTCCACGCCGCCGACGTCTTCAGGGCTGCCGGGGCCAAAGATGTGCTGGAGCTCGGCGCCGGCCACGGCCGCGACACCCTGTACTTCGCCCGCGAAGGGTTCACTGTCCAGGCCACCGACTTCTCCGCCACCGGCCTTACGCAACTGCAAGAAGCCGCCCGCGCCAGCAGAACCCGTGACGGCGGCGGACGTCAGGCACGAACGACGCCGTTCCGGAGCTGCCGGCGCAGGCCAGAATGGATGCAGCGGCAACGTCAGCAGCGCTGACAGCCGCTCGATGCCGCTTGTCCACCACAGCCGAGCCGCGCGCACGAAGGCCGCTACCTCAGGGCCATTTCCTTGTTGCGCCAGCCGAGCACCAGGTGGGTACCGGGCAGATCACGTGTACGAACGGCCGTCACTTCGGGACTGAGCCGGGTCGATGGCGCCGCGGAGCCGAGGACCGTGATGAGACGGCCCGGAGCCACTCGGTCGACAATCTCGTCAAGCCCGAGCTCCGCGCACTCGGCGGCGACTGTGGGCTCCTGACGCAGCTCGCCCGGGGGCACGGCTGGGCGCTGCGCCAGGGTGTGACCGCTGGGTAGCGGGAAGAAAGGCAGTTTTTCCATCAGCTCCGCCGCCCGAAGCCCTCGCACCCGCTCCCTTCGGCGGAAATCACGAGGCCGACCAAATGGGCATATACCATCCCAATACCTGACAAAAAGCCGCACAGGGTCGCGACGCGTTTCGGGAGGCATCATGAGCCAGCAGCCGGTCCTTCTGCCCTACGCCGATCCGGCCTTCGTCGCGGATCCCTTCCCGTTCTACCGACAGCTGCGCGATGACGGCCCGGTGCGGCGCGCCGTCATCGTCGGCGGCCTGGAGGCCTGGCTGGTCACGCGCTACGAGGACGGCCTCGCCGCCTTGTCCGACCCGCGGCTGAGCAGCGACATCCGCGACGCGTCTGACCCTCGGCTCATGCAGCAGCTGCCCTCGGCCGAGCGTGAGTCCTTTCTGCGCAACATGCTCCGCGCCGACCCGCCCGACCACACCCGCCTGCGCCGTCTGGTCGCGAAGGCGTTCACGGCGCGCAGGGTGGCCGAGCTGCGGCCCAACGTCCAGGCGATCACCGACCGACTGCTCGACGCGATCGTGCCCACCGGCCGCGCGGACCTCGTCGAGGACTTCGCACTGCCGCT
Source organism: Streptomyces sp. NPDC022910 (assembly GCF_055561075.1). Taxonomy (NCBI): domain Bacteria; kingdom Bacillati; phylum Actinomycetota; class Actinomycetes; order Kitasatosporales; family Streptomycetaceae; genus Streptomyces; species Streptomyces sp. NPDC022910. The sequence continues at coordinate 2,669 of NZ_JBVHHL010000116.1, forward strand.
TCCGGTCACCGTGATCAGCGAATTGCTCGGGGTCCCTGCTGCGGACCGGCACGACTTCCAGCGCTGGACCGACGACATGACCCGCCGCGGAGCAGAGCCGCCGGACCCGGCCGTGGTGGACGAAGCCTGGCAGCACATGCACTCGTACCTCACCGAGCTTCTGCAGGCCAAACGAGCCCGACCGGCAGACGACCTGATCAGCGCGCTGATCATCGCCCGGGACGAGACACAGCGGTTGGACGAGGAAGAACTCATCGCCATGGCGTTCCTGCTGCTGGTAGCCGGATACATCACCACGGTCAACCTGATCGGCGGCGGTGTCGCCGCATTGCTCGCCCACCCCGACCAGCTGCAGATGCTGCGGGATGATCCGGCGCTGCTGCCGGACGCGATCGAGGAGTTCCTCCGCTACGACGGGCCGGTGAACCCCGGCATCGCCCGTTTCGCGCGCGAGGACGTGGAGATCGCGGGCGTGACCATCCCGCGCGGCGCGACGGTAGTGGTCGCCTCCGCCATCGCCGACCGCGATCCGGCGCGGTTCTCCGACCCCGATCGGCTGGACATCACCCGGCGGGACAACGCACATCTCGCATTCGGGCACGGCATTCACTACTGCCTGGGGGCGCCACTGGCGCGGCTGGAGGGTCAGATCGCGATCGGGACCGTCCTGCGCCGCCTACCCCGTCTGGCCCTGGCTGTGCCGCCCGCCGAACTGCGGTGGAGGCCCGGCGGTCTGCGCGGCCCCGAACGCCTGCCCGTCACCTTCACCCCCGGCCGTCCGGGACCAGCCACGTCGGCCTGACCCGAATACCCTGAAGCTCAGCTCGAGCGACAGACGTCACTCGAGAGGAACAACAGACTCTGAGCCACTGACGATGATGACCGTGCCACGTACTCGAAGTGGGCGTGGCACAAGTCCGCCTCGAGTACTGGCGGCGGTGGGCGTACTGCCGCCGGCATTCTGATCCGAGTCCCTACAGCTTCCAGGCGCGCAGCTGGTCGGCGACGTCCTGGACACCGATGCCGGTGTCGCGGATCTTGCGGACGAGGTCGGAGAGGGCGCCGTAAGGAGGATCGATGCCTTCGCCGGACTGGTCCATGTACTGGGCGGCGATGAAGGCGGCGTACAGGCTGTTGCGGTGCGGGAGGGGCTCCAGGCGCACGATGGTGTGCATCAGGGCGGCCGCGCGCCAGGCCGCGTCCGGGTCGGCGGCCGCCAGGGTGGGAAGCCGGGTCTTGTGGCGGGCGACGGCGGCCACCAGAGCGGAGTAGTCCAAGACGGTGAGGTCGTCGTGACCGAGCGCGGTCTCCTGGACGTCGAGAAGCCAGGAGACGTCGATGTAGAGGTGCATCAGGCGGCAGCGACTCCGTTGCCGCGCTGGGCGGGCGGCACCTCGTCGGGGAAGGACTGGTCGAACTCGTCGCGCAGCCGCTCCGCCCAACCGGTGGCGCCGGCGATGAACTGCCTGCGCTGCATCTCGCGGACGCCGAGGTCGTGGAGATACTGCTTGAGGCTCTTGCCCTCGGCAGCAGCCGCAGCCCGCACGCCCTCGAGTTCCTCTTCGGTGAAAGACACGTTGAGAGATGGCATGCAGCCGATGGTACCTAGTAGGTGCCTCCTCGCGCGAGCGTCTCCCGAGTGCCGTTCGGACGGCCGCAGCAGCACGCTGAACCCACCGGGTGCCTGACCAACCCTTGCAGTGGAAGAACTACACGGCCGTCATGGCGGCCTCCACCGAGTCGTAGATCGGGAAGACTTGGGTCAGGCCGGTGAGGCTGAAGATCCTGCGAATGTCAGGGCTGATGATCACCAGATTGAGCTCTCCCCCGCGAGCGTGGACGCGCTTTCGGATTCCGACGAGCACGCCCAGGCCGGTCGAGTCCATGAACCTCACTCCGAGCAGGTCGAGGATGAAGCGGCGCCGACCTTCCGCAAGACGCCTGACCACGTGGTCGTGGATGTGCGGCACGGTGGACACGTCGGCCTCGCCGTAGATCTCTACGACAGTCCAGTCGTTCGCGTCACGGTGACTGATGTGGAATTCGGGCTGCATGGCACCACTAACGGCCACGCCCTGGGGAGAGGTTGCGGCCCATTCACTCCGCACGTTCGTTCTGCATATGCCCGGACGACAGGCCAAGGGTTCACCCCACGGGGCCGGATGTCCCCGGCTCGGTGAAGCGCTCGGGCTGCAGGGTCGGTGTCGATGCCGCAGCCGCCCGGTCACATGGCTGCTGCGGCGGGTCGTTCCTCGCGCAGCGGTTCTTCGTCTCGGTTGACGCATTTCGCGAGGCAGCGGGTGCGGGACAGGGCGAAGACGCCGTAGGAGAGCAGTACGACGCCGAGGCACGCAGGCAGGAGCCACAGTCCGCGGCGCGGCGATTCAGCGAAGAGGAGGACACCAAGACAGAAGCTGACTGCGGCATCGCCGAGGGTGAGTGCCGGCTGCGAGGCGATCAGTGGGCCTCCGTGCATGGCGTAACCAAGCAGGAAGATGGAAAGTGAGCCGACGGTCGCAAACCCGTAGGTCTGCCAAGCGAGGAAGAATCTTGCTGCCCCCTCCTCGGAGAGGATGTCCATGGCGGACTTGACCAGCGCTGCGGTGAGCGCGTTGCCGATGGCGGCCGCGGCTGCCAGGCAGGCAGCGCGCGCCAGACCATGGCGGCGTCGGAGGCCGGCCAGGACGAGTGCGGCGGCGGTCCCGCAGACGACGGCCAGGGCCGGCACCCACCAGATTCCCGGGACCTGGGAGCGTCCCCCGGAGGGGGCGGCTGAGAACAGACTGACGGCCAGGCCCACGAAGATGCACACCACGCAGAGCCAGGCCTTGCGCGACACCTGCACATGGAAGACCAGGCTGCCGATGAGGAGAGCCAGCGGCAGTTCGAGTATGAAGACGGGCTGGACGGCGGCCAGGGTTCCCGCGTTCAGGGCCAAGGCCTGGAAGAGCGCGGCGAAGACGACCCCCAGGATGCCTCCGAACCAGACCGGACTGTGGAGGAGATGCCGGACGAGGCCAAGGCGGGCCGTAGAGTCGGGCACCTCCAACGCCGCACGCCGTTGCAGCACGGTTCCCACCGCGTTGCTGCCGGCAGCCAGTACCGCGAACATTATCGCCAGAATCATCCCGCTCGCACCGCTTCGAGTAGTTCAGGCGAAGAGTCTATGGGACCGCAGTTGCTGTGGGCATGCTGTGGGATGGCAACGAAGCGTTGCCGACAGGGGTCTCCCGGCGTGCTCCGGGCCGGCTCACACGCCTTGGAGACAAGGCGCCCGTGTCCTGATGGAGGCGGGCGGAGTGCTGCGCCGGGTGCCGTGTCGTGGGCGGGGCGCGGGGCCCCGCCCACTGGGCGGTTATGCGCGGTGGTACTGGATGGGAGTGGGGACCTCGCCGCCGAGTTCGGCGGCGGCGTGGCGGGCCCAGTAGGGGTTGCGCAGGAGTTCGCGCGCCAGGAGGACGGCGTCCGCCTTGCCGGAGGTGATGATCTCCTGGGCCTGTGCCGGTTCGGTGATCATACCGACGGCCGCCACCGGCATGCCGGTCTCGTTGCGGACCCGCTCGGCGAAGGGCACCTGGTAGTTGGGGCCCGTCACGATCTTCGCGTCGGGGACGATGGCGCCGGTGGAGATGTCCATCAGATCCACCCCGCGGGCCTGGAGCTCCTTGGCGAAGCGGACGGTGTCGTCCGCGGTCCAGCCCTCGCGATCGTCCTCGGGGTTCTCGGTGAGCCAGTCGGTCGCGGAGATCCGGAAGAAGACCGGCAGTTCCTCGGGCCACACCGCGCGGACGGCGTCGACGACTTCCAGCGCGAACCGGATCCGGCCCTCGAAGGAGCCACCGTACTCGTCGCTGCGGTGGTTGCTGTGAGGGGAGAGGAACTGGTGGATCAGGTAGCCGTGCGCTCCGTGGATCTCGGCGATCTCGAACCCGGCCGCCAGCGCACGCTCGGCGGCGTCGGCGAACTCCTGGACGATCTCACGGATGCGGTCCGTGGTCAGCTCTTCGGGAATCGTCGACGACTCGTCGAAGGGGACGGGACTGGGAGCGACCGGCGTCCAGCCGTGCGGCTCGTCCGGGGTGATCTGACGCCCCCGGTCGACCCAGGTGCGCTCGGTCGAGGCCTTGCGCCCGGCGTGTGCCAGCTGGATACCAGCGACGGTGCCCTGCGTCTTCAGGAACTCGGTGATTCGCCGGAACGCGGCGACCTGCGTGTCGTTCCAGATGCCCAGGTCGTAGGGGGAGATTCGGCCCTCCGGGCTGACCGCCGTGGCCTCCGTGATGATCAGACCGGTACCGCCGGAAGCACGCGCGGCAAGGTGGGTGAGGTGCCAGTCCGTCGGGGCACCTACCGACTCGCCCTCCGGTGCCGCACTGTACTGGCACATCGCCGCCATCCAGATCCGGTTCGGGATCATCAGCGACCTGAGGACGTAGGGGGTGAAGAGGGAGGTCAACTCAAAACTCCTGGTACGCGCCTGGTGAGCTGGCGGCCGAGTGCGAGTTGCCTGCACCCGGCGCCATGACAACACCAAGAATAATTGCAGTCGCTGGTTATTTATTCCAGCTGGCTAGCCGCGTACGCAAACCATGTCGGCAACCCGCGAGCTGCGCCGGGCCGACGGCTGAGCGCCTTCCTGGCACGGCAGTCATGCAATCAGTGGAGAGGGATCATCATGGAGTTCAGGCCGCAGAACCTCTGTCCGGTGGATGTCCCCGGTCAGGCGGGACAGTGGTCTGCCCGTCCCGCCCCACCGCAGTGAGATGATCTCCGCGGCGATGGACACCGCCGTCTCCTCCGGGGTACGGGCACCCAGGTCCAGACCGATCGGGGATGCCAGGCGCGCGATCTCGGCCTCCGTGGCACCTGCGGCGCGCAGGCGGTCCGTCCTGTCGTGGTGGGTGCGGCGGCTGCCCATCACGCCGATGTAGCCGGCCCTGGTGCGCATCGCGGCGAGGAGCAGGGGGATGTCGAACTTCGGGTCATGGGTGAGGACGCACACCGCCGTCCGCTCGTCCACCTCCGTCCGTGCCAGGTACTCGTGAGGCCAGGCGCGCACCACCTCATGGGCCTCCGGGAATCGTTCCGGGGTGGCGAACGCGGGCCGGGCGTCGCAGACCGTGACGCGGTAGCCGAGGAAGCTGCCGATCCTCGCTGTGGCGGCCGCATAGTCGACGGCGCCGAAGACGAGCATCCGTGCGGGAGGACGGAACGACTGGATGAAGAGTGAGACCTCGTCCCCGCGGCGTTGTCCCTGTGCCCCCACGTGCCGCAGCGCAGTCGTGCCCTGTGCCAAGAGCCCGCGCACCTCGTCCGCGGCAGCCCGGTCCAGCCTCCGATCCCCCAGTGATCCACGCGTGTCGTCAGCGGTCACGCCGAGCAGGGCACCAAGCGGAGCGGCGCCGCCGATCACGGTGGCGAGCGCCACGGCCTCGCCACCGGCGATGGCAGCGAGCAGGCCGGCCAGGTCGTCCCGTCGTGGATCGACGGCCCTGATCAGAACCTCCAGTGTGCCGCCGCAGGTCAGGCCTACCGCGAATGCGTCGTCGGCGGCGATGCCGTACTTCTGCAGCCTGGGCTCGCCCGTGGCGAGCACTTCGGTGGCGGCCTCGTACACGGCACCGTTGCTTTGATCCTCAACAGATTTCAGCAATCCGGGCATTTCGGCCCGGAAGGTCCGTCTCATCACCAAAGCGTGAGGGCTTCAGCATGAG
>NZ_JBVHHL010000117.1:0-8277 GCF_055561075.1 Streptomyces sp. NPDC022910
ACGGAACTCGGCGTCGTACGGCGGCTTCTTCTTGGACCCCATGAATCCCAACTTCCCCTGCAATCACGGGCTCCACGCTACGAGGGGATGGTCACTCCACGTTCCGCAGCAAGGACCAGGTCTGCTCGCCGACGATTCCGTCAGGGGAGACGTGGTCCTGTTGCTGCAGCGTCTTCACCTGTGCTTCCGTCCGCTTGCCGAAGTAGCCGTCCACGTCGCCCGGCGACCGGTGATGGCGGCGCAGGAGGCATTGGACTTCCGCCACGTCGGGACCCGTGCTGTTCAACGCGACGAGGTCGGAGTTGGTGGTGCTGTTGCCGGCGAGCATCAGGTCTCCGTGCCGGACGTAGGCGCAGCTGTACCTGCCCACTCCGGTGGCACTGCCCGAGGGACGGCCGACAGGGTTCGGGCGGTCGGTGATCAGCCACCCGGAAACGACGGCGGAGAGCAACAGGGCGCCTCCGACGAGGGACAGGGCCACTCCGCGTATCCTGTCCTGCTCCTGGTCGTGCTCTCGGCCTTCGCTCAAGCCCACGGAAAAGGCAGGGGGAGGACCGGAGGGGGCGGGAGCCTGTTGGGGGGCCGTCTCCGCGACACGATCACGATGAGGGCGTTCCGTCGCGGCGCCAGATTCCTGTGCTGCGTGTTGCAGGGCCAGCAGTGGTGAGGCATCAGCATCGGTCAGACCAGCGAGGGCTTCGACCGCCGCCGCCGGCGGCAGTGCCTTGCCGTTGAGGTACCGCTCCCACGACGAGCCGCTGAAAAGCGTCTTGGCCTGGAGCATCTGCAGCGTGAGACCGCTGTGGTCCTTCAACCGCCGCAGCTCCTGCACGAGTCGTCGGCCGTTGGGATCCAAGGTCTCGGGCAGTTCTCTCCATCTCATGGCATCCCCCTAAGGATGAGTCTCCTGGATGCCGGGCCTTCTCTGCGACTCCGCCTGCCTCAAAGCCGCGCCCTGCCACACGAATCCGGCCGCCGACGTCACGCCCCGACGACGCAGCGGGATTTCCCGAGAAGCCGTCTCCAGACACACATCCCCGCACGTCACGGCGTGGGACGTCCCGAGACATCGCGAGACGCCCGACACATATGGCGATCGGCACAGCTGCTTCGAGAAGCTCGCTCAGGCCGTACCACTTCCAGGGGCCCTGGTTCCCCGGCGCGCCGCGCCCAGCCAACCAGACGGCCTCAACACATGGGGGGAGTAATCGACTAGGCGCTTACACAACACCGCAGGTGCGCTGGTGCCTACAGCCAGCGCCGTGACAGACATGGTCAGGGGCCGCCTCGGCCACCACCCCGCACGCGGCTCAGCATGAGCTGTCCGCCCATGTGAGGCGCATCGCCGCAGTGGCGGGGGAGTCGCCGAGGGGCGTCACGAAGGCCGAAGAGCGGCCTGCGGGCTCGGACCCGACGAACTTGGCTGGTTCTGGATCTTCGAAGACAACGACACGATCAACGAGATCGTCGGCTGTCACTACTCTGACCAGCACTTCCGGCTTAGGAAACACGTACTTAAGGAGGGCAAGTCCCTTGAAACGAATCATTGCAATCGCCGCGGTTGCGGCATCTGCCGGAGTCCTGTTGGCAGGGCCGAACGCGGTCGCGGCGGCACCCAGCCACCAGGCACCGGCCGTCGCAACGAGTTGCTACGGTAGCGCCAAGAGCTTCAGCACGGACTCAGCCGACCAATGGCCCCAGGGTGCGAACTACGCCACCACGACGTCCAACTGCGCCGACATCAACGTCAAGCCCACCAGCGGCATGTGGGTCCAAACGTGCTTCCTCGTGTCAAATTTCTACTGCAACAAGGCCACTTGGATCACCGGCGGGACCTGGGGCACGGCCGCCACCGGCGTTCTCAACGGCACCGACTTCTACCTGCAGTTCGACCGCCCCACCCACGGGCTCGTCGCCTACTGACCTCATCCATGCGTGATTCCGGGGTCCCGCCACGAGCAACATGCTGGCGCCGCCGTGGCAGATCGCGCGGGCCAGGCGGTGGCGGGACTCCTGGACGGTGAGCTGCCGGTTCATCAGGCGGCGGTAGGTGTCGTCGACCGGGTCGACCACGGTGAGCAGGTGCATGGTTTTGTCGATCCGCCCGTACTCGGCGAACGCGGAGCCGAGCGGAGTGGGGGTGGCCCTCGCGGCCGAACATTGCGGGTGCCGATAAATCATCCGCCCAGGTCACGTCCTTGATCGGCCATCTCTGATGCGGCTGCCGGCCGCCCCGCTGTCTTCACGTGGGCAGGGACGGGCGGCATCATGATCGGTCGTGCTGCTGCGTCTGGCCTACCTCGCCGCGACCAACACCTTCACGCTCCTGCGCCTGCTGACGACGAGCAACCGAGAGAAGGATGTGGAGATCCTTGCGCTGCGACACCAGTTACTGGTCCTGCAGCGCCAGGTCGGCAGCCCCACGTTCACCGACACCGACCGCGCAGTCCTCGCCAGCCTGCTCCACCACCTCCCGAGGGAGAAGCTGCGGCACCTCCTGCTGCTGGTACGCCCAGACACGATCTTGCGCTGGCCCCGCGACCTGCTCAAGCGACGCCACGCCGCGACCTGCGTGCCGAGGCCGCCGTGGCCGCCTCGACCGTGGTCGGGATGGAGGTGACGGCGAGGACCAGGGCTACGGGGCCGGCCGCGATGCCGGTCCAAACCGCCACTCGGGAGAGGCGGACGCGGCGCCGCATCGCCTCCAGCCGGGCGCCCGCCGCGATCGGAGCAGAGGCCTCGCTCTGCGAGGCCTCCTTGCCAGGGGACATGGTCAAACTCCCAGGTCAGAGCGAATGTTGCTGACCTTGAGAAAACCCGCCGCCCCCGACCCGACCACCGACCACCAGACCCCGACCAAGGTCACGATGGGGACACGAAGCCCATGGTCGGGCCTGTGGTCGGTCCGACCACAGGCCCGACCATGGGCCAGCCGCGAGCCGACGAGGGCCATCGCGTCCGCCCCACCGTCCTCGGGCCGACGGCCGCTGGGTGAACGCGGTCCGTGCGGCCCAACGGACCCGCACGCCGAATGCGCAGACGGACGCCGCCCGGGCCGCGACCGGTGCCTACGCAGTGCGCCATCCGGACCTGAGCAACGAGAAGATCCGAAGCGCCGGACCGAGCTGCGCAATGGCAGAGCGCAACCGACTGCACAGGAGCTTCGACCGGTTGCACAGCCGCGTTACGCAACGCCCGCCCAGGGCTGCGCAGTCGGGCTGCGCAACCCCAGGCGCGCTGGGCCGGACATGAGTGGTCGGCCCGACCATGAGCCCGACCACGGCAGACTGGTGCGCATGGTGGTGGGTCGTGACTGGTGGTCGGGAGCTGCGGGTAGCGTGGTCGCTGAGGGCATCGCCTCGCTCGCACCGGCGTTGCCTGCCGGAGGCGGGGGAGGCCTTCGGCGCTGAGGCCACGCAGACGGTTGCGGTGGCCCAACCGCTTCCCACCTGCCCGGGGCTGTTGGGGTCAGTTCGAGCCGAAGACCTCGACGTCGCACTTGGCTGCGCCGCTGCGTTTGATCCGTCCGTCGCAGGTGATCAACGGGACGCCGAGGGATTCGGCGAGCGCGACGTACTGTGCGTCGTAGGCGCTCAGGTTGGCGTGGAGGGCGCGAACTCGTTCCCACAGGGCGAGGGTGTCGTGCTTGTCCAAGGGCAATGCCGTGAAGTCGGTCATGGCCTTGGTCACCTGCTTCTCGATGAGCTTGCCGCCGCGCTGCATCCCCAGCAGCGCCGATTGGATTTCATAGTCGATCAGCGTCGGGGCGTAGACGGTGACGGCTTCGCCGACGCGCTGGCGGACGGCGGTACCGGCGGCGCCGTGATGGGTCAGGAAGATCACCAGCGCCGACGTGTCGATGACGATCAACGGCCCCGCCGCCCCTCGTCGATCGCTGCCAGGACGTCATCGGTGGTGTACTCCGCGGCGACTTCGCGCTCCAGCCGTGCAGCCATCTCCATCATGGTCGGCTTGGTGGCCTCCCTGGCGATCACTTCCTGCATGTACGCCTGGAGGGATTTTCCCGCCTGGGCGGCACGGGTCTTGAGAACGCGGATCTGGTCTTCGGGCACGTCCCGGATAGTGAGCACACTCATGTCTGCATTCTAGCGCGGAATTCTGCATTATGGAGAAACGGTGATCCGGTTGCAGCCCTGCACGTTCTTCGCTCGCCATCGCGGCCTTCCTGAGCGCCTGCGGTGCCGCAGTCGGTTCCGGTACGCGATCGGGACGCCGAGTAGTTCGGGGCCGGGGCCGTGCCCGGCGTACGGGGCCAGCAGAACGTGGGCTCGGTGTCGTCCTTGAACGCGGACTCGGCGTAGGCGTCCCCCAGTTCGGTCTCGGCGGCGATGCCGTGCGGTACGGCGACAGCGGATTTCCTTCGTCTCGTCGGGATGCGGGAGTCCCACCCTCGGGGATGTCGTCGCACGGGGGAGCAGTCCGTGCCGGCGATGACCCGCAGCTCATCGCCGGTCGTCCGGACCGGGTGCGTCAGGAAGCCGCAGGCACAGGCCGTCGCCGCGGCGCTTGGCGGTTTGATCAGCTGGTGGGCGCATGTCGGGCGCCACCGGCCCCGGGACTGCGCATTCGGCGAGCCGTAGGCAGCCGCGCGGTGCGAACACGGCGAACGGGCCGGCGTCGATGGTGCAGCACAACGTGGCGACGTGCCGCCGTCGTTGCGAAGCCGCGAGTGCGCAGCCATCCCGAACAGCTGGGGAACCTCGCGTGGTCGGCCCAACCATGAGCCCGACCGCGGCAGCTGGACAACTGCGTTGGCGGATCGTGACCGTTGGTCGGGGCTCGTGGCCGTCAGCCTGGTCGGGGCCGGCGGGTGAGCTGCCGGCATGGAACACACGCACGCCCGCGCACCCGGGACCGCCGACCGCCCCCGCCTCGGTGGGCCCGGTGCGCTGTTCTGGCGACTGCGCGCGGTCTGCTTCGGGGGCACGGCGGTGAGCCGCTTCGGGGCGGGGATCCGCCGGGGTGCGATGGCGGCTGACCAGCTCACTCAGATCGCCAACGCGCTTTTCCGGGACGACCAGTTGTCGTACAAGGCGAAAGGGATCTTCGGATACGTCAGCACGCACAGGAGCGGCTGGCAGGTGACGATCGCTGACCTGGTCCGCCTGGGCCCCGACGGCAGGGAAGCCGTACGCACCGGCCTCAAGGAGTTGGAGGCCCACGGCTACCTGATCCGTGAGCGCCTGCGCCGCCCGGACGGCACCCTCGGCGAGATCGCCTACTGCATCACCGACCGCCCGGCCACCCTGGACCTCGCGCTGATCGAAGCCGACTTGACGATCGTCCCCGAGGCCGGGCCCGCTGGCGGTGTTTCGGCGGGGATCCGCCGGGGTGTCATGGCGGCCGATCAATTCACCCAGATCGCCAACGCGTTGTTCCGGGCCACCCAGCTTTCCTTCAAGGCCAAGGGGCTGTTCGGACTGCTCTGCACGCATCGGGACGGCTGGCGGATGACCGTCACCGACATCGCCCGCCGCGGCCGCGACGGCGAGGCAGCCGTGAAGAGCGGGCTGAAGGAACTGGAGAAACACGGCTTCCTGGTTCGGGAACGTGAGCGCGAGGCCGACGGCACGCTCGGCGCGGCCGCCTACTTCATCACCGACCTTCCCAGCCTGCACAACCTCAGGTCACAACCAAAGTCGGGTTTTCCACCAGTGGATGACCCTACGTTGGCTGATCGGCCCACTAAGAACACCAACAGAAAGAACACCAACCAGCAGAAGACCAGACCCCTCCGTCCGTGCGACCGCGGCAACGCCGCGCGAACGCCCGGAGGGACGGGCCGGCCGGACGCCGCAGCGTCCCCGTCGGCCGCGTTCCCGGCGGACGAGATGCATCCGGGGATCCGGCTGCTGCTCGAGATCGCAGCGAGCCGTCCGGAACTGCTGCTGACCGAGAAGGCGCTGACCGATCAGGGCCGCGTGGTCACCGTGATGATGGACGCCGGCTGGAGCCGGGAGCAGCTGCGGCACGTCATCACCGACCGGCCCCTGCCGCACCCGGTGCGTACCTCGGTCGGGGCGATCATCGCCGCCCGCCTGCGCGCCGCCCAGGCCTACCCGCCACCCGCCACCCTCGTCAGCCAGCACCGCGGCGCGCCCCCGCAGGACGAGCCGACCGCGTGGCCGGCGCCCGAGCGGTCCTCCACCGCGTCTGCCGCCCGCACCGTGACCGAGGCCCTGGCCCACCGGGCGCTCGTCGAGTGCGCCGGCTGCGGCGTGCCCGCAACCGCCCCCGGCGAAGACCTCTGCCCGGCCTGCCTCGACTGGCCGCTGTGCCAAACGTGCCCCGGACCAACGCCGCGGCGCGCCCACCCCGACGGCGACGGCCGCTGCACCACCTGCACCACCGCCTCACCCCGCCCGCTGGAAGGAAGCACCCCATGACCGACCGCACACCGCCTACGGCCCAGATCGCTCAGCGGCTGCGCCTCTTCGCACAGCAGCCACGGCGGTGGGAGAGAAAACGGTCCCGCTGTGCACGGCGGGCATGGCTGCGCCGACGCGCCCTGCACGACCGGCTGCGAACCCGTCCTGATCCGTGAACGAATCGCAGGGGATGGATCGACTGGAGTGTGCCCGCCGACGGCAGCGTCCCCGAACGGCCGTACCGCATCGCCGTGTTCACCCCGACCGCGACCCGCCCCCAGCGCCTCGCCCTGCGCCGGCCGGCCAGACGTGGCGCACTGCCGCATCCGCCTCGGCCCGGTCACCCTACGGACCGCCACAGCCGTCGTTGCTGCCCTCAGCCTGGCCGCGGCCACCCTCACCATCATCCATGGCGTCCCCTTCAGTATCGTGCTGCCGGCGGCCGCCCTGGCCCCGCTGCTCGTGGAGCATCTCGCCGACCCGCTCGATATCCGCGCCCACGAGAGGGTTCGGATCGTCCAGGCCGAAGCCGCCTGCCCCTGCCTGCAACGCCTCGCCGCCCTGTACGCGGGCGTCGTCCAGGCTGCCGCCGGCAGCGACCGCTACGAGCCGCGGCGCGCTGTTGAGATCAGCCACCGCCAGCTGTTCGACACCGCAGACCTGCTCACGCGCCACGACACCCTCTCGGCCTCCAGCGAGCTCATCGCCCGGGAGCAGCTGATGCTGCAACTCGCCACCCGGACCGGCGGGTTCAATGGCACTACCGCAGCCGCGACGAACGCCTGATCGCCTTCTCCAACCACACCATCTACGACGACCGGCTCGTCACCTTCCCCGGTACCACCCTCACCAGCCCCATCCGCCTCGAGACCGTCGACGGCCACGCCCAGCCCGGCCAGAGCGGCTCCGTGCCCGAGGAAGTCGAACGCGTCGTCGAACTCGCCCTCGACCACGCCACCCACACCCCCCATCTCAGCCTCGGCGTCATCACCATGGGCCAGCGCCACGCCGACCGCATCACCCTCGCGCTGCGCCACGCCCTCCAAGGCCACCCCGAACTCCAGGAGTTCTTCAGCCCTGAGGCCGGAGCCCGGCGCCGCTTCTTCACCAAGAACCTCGAACAGGTTCAGGGCGACGAACGCGACGCCATCATCCTCAGCATCGGCTACGGCAAAGCCGCCAACGGCCGTCTCTCCATGTCCTTCGGCCCGCTCAACAACGACGGCGGAGAGCGCCGCCTGAACGTCGCCATCACCCGCGCCCGCCAGTCGATGACGGTCGTCAGCTCCTTCACCCACCACGACTTCGACCCCGGCAAACTCAAGAACACCCGCAACCGCGGCCCCGAACTGCTGCGCGCCTTCCTCGAGTACTGCTCCCACGGAGGAGACCTCCAGCGCACCGGAACCGCACGCACCGACTGGAACCTCAACGGCTTCGAACAGCAAGTCCTCGCCACCCTCGAAGCCGCCAACGTCCCCGTCACACCGCAGTGGGGCGTGTCCGGCTACCGCATCGACTTCGCCCTCGGCCACCCCGAACGCCCCGGCCAGATGATCCTCGCCGTCGAAACCGACGGTGAGCGCTACCACAGTGCCCCCAGCGCCCGAGACCGCGACCGCCTGCGCCAGGCACACCTGGAACGACTCGGCTGGCGCTTCCACCGCATCTGGGCCGCCGACTGGTTCACCAACCCGAACACCGAAATCGACCGCCTCCTTGCTGTCTGGCGTGACGCCGTACGACAGGCCGACGAAACACCCGCCGATCCTGCCCCCACGCCCGCCCCGGTAACTGAGGTGCCCCGAAGTTTCCGGACAGGGACCCAATAGGATCTCTACGTAAGGAAACGAGAGGCAAGACGTGGCACCACCCAGTAAGTACTCGC
>NZ_JBVHHL010000118.1:0-8046 GCF_055561075.1 Streptomyces sp. NPDC022910
CCCCCCGGGCGAAGTGCACGCCGAGTTCCAGGAATTGCAACTCACGGCATGAATTGCTCTGCCAGACCCTGTCCGAAAAACGCGAGGCCCCTCAGTGTCCCGCTCTGCTCGATAATGGCCCGCGAGGGTGCATGCCATCTTCGTTGTCCGACGACACTGCGGTCCCCGACTCTTCGAGAATCTCCGTCGGGTCTGGCCTGACACCGTCCTGGGCTCTCGCCAGGGTCGCGCTGAGGCGGCCATCGTTGTCAGAGCCGCCAGCCCCGGCGATCAGCCAACCATCGCAAAGTGACCTCGCCACACCAGGTCTGGTGCTGGCGTAGGTACGGGGACCAGTCCGGCGCAGGCTGGGCTCCGGCGACCAGGAAGAAGCCGCCGAGGGCAGCAAGGGCGGCGTCAAGGCGTTCGCCGTCAACTCCGAGGGCCGTGGGGTGCTCCGAGAACAGCGTGGTGGCATCGTGCCCGTCGGCGTGTGCTGCCGACAGGAGAAGTACGAGATCGAACCAACTTGCCCCGAGGCAAGGCCAGTTCCAATCGCAGATCCATGCGCGGCTGTTCGTGTCGATCAGGACGTTGTCCTGGCGCAGGTCGTGGTGGAGGACTGAGTCGCCAGCGACGGCTTTATGCCATTGGGCTTCCAGCCCCGCCAATGCGTCCAGCAGGCGAGTAGGTACCCACGCGGGCAGGACGTCTGTGCTGGTGGCACCACCGGTGAGGTTGCGCCAATCGGCAAAGTCACTGCCGTCACCAATCGGTTTGAGCCCCACCATCTGGAGAGCGGCAGGTGGCGTGGACAGCGCCTCCGCCGTGGTCGTGTAGGCGTCGAGCGTGGCGGTCAACTCGTCGGGCCTCCACGGCGCACTGGGCATGCGCCCGCCGGCGACGGCATCGAACCCGAGCATCACCCAGCCGTCCTGCTCTTCGCTCCACCGCAGCCGCGGGGCCGGCACCGGCTCAGGCAATGCCTGGTTGATCAGCGCCTCTCGCCGGTAGCAGTCTGCGATGTGGGCCGAGTCGGCACTGTTGACGGCTTTGACGAACTCGGAGCTGGACAGCCCAGTGATCACCGCGGCGAAGCCTTGGGTGAAGCCGCTTCCGGCACTTGGCCGTGCAGAGGTTGCCCCGCCAAGTCGTCGTGAGATGAGCCGGCGGATGTGGCGGGGAAGGTCTTCCCAGTTGGGGCGTACCGCAGTGGAGGTGTAGGGCGGGCGGGGCGTGATGAGATTCGACATTCCGTCAGGGTGAAGCCATCGGGTGCCTTCTGCCACCGAAATTGAACTCGGGCACGGCAGAGAAGAGCCGTAGCCCCGACACTCCGCGGTGCAGTCTGCAGGGTTCCGCCCCTGCTGCAACTTCCGCGATCGACGCTGTGCCTACCGACGGGGTGACACCGCTGGATCTACCTGTCCTCGTCACGCCAGAATTCTTCGACGGGCTTCCAGCGCGCCACGCTAGCCCCTGCCGCCTCACCTGAGCGGAAAACTGCAGGCGCACTGCCTACAGCACGAGGGAACATGTGGCATGCGCCCGGATGGCTGGCACCTCACCGAAGACCTCAACAGTTTTCTCGCCCGAGCCGGAGACTTCCTGCGCTCGCGCCCCGACCTGCACACCGTTCCGCTGACGGTGACCGAGGCACTGCGTACGCGCGGGGCGGACGCGTACGGCGCCGAGGCTCCCGTCTTCGGTTGGCTGGAGCGGGCGGGCGAGGTTCGCGCGGCCTTCTTCCGTACCCCGCCGCGCCGTCTGTACCTCACGCCCCTCACTTCTGAGGAGGCCGACACCCTCGCCGGCCGCCTGGCTGGGCTCGGTGCCCTTCTCCCCGGCGTCAGCGCGGACCACGACACCGCCGCCTCCTTCGCCGAGGCTTGGCAGCGGCACACAGGCGCGAGACCGACGCTGCACGAGCAGGAGCGTCTGTACCGCCTGGGCACGCTCACACCGCCGGATCCGTTCCCTGAGGGTCGGGGGCGAGTCGCGGGCGAGGAGGACCGTGAACAACTCATGCTCTGGCACCGGGAGTTCGTCACAGCCATCGGAGGAACTCCCGCTGCGGACAACGGCTCATGGGCGGACTCGCGCATCGCTGACGAACGCGTCACGCTGTGGGAAACCCCGGACGGCACCCCCGTCTCCATGGCGGGTAGGACGCCCATGGTCGCGGGCCAGATCCGGGTGGCCCCCGTCTATACCCCGGCCCACCTGCGCGGCCGCGGTTATGCGGGCGCCGCGACAGTCGAGGTGAGCCGGGCCGCGCTACGCGCAGGCGCGGCGGAGGTCCTGCTGTTCGCGGACCTGGCCAACCCCACCAGCACCGGCCTCTACCAGCGGATCGGGTACCGCCCGATCGCCGACTTCGCGGTGTACGACTTTTAGCGGTGCCGCGCCGGAGATCCGTCGAAGAACTCCAGAGGGCTGCGGGCAGCGCAGCGAACACGTGGCTGGCGCGCAGCCTCGACGCCACAGCACCTGGACTCAATGCTTGCCTGCACCATGCGGTCCGTGGGGCATTAGATGGGCAGACCGAAGCCCTTGTCGGTGTGGTTGATGATGTCCTGGCTAGGGCTGGCGGACGCTTGTGGGTCGGGTGTCGGCGTGGCGGCACTCCGTGACTGGCGGTAACGCTGCGGCCCGCGTGCCGATCGCCACCTTGAGGGACCCATCGGCACGCGGGCCGTAGGGATAGATCCAGCCATTGGTCCGCATTAGCAACAGGGCCCCGGGTCCTCAGCAGATCCACAGATAAGGGGTGGCACGGTGGTGAGCCGAGGGTGGCATGACTTCGAACGCTTGCCGCGCCTGTGAACCGCAGCCTACCCACAGAGAAGGCTGGCGCTACTGCGGACACCGTGCGTTTCTCGATTGCGGACGACGTCGCAGCATCCATATTCTTCCGAGCAACGCGTTGACGGAGACGAGTAGCCAGGAATCACGCGAGTAGAGAGAGCCGCCAGCAGCTGGGAAGAAGGCGGTCTCGTGCCCCGAGGTGAAGACCCTCCTGAGCGCGGGGAGGAACGGCCCCGCCGTGGGGTCCAATGCCCCGCCGGCTGGCCCCCGTCACCGGGCCCGAACGAGGCCGCCATCTGTGGCGGCGAAAGTGCGGTGGTACCGCGAGTTGCCCTTCTCGCCCGCACTCCCAAGGGATCATGACGATGTCCTACGGAGGACTGCAATGATCCAAAGCCGCGTACACGTCTTCGACCTGCGAGAACATGTCGGCCGTACCGTATCCGTCTGCGGGTGGGTGAACACGCTCCGCCTGCAGCGCAAGATGCAGTTCGTCATCGTGCGGGACAGCACCGGCATGGCGCAGGTGACCCACAAGCGCGACGGCGGGCCGCTGGAAGCCCAGCTCGAAGCACTCACCCCCGAGTCCGCCGTCCGAATCACCGGCCGCGTAGTCGACGCCGCCCAGGTCAAGCTCGGCGGCCTGGAGATCGTCCCCGAAGCGGTCGAGGTCCTCAACCTGGCCGCCACGCCGCTACCGATCGACGAGCACACCGGCCTGGAGCAGCGCCTGGACTGGCGCTTTCTGGACGTGCGCCGCCGTCCCGCCACCCAGCTGATGTTCGCCGTGCAGACCACCCTGGAACAGGGCATGCGCGAGTACGCCTATGCCCAGGGCGCCACCGAGATGCACACCCCCAAGCTCATGGGTACCGCCTCGGAGTCCGGCGCGGAGGTCTTCAATCTGGGCTACTTCGGCCGCAGCGCCTACCTGGCGCAGTCGCCGCAGTTCTTCAAGCAGATGGCGATCGCGGCCGGCGTCGACAAGGTCTTCGAGATCGGCCCCGTCTTCCGCGCCGAGCCGTCGTTCACCTCCCGGCACGCCACCGAGTTCACGGGCGTTGACGTGGAGCTGGCCTGGATCGACGGTGTGGAGGACGTCATGGCGTTCGAGGAGCAGATGCTCGCCCACGCGATCGCCAAGGTCGCCAACACCCACGGCGAGGCGCTCGCCGAGCACTTCGGCGTCGAGGTCACCGTCCCCACCACGCCCTTCCCCCGCATCACCATGGCCGAGGCGCACGAGATCCTGCGCAAGGGCGGCTGGGACCCGGCAGGGGTCAAGGAGGACCTGGACCCGGAGGGTGAGCGCAGCATCAGCGCCCACATCCAGGAGGCCACCGGGCACGAGTTCGTGTTCATCACGCACTACCCGGTCGGCATCCGGCCCTTCTACCACATGCGGCCGGCTGACGACCCGAGTGTGACCTTGAGCTTCGACCTGGACTACCTGAATACGTTCAGGTACGGCTGCCCACCGCACGGTGGCCTGGGCATGGGCCTCGGGCGGGTGCTGATGGTGCTCTCTGGAAGGGGCTGGAGGTCACCACCGGCGCCCAGCGCGAGCACCGGTACGACGTGCGCTCGGTCTGGAGTCGATCCGCGAGGCCACCTTCCTGTTCCGCGGACCGAACCGTCTTACGCCGTAGCTGCACGCGCCTCTTGCGCTGACATGCCTCGGGTTTCAGCCTCACGGTGTACCCGACGAAACCGGCTTCCGATCGTCCGGTGAGGTGGAGAAGTATGACTGGTTGATCTCGCGCACTACAGTGCGGGATGTGCCGCGCCTATTTGTTCTTTTCGACCTGGACAACACCCTCGTGGACCGACGGGGAACGCTGGCCGACTGGTCTTCCGAGTTCACCGCTCGGCACGGCCTGGCTGAGGAGGAGCAGGCGCACGTGCTGGGCATGGTGGCCGAGCGTGCTTACCCGTCCACATTCGAAGTGATCCGCGCCCGATATCGGCTGCCCATGCCGCCCGACGAGTTGTGGCGCGCGTACTGCGTCGACATCGCGGCCTCGGTGTCGTGCCCGGCCGAGATCCTCGATGGCTTGGACGAGCTGCGTGGAGCCGGCTGGCGGGTGGGGGTAGCGACCAACGGTGCGGTGGACATCCAGCAGGCCAAGCTGAGGACCACCGGTATCGCCGAGCGTGTGGACGGCGTCTTCGTCTCCGAGGAGGCTGACGCGCGCAAGCCGCAGCGCGAGCACTTCGCCCTGGCTGCGGCCCGCTGTGGCGTCATGCTGGGCGATGGCGGCTGGATGGTCGGAGACAACCCGGTCAACGACATCGGCGGCGGAAGCTCCGCGGGGCTGCGCACCATCTGGGTCGGTCATAGTCGCTCATGGCCACTTGCCGACCCCGCGCCCGACCACACGGTGCCGCACGCACGCGCCGCCATCGACTACCTGCTTCTGCATGGCGCCGACCACGCGAGGGCCACGGCATGACGTACACCGTCGGACTGCTGCACCCCGGCAGCATGGGATCCGCCTTCGGCTCCCAGATGCGCGACTGCGGCCACACCGTTTTGTGGTGTCCAGACGGACGCAGCGACGCTACCCGCCGCAGAGCTGAGCACGCGGGTCTCGAATCCGAGGCACTGCCCGAGCTCGTCTCCCGCTCCAGCGTGTTGCTCTCCCTATGCCCACCGGCCGCTGCGGAGGAGGTCGCCGCCCAGGTGGCCGACTTCGGCATGGTCGACACGGATACGATCTATGTCGAAGCGAACGCCGTCGCTCCGCAGCGCGTGCAGCGTATCGCCGACTGCCTGGGCCCCGTGCCGGTCATCGATGCTGCGGTGGTCGGATCGCCTCCGGTGGGCGGCAAGACCCCGATGCTCTATCTGTCTGGCCCCGGTAAGCAGACTGACCGGATCGTTGAACTCTTCGCGGGAACCGATGTGCGGACCCACGTCCTCGGTGACACGATCGGCCAAGCATCCGCACTCAAGCTCGCGTACTCCAGCTACCAGAAGGTCTCTCGTGTCCTCGCTGCCGTGGCGTACGGAGCCGCTGAGTCGTACGGCGTCGCGGACGAACTGCTGGTGATTGCGGCCAAGCGCACCCGCAGCTACCTCGTGGAGACCGACTACATCCCCAAGACCGCAGCCCGTGCCTGGCGCTGGGGCCCGGAACTCGAGGACGCGGCAGCTCTGCTCTCTGACGTCGGCTTGCCGGACTCCCTGATGCACGCCGCTGCCGCGACGCTCGCCCGGTGGGACGGCAAGAGGGACGAGCAACTGGAAATTGCCGAGGCCCTGGAAGCCCTGCACGATTAGCAAGACCTGGACGACCCGAGTTGAGCTGCACAAACCGGGGCGCCGGCATCCTGGCTGTCAGGCGTCCGATGACGCGGTGCGGACGATGACGTCGATTCTCTTGGCTGCCTCCCGGGGCGCCGTCGTATCTGTGTCCACACGCAGATGCCACTGAGTCTGCGGATGGGCCGCAAGATCGGCCTCTGTGGCGTCCCATGCAGTCAGCCGATCCGCCGTGTCCTTGTCGCCCCGCTGCGGTGAGCGTAGGGCGGTGGTCTCCTTGGAGCACCACAGCAGCACGCGCACCCAGTGCGCAGTGAATAGGGAGGAGACCTGCCCCATGCCCGTCATTTGCCCGAGGTGGATGACGGGGATCCGGCCACCCTCCATGGCGTTCTCGAGGCCAGGCCGATCGACAACGTAGATGTTGCCGTACCGCTCGTTGCGGTAGATGACGTCGCCGCGTGCCTCCAGGGCGGCCAGCTGTTCCGGCGTGCCCATTCGGTAGCCCTTGGTGTTCCCCTCCCCGATCTTGAGTCGGGCGAACCGGACGTACCGCGCGTCGAGTTCGGTGAGTACGTCCGTGATCGTGTCCTTGCCTGCCGCCGGTGGCCCGTACAGCAGGATGCCCCTCCTCATTGGAACACCGTCCCGAAGACCTGACGTACCTGGTCCGTGAGCGATATCGCGGCGCCAAGGCGATTGTCGACAACCAAGTGCGGTACTACGGGCCGCAGCTCGGGATCGATTCCGACGGCGTACGCATCCCAGTTGTGCAGCTTCCAGCTGTCCCGTGCGGCGGAACGGAAGCTGATGTACTCGTACATGGTGTCGATGTCGCACTGGATCCAGACGACAGCGACGGTGACGCCACGTGCTTCGCAGCGATTGATCAGGCGCCGCATCCACCGAGGATCGGTGATCTCGGCGATGAACGGTGCGGTGAGTACCGTGCTGATCGCGCAGTCGATGTTCGCGTAGGCGGTCTCCAGCAGGCACTGGTATTCCAGTGGGCGGACTTTCTCCCGGTAGAGGTCGGTGTGCCGGTCATTCGGGTCGCTGCCCATTTCTACGAGGAGGCGCTCGACGAGGGGGCGCGTGATCGGGTCCTTGTCGAGGACGGGCCAGCCGGTGAGCTGGGATATGAAGCGAGCGAACTCCGACTTCCCGCTGCCTGCGTACCCCCCAACCATCATCAGCGTCGGCTTGTTTGGGTCGCCGCCGGTGTGGCGGCGCTTCCACGCATCGAGGATGCGCTGCTGTATGCCTCGTCCGTCGGTGTCCTCCGTACCAGGCGAGAGCTGAAGCAACGCCCGCTCCACAGCCAGCACGTGGGCCCCGTTGTGCGGTTCGCTCGACTCGGTGAACTTGAGCTTCCTAGCCTCGTCAGGCAGGGCGTTGCGGAAGCCGAGCTCAGGCTCGGTCGCGCGGTACAACAGGCAGTACGCGCGGCGATAGTGCGGTCCGGGATAGACCTCGCCCTGCTCGTGCTGCCACAGCGTCTGGAAGTTGGCGGCCGGCACCGCGAGTCCCGCAGCCCGTGCCACCTCGCGCAGTTGCTCGCCCGCGCCTTCGAGCGTCAGGCCGTGGGCTTCGCGTTGCTGCCTCAGCCTGTCCGGGCGCCACCCCGGCCGACTCTTCCCCACTGCGCCTACCGCCTGCCCATCCCTGGTCATGATCCGGAGCCTAGGTCAGCCTCTCATGAACGCATGTGAAAGCGGATGTTGAAAAGTCAGGTCCTTCGGCCATGAACGGCTGATGAGCAGCTTCGGTAACGGCTCGTGATACTCCGCACGCCTCCGGAACGCTGTCATGGTCACACCGACGTGACCGTTGCAAGCCCCTCGCCCTCCATGGCGATTAACCGATGGAGCCTCACCATGCGCTGCTCGAGGACGTGCGTCTGAGGTGCCCCGAAGTTTCCGGACAGGGACCCAATAGGATCTCTACGTAAGGAAACGAGAGGCAAGACGTGGCACCACCCAGTAAGTACTCGC
>NZ_JBVHHL010000119.1:0-7973 GCF_055561075.1 Streptomyces sp. NPDC022910
GGAAGCGTAGGAACTCCCATCATCGCAGGTCAGCAGGCACCTCTTCCTATTTCCCCGTCCACAGACAGCCCCTCACGCGGTGGATCGAGGCTGAGATCTACCTGTCGATGCCCGGCATCGGCGAGATCACCGGCGCCCGGGTGCTGGCCGAGTTCGGCGACGACCCCACCCGCTACACCTCCGCGAAAGCCCGCAAGAACTACGCCGGCACCAGCCCCATCACCCGTGCCTCCGGCAAGACACACACCGTCCAGGCCCGCTACGCGCGCAACGACCGCCTCGCCGACGCCCTCCACAAGCAGGCGTTCTCCGCGCTGAACACCTCGCCCGGCGCCCGCCGGTACTACGACAAACAGCGAACCCGTGACGCGGGCTACAACCCCGCCCTGCGGCAGCTAGGCAACCGCCTCGTCGGCATCCTCCACGGATGTCTCAAGACCCGTACCCGCTACGACGAGGCCACCGCATGGTCACACCACGCAAACCTCACCACCGCCGCTTGACACTCCGACGCCATGGGATGTCTCACCTGACGGCAGTCCGTCACCCCGACGACACCGGAAAGGACAGCACCGCACCACCCTCGGGCCCGTGGAACCCGACGCCCCCGCAGCGTCACGCGACGGCCAGTCCCGACACGGCACGGGACATATCGGGCAGCCAGCCGCTCACAACGCCGCCGTCAGCCCTCGGAAGAATCGAGGTCAACTACACCCCAGGCGACCGGGAAGGAATCAAGAGGTCGATAAACGACCACCCGGGCTCGGGCAGCACCCCCAACAACACCGAGGCATACGGCAAGCAGTACAAGGCCAATGTCAGCAACAGCACGAACAGCGCCCAGGCGGAAGAACGTGCCCTGGAACGTCAGAAAGCAACAGCCGACGCGGCCGTCGCCGCAGCCAAGAAACAAGCCGCAGGCTTCAAACACCAGATACTCAGCCTCATAGCTGACGTTATCGGCCTCACCGACGCCTACAACTGCTTCACCAAGGGCGACGTCATGGGCTGCGTCAACACCGCCCTCAACGCCGTCCCATGGGGCAAAGCCTTCAAAGCCATCAAGGTCGGTATCGAAGCATTCAAGGTCTGGCGTTCTCTTGACCGCGCCTACACCGCGGTCAAGGACGCGGAAGAGGTCGCCAAGGTCGCAGAGGATGCGCTTGCGGCCGAACGCGCGATCGCTGACGCCGAAAGGGCTGGGGCCGACGCGGTCGAAGAGGCCGGAGGCTGCCTGACACACAGTTTCCTGCCCAGCACCCCGGTGCGACTCGCGAACGGCACGTCGAAAGCGATCAGCAAGGTCAAGGCCGGCGACACGGTCCTGGCCACAGATCCGCAGACTGGCGTAACCGCGCCGGATACGGTCCAGAACGTCATCGTCACCCACGCGGACCGCGACTTCACCACCCTGACCCTGGACACAACCCCAGTCCGAGACCCACCGCAGCACGCACACACTCACGCACCCGATCACGCGCTCGCCCGGCCCACCCTTACCACGACCTGGCACCACCCCTTCTGGGACGTCACCCATCACCGCTGGACCAACGCCCACAACCTCACCCCCGGCACGGAACTACGCCGCCCCGACGGCACCACCGTGACGGTGACCGCAGTCCACAACTTCCACCAGCACGGCACCACCTACGACCTCACCGTCGGTACCCTCCACACGTACTATGTACTCGCCGGGTCGACTCCGATCTTGGTTCATAACTGCACTGTGGCGCCCACGGACCACTATCTCCCGTCGCCTGAGGAGGCTCAGGGAATCATCCAGAATGCTCCTCGTGGGAGTTCCGCTGCGGTGAAGTCGGACCCATATCACCGTGCTCCGTTCTTCATGCAGGATCAAATTGCCGAGCATGGCACGGTCTGGCGGCAACCTCAGCGCGACCCTATGAACCCGGACAATCCCATGCATGTTTCGATACCGGGAGAAGTCAATGGGAAGTCTGGAATATTTCACTGGATCGTGGACCGGACGGGAACGCTCGTGCACGAGGCCTTTGAGCCAGGTCGAGGTTAGTTAAGGAGCGTGCTGATGCGAGAGGTATGGCCGAAGTTCCATCCGGAATCATTCTTTGAGTTCGGTTTCCCGTATGCGGGGGAGCTCTCGTACGGATGGCGTTCGGGACTGATGGACACCGGAACGCTCGTGCAGGTCATCGACGAGCTGAGCCGAAGGGCGCTACCCCTGATGCCCGAGGAACTGGAGATCTCTTTTCGACTCCCAGATGACGTTGATGCCGTCAGGGGGATCGCGGGTGGCCTGCAGAGGTATGAGAAAGGAGACTCTTGCGATATCTGGCAGTACTACGTTGCTGCAGCTATCGGCAGGGCCACCTCGAATTCGGAGACACGATTCGACCTCCTGGACTCGGCATGGGCTGACCTTGGCTATCCGGAGGAGATGAGAGATGTGATCTACCCAGAGGGTGGAATGCCTTCGCATCTCGATTCTAAAGCGGGCAATAGAGCACTGGCTCAATTCATGCATAGATGGCATGCAAGGCTGAGTCGGCGGGTGCCGGAGAGCCGGACTTCGGATAACTGAGACAACTCTTCAGTGCGACCACAGAAGCCCCGCCGAAATATATTCTGGCGGGGCTTCTGATGGTCTTGACGGCAGTAGTTGACGGCAACGTCAGAGGACGGGTGCTGCACAAAGTGGCGGATCGTCGCCGTCGTCCGGCTTGGTGGTCTCCTCTGTGGGGTCGCGGAGCGCGTTGCTGAGGGTGTCGATGGCTTGGCGCTGGAGGCGGAGTCGGACGTGGGCGTAGACGGTGGCGGTGACGCCGATGTGGGCGTGGCCGAGGAGTTCCTTGATCACGACAAGTTCCACGCCCTGTTCCAGGAGCAAGGTCGCCGCCGAGTGACGGAGATCGTGAAACCGGATGCGGCGGAGCCTGGCCCGGCGCAGCAGGGTGGTGAAGTGCCGGGTGAGGGTGGCCCCTTCGATCGGGGCACCGTTGGGTCGGGTGAAGATGTAGCCGCTGTTCTGCCAGCTTTTGCCTGCTGCTTCGCGTTCCTGGCGCTGCTGGGTGCGGTGCTGTTCGAGGGAGCGCAGGCACGGCGTGGGCAGGGCGATGCGCCGTTCGGAACTCTGGGTCTTGGTCGGTAGAGCGGTCAGGCCGCCGGAGTTGGTGCGCTGGAGGGTGCGTCGGATGCTGGCGGTGCCACCGGTGAGGTCGAGGTCTTCCCAGCGCAGGCCGAGGAGTTCGCCCTTGCGGAGCCCGGTGTGCAGAGCGAGTTCGAACAGCGGCTGCAACCGGTGACCGCTGGCGGCGGTCAGGAACTCGCGTGCTTCCTCGGCGGTGAGGGGTTCGAAGCGGCGGGGCCGAGGTGTACCGGTGCGGACGTTGCGGGCGACGTTGCGTGGGACCTCCTCCTCGCGCACGGCATGCTCCAAGGCGGACTTGAGCACGGAGTGGACGTAGGCCAGGGTCAGCGGCGAGAGCCGCCTGGAGCAGCACTTTCCGGCAGCGCAGCACAGGGGCTGGTCGCGGGCAGTGTCGAGGCCGCGCGTGCAGCACTGGCAGGTGGTACGGAGCTGGTTGAGCCAGGTGCGGACGTCCTTGGCGGTGAGCTTGGCCAGCTTCTTCCGTCCGAGGCCAGGGATGAGATACAGCCGGGTAACGGCGGTGTAGCGGGTGTGGGTGTTCTCGCGGAGCTGATGGACGGCGACGTTCTCCAGCCAGTACGTCAGGTATGCGGCCAGGCTGCCCTGCGCGGACGGAGCGGGGACACCACGGTTGCTGGCGGCGATCTTCTCGGTCAGTTTGGCCAGCGCATCCTTGCGTGAGCTGCCGTAGACGCGGACGCGTTTGCGGGTGTTGCCGGGGGCGAGGACGTATCCGGCGGCTTCCCAGCGGCGGTCCTTGCGCTGGTAGACGGTTCCGTCGCCGTTGGCGCGGGTGCGGCGGGAGGCGGGGGTGTCGCGGGGTGTGGTCGTCATGCGGCTTCCTGGTCGAGGCGGGTGCGGATGAAGTCGGTCAGGGCGTGTGCGGGGATCCGGCGGGCGCGGCCGAGGGTGAGGGAGGTGAGCTGACGAGAGCGGATCAGGTCGTAGACGGCGGTGCGGCTGAGTTGGAGGCGGGCCATGACCTGGGGGACGGTGAGGAGTTCGGTGCCGGCGGTCACGCGACGGCCC
Organism: Streptomyces sp. NPDC022910; assembly: GCF_055561075.1. Classification (NCBI taxonomy): domain Bacteria; kingdom Bacillati; phylum Actinomycetota; class Actinomycetes; order Kitasatosporales; family Streptomycetaceae; genus Streptomyces; species Streptomyces sp. NPDC022910. The sequence continues at coordinate 4,157 of NZ_JBVHHL010000119.1, forward strand.
CCGCCCGGACAGCACCGGTCAGCCGATGAGTGGAGTGACCGACCGGGTGACCGGCGCGGTCACCTGGGCGCTCCGAGTGCCGGGTTCGGGTTGGTTGCTCGGGTCGGGTCTGTCGCGTCGCGGTCAGGAGGTCGCCGAGGTGTTCGAGTTCGGGCAGGAGGCCGGTTCCGGCGTACTGCCAGTGGGAGATGACCAGCGTCGTGTCCGAGTCCACGCGCTGACCGGCGATGTTGCCGTGACCGAGACGGTGACCGGCGGCCAGGTCAGTGGAGTGTTCGGCGCGGTCACCGACCGGACTGCCGTCCGTCTGGCCGGTCTGCGGCTCAGTCGGCGCTGGGGCTGGGGTCTGGGTGTCGGGTCGGCCGGTTCGCCAGGCGGTGCGTTCGGCGCGGAGGTGGGCGAGGGTGGTGGAGTAGTGGCGGGTGCGGGTGGAGAAGTGACCTCGGAAGCCGAGCATGTGGGCCCACTGGCGCAGGCGGAGGTGGGCGTGCCGGCGCTTGGTGGCGAGGTGCCAGGCGGTGCGGATCATGCGGCGGGCGTGGTCGGTGATGTCGTGGGTGGCGAGTTCGGCGAGGAAGCGGAGGCGGCGGTCGAGGGTGCCGGTGGTGGTCTCGGCCCCCTTGGTGGCGTACTTGGCGATGTAGCCAGCGACGTGCCGCTCGGTGACCGGGCCGCCACCGGTGAAGTCCGTACTGCGGATCGCCCGGACGTCGATCTGCCGCCCGAACCGGAACACCAACCGCCCCGTCCGGTCTGAGGCTTGGGGCGGGGACGCGGGGACGTATCCGGCGGGCTGCGGTTGCTTCGGCGGTTCGCCCTCGTGGTGGACGCGGGTGCATTGGGCGGCGGCGCGGACGGCGTGGTCGAGGAGCTGGGCGGTGGCCCAGGCGGGCGGGGTGCTGCTGGGGCCGGTGGGTCCCTCGAGGCGGATGACGGCGTGGAAGTGGACCTGGCCCCGTTTCTGGTACTCGGCGACCTTGGCGTAGGAGAGCGTGGCGTGGTGCCGCAGGGCCCGCTGCGTCACCCCAGCCGCCTTGGCGATCTCCCGCCGCAGGTGGGTGGTGAAGCGTGCCCACAGGGCCGGGGCGTGCGCGTTCCACAGCACCGCGCCCGTGTAGTCGTACCGCTCGGGGTCGAGCGGGGTGCCCAGCAGCCGGTCGTCGTCGGAGTGGACCTGGCCGCAGTGGCAGCGGCCGGTGTCGGGCTGGTTGTGGACGGGGCCGAAGCCTGGGGCGGTGAGGGTGGCGAAGACGCGGGGGTGGGCGGCGACGCTGGTGGGGACGGTCTTGCCGCCGCGCAGGCCGGCGGCGATGAGTTGGTAGGTGTCGTAGCGGTAGACGGTGGAGCAGGCGGGGCAGCGGGTGGCGCGGCGGTTGCCGCAGCGGACCAGCAGTTCGCCCGCCGGGAGCCGGCCGGAATCGAAGTGGTCGAGAATCTCACCGGTCGCGCTGTCCAGACGGGTGCGGTGCCCGGTCAGGCGGATCGGGTGCGCACAGCCGCCGAGGGAGGTTATCTGTCGTGCGAGGGGTGCGAGTTGGCCGGTGGCGGCGAGCTTCGCCAGCTTGGCGGTGAGCCTGGCGCGGCGCTCCAGCGCCGACCGCCCCGCCTCCGAGGCGGTGACGTCCGCCGGGCAGGTCGGCGTCGTGAACGCCGATGGCGAGGGATGCGACGAGGCGGCTGGAACGGTTGTGGAATATGAGAGTTGGAGCTGTGCGGGCATGTGGAAAGGGGCCTTTCGGCGGGAACGCGGAAGCGGTACGGCGCGGGGTGACGTGGGCAGGCCGAAGTGATCGGCTCACAAGGGAAGGAGGCGCCTCGAAGTTGGGCGCTGGGCCAGACCAGAGGGGGTCCGGTCGGCGGGGCGCGGTGGTGATCACATCCCTCCTGATTCCTTTCTTGCGGGTGGTGGGGCGCGGGTAGTGTGGGGCCGGTTTCCGGGTTTGGACGGGCCGGATTTTGCTGGTAGAGGGCATGGGAAAGCAGGGGGTGGCCGGGCGTGGTGGTGGCGAGGCGCGGGCGCGGGCCGGCGGGCAGCGGGGTGCCGCTGACGTTCGAGGTGATCGCCGAGTCCCTGCGTGAGCGGATCCGCTCGGGTGGGTTGCGGCCGGGGACGCGTTGCCGACGCAGGCGGTGCTGATGCGGGAGTTCGGGGCGGCGAGCCTGACCGTGCAGAAGGCCATGGCCCTGCTAAAGCAGGACGGGTGGGCGGTCTCCCGTCCCGGCAAGGGCGCCTTCGTCGCCCACCACGACCACGCCGCCGACGATGCCGACCTCGACGGCCCCGAGGCGACCGCACCCGTCGGCGGGACGACGGCCCGCGTCGAGGCGCTGGAACGTGCGCTGGCTGAGGCCGCTCGGCAGATCGCCGACCTTCGTGGCCGCGTCGAGGCCCTGGAGTCGGGCAGCGGCGAGCGGGGCCACTGACCCGCCGTGCCGGGCGGGCACGGGGCGTGCGTTCAGATTTTCTCTACGAGGTTCAAGGCGGGCCCCGCCCGCATTGGCTGACCGCCGTCGCCGACAAGCCCGCCGTTCGCTCGGGAGGCCAGCCGCCCCGGCAAGGGAACGGCCCAGGACTGCGAGAGCGGCAACCGGCCAGATTGCCGGGATGACCGGCTCCTGGCGGGTCCAGCAAGTTGTCGCCTACGACCGTCCTACGGCCGGATCGCAGGCACAGGGCCAGCCAGGGGGCCGACCCTTCAGGTGCGTCGCGCTGGGCTCACCGGGGGCGGCGGCCGGTCCCGCCTGCGGCGGGGAGCGAAGCTTCCGGGCCCGTCGCTGGCAGGCCCCTCCCCGGGAAACGGGCCGGCCGGGGGAGCACTGCACAGGACACCGGTCCTAGATCCCACCGCCCCCACGCGCGACCGGGCACGTCAGCGTGGCAGCCTGGCTACGGCAGGAGGGTGAAGGAGCGGGGCGCCTTGGGACGCACGACGCTGAAGTGACGGCGGTCCAAGGTCGCGATGGCATCCGCGCCGAGCCGCTCGGCGACGGCGAAAACGGACGCGTCGACCGCGCCGAGGGGAAAGTCGGCGTACTTCTCGACCAGTTCGACCATGCGGTCGATGTCCTGGGCGGCCAGGGGGATCAGGCTGATCTGCCCGAGACTGACAGAGCGCAGGAAGGCGGCTTCCGCGCGGGTGCCGTGCTCGCGTTCCAGGAGGTAGCAGACCTCGGTGAGCACGGGATAGGGGACCAGCAGCGGGCGTGGAGTGCGGCGCATCAGCTCCACGCAGCGGGCGTGGTCCTGGTCGTCGGCATCGGCGGCGGCGACAAGCGCCCCGGTGTCCCAGATGATCACTCGGTCTCGCGCCCCAGTTCGGCGCGCAGGATCTCGCTGGAGCGGGCGCCCAGGTCACCCTTGCCGCTGGACAGCGCGCCGACGAAGTCGGGCAGGGGCCACTCCTGCCCGCCGTCCTCGGCCGGAGTGCTCTCCCGCACGAGGGCCAGTATCGGCGCGACCTGCGACTCCGGTAGCCGGTCGATCAGCTCGTGCAGCTCTTCACGCAAGGTGTTCATGACGCCAGGATAGGGACAACCCGCACGGCGCGGGAGCCCGAACGAGGGCGGACCGCCAGTCACCCCATGTGGTCTATACCGCTGACGGCAGTAGTGACGGCAACAACCACGGACATCAACACACAACCACGGACGCCAGCGGACCGCCAAACCGCCTCCGACCTGCGAATATGCAGGTAGAGAGGGGTCGCCAGCACACGTACTATGGTAAACATTCAGCTGGTGTGCGCTGGGTGATGGATTCAGGCGTGTGGTCACGGCCGGTGACCGTGTTGGTCGTCGGCTGGCGGGTGGTCAGGCG
>NZ_JBVHHL010000120.1:0-7776 GCF_055561075.1 Streptomyces sp. NPDC022910
AGTTCGAACGGACCATCACCGAAGCACGCAAGAAGAGCGACCAGAGGTGCCAGGCCGCATAGGAGAGGTCTCTACGAAACCAGGGGATTGACAGCTGCGGTTGGGCCCCAATTGGCGGGCGTGGCGTTGGCAGGCTGCGCTCCTCGGTGGCGAGCATGTGTTTATGGTGGAACACACGACGGTCGTGCACGGCATTACCCGGAACACGACGCACCGCGGAGGATGGGTCGAGTATGAGCCGACTGGGCACGCCGTGGTGCGCTGCACCTGCGGTCTCGACAGCGGGATCGTGGCGGAAGCTCAGGCAGTGCAGATCGCCGATGATCACCGCCGCACGACCGCGGAAGCCCGTATCTGACCGGTTGACGGCTATCCCCTGTGCGGCCCGCCCATGCGATTGCCCACCGCGGCACAGGTGCTGTGCCCAGTCACAGTCCTGAGCCTGCCCCGTGATCGTGGACACGCGCTCCCACACGTCGGGCCCGCCGCCCTGCCACTCGATGAGGTCCGCGTAGGACTCGACGATGTCCTCGACCAGCGGGTTGACCTCGGTCCAGCCCTCAATGCCCGCACGGCGGAGGAACACGCTGAGATCTTGCAGGCTGTACGCCGTCCCGAGGATCACGCCGTCGACGCGCACGCGTCGACCGCCGGTCTCGGACGGCGGGTAACGATCACGCGGCGCCTCGCCATAGCTCCAGCCTCGCCCTCGGGCGCCGGATGCGCATGCTCCTCCATCAGCGCGATGCAAGGCGGCTTCCGTCATGCTTGCCCACCCGGATGGCAGCGCCGGGTGGCCGTCGTCCTGCTGCCGGATCAGGCTGGGCGTGGCGCCGCGCGGCCTCGTGTCCTCCCCCTAGTTCAGGCCGCCGGAAGTCCACGCAGGGCACGCCTCCCACCCTCTCTGGCACCCGAGTGGGAGGCGTGCTCGTATGATCAGATGCCCCGGAACGCCGGTTGAATGGAGTACGCGGAGGCCCCTGCCGACTCCACAGCGGGAGCCCCGTTGGGCGGGAGCGGGGTGGTCAGCCGGTCTTCTGCCGTTCTCGCAGTTCGTGGATGCTACCGGCGGTGATGGTGCCGTCCTGCTGCTCGTAGTGAGAGAGGGCAAGACCGAGACCGAAGAAGGTGGGTGCCCATTCACCGACGAAGATGCCCCATCGGTCGGCGCGGTCTATGCCGGCGCCGCGTTCGGTTTGGAGGCTGGTGATCCAGGAGGCGATGCTGAGGCCGATGGATGCCATGCCCGCGAGATAGGCGTGTTCGCTGCGGATGCCCATTTCGTGCATGCTCTTGATGATCATAAGGGGCTCCCTTTTGTGAGGGGTTTGGGCTCGAGTACCCCCACGCGGTCGGCCCTATTGGGTGAGCTTGTGATGTTACGGTCCCCGCCGTGTCGTGACGGTGCCGTGCCTACTCCTCCGCCGGTCTGGTGTTCCGTTCGATTGCCTCGCAGGGGGGACATACAAGCTGGGCGCCGCGCCCGTAGCGGCAGGTGAGCCCCCCGGCAGCGCACGCACGGGCCGACCTGCGCCGGTGTGCAGCCCAGCATGATCGCGGCGGACACGCGGTCCGTGGCGGGGGCCTATTCTCATGCCTCCGCGCGGACACCCAAAGCAGCAGCTCCTGCGGGTCCCGCGAAGGTCAACGGTGCCTGGCCTTGAGCAGCATGACCACGAGAGCCACAACCAGGATCGCGAACATGCTGGCGTACCACGGGAAGAGTGCTTCCGCTCCGTCCGCTACGCAGGGGAGCTTTCCGCATACGAAGTTCATGGGGGTCGCCTTCTTCTGGAAAGCCAGCGGAAAACGGCAGATTCCGTGGTTCCGGGTACCCCCGACCGGCTTTCCGTCACCTCACAAACTGGGTGCTCTGCTCGATGGCCCGGCAGTGGGGGCACACGAGCTGGGCGCCGGGCCCGTAGCGGCAGGTCAGTCCCTGGCGGCGGGCGCACGGGCCGACCTGGGCGGCTGTGCAGCCCAGCATGATCGCGGCGGACACTCGGTCCGTCGTGGGGTCGATGCGTCTGGGCACCTCGTTCATGTATCCGAAGGTACGTCGCGGCTGGCGAGGTCCACCCGATCGCCGCCTGGTGGCGTGCGGCCTCCCTGGGTGCGGCATAGACAGGCTCTATGGGTGAAGACACCGAGAAGGTCCACCATCCCGGCGAGATCGTTCCCGTCTCCGGGATCTACGAGTGCGACTGCGGACAGGGCCACGAGTACAGCACCGATGTGAAGGGCCATCGCTTCCTGCCTCTGCACCAGGCGTGTAGTGGCAGCGGCTGGCGACTCAAGGCGCCGGCGCACCCTGGCGCCTGAGCGTCGCGGCGGTCTAGCGGGATGGTGTTGCGGCCGCCGGTCGAGCCTATGCTCGCCCAAGCGCGTGACACGCTGCCCGGCGGCCTGGCCTACGAGCCGAAGTTCGACGGGTACCGGGCGCGGCCGGCCGTGCAGCGCCGGGCCGTTGCGGCCGCCAAACTCATCTCGAGATGCACCCGGTGCGGTTGCTACACGACGAGCCCCTCGGCCGCCAGCTGCTTCGCGGCGTGCAGCATGCACTCGCGCGGCAGGATGACGGCCAGCTCGTCGGCACCGATGGAGGCGCCCATCGAGCGCAGCTCCTCGGCGCTCGGCGCCATCTCCTCCCCCACGAAGAAGCTGCCGTCCTTCATCTCGAAGACGTCGGGGCAGCTGTTGTTCTGTCCGCACGACCCGCGCTCGGCGGGGGTCGATCCGATACGGCGCATGGTGCTCCTTGCAGTGACAGGATCGGTGCATGGGCACCGAGAGGGACTGGGTGTACAGGGTGGAGGAGCCGCACGGCTCCGAAGGCTGGCGCCCCTACGACGGCCCCGAGCGGTGGCGCGGCACGATCACCACCGAAGAACACGACGAGGCCGAGTACGTCGCCGCCCTCGTCGTCAAGGACCTGGTGAGCGAGTGGAAGGCGAACGACACCGGCGTGAAGCACGTGCTGATCCTCGTCTGGGAGGACGAGGAGGGCGAAGACCTCGCGGACGCGGTCTACGCCGTGGAGGTCCGGCCGGACCTGGATGCTGAGTGACGTGAGTGAGCGAGATCGCCGGCTGGCGGAGGGGAGGCCTGGCGGCGCGGCAGGATGCTGCCGTGCAGTGGATACCGACCGTTGACACCAAGCTCAACATCTGGACGACCGCCGCGGTCATCGGCGCCAGCATCGCCCTCTACAACACCCTCCGGGGGTGGTGGCGCAACACGCTCGGCAAGCGGGCGTTTTTCGTCAGGAACTACCGGAAGCTGGCTCCGCACGTCCGACACGAGTACGTCAATGAGCGCCTTTCCGCAAGGGAGGGAGCCGGGCGGTGCGCGACACTGGCGGTCATGCCTCCGGTGCTTCCCCGTGGGTATCGTCCTGGGTGAGGCGGATCCGCGCCAGGGCCTCGGCGATTCGACGGTTTCCTCGTCGTCGGGACCGTAGACCACGCACATGTCGTCGTGGAGCGGTCCGAGCATCCGCCGGGCCTCGGCGAGTCGTCCCTCGGACAACTCCAGGAATCCGATGGCACGCCGCAGTTCAATCGCCTCATCGCAGGCATCGCTGTCCACGGCCCGAACCTGTCGGAGGACGGCCTCGAACTCCTGTAGGGCGACCGTGACCTGGTCCAGTTCGGCGCGGCAGTGCGCGGCCTGGGCGCGGCGGGAGCGCGCCTTTTCGCTGGTCGGTTCGGCGGTGCGGGAGAAGGCACTGGCGAGCGCGTCGAACTCGGGCAGGGCCCGGCGGTAGTCGCTGCCCAGGAAGCGAACCGCGGCCCGTTCCATGCGATCGGCTTCCGTCTCTCATCCCGTTGCGCGTCATCAGCTCTGGCCTGCGCCACGATTTCTTAGCTTTGAGCCGAACCTCCTGCCGCGATCGGTCTAATTTTGTCCAATAAGTGGAGATCTGCTCTACTGCGAGGACTTCCTGCTCCGCCAGCCTGTCGCGCACCAACGTCGCGTCGGCAGCCGATAGTTCCAACAGAGGCCGCCGGAGTCGGACACTCCAGGTCCTTTCCTAGGGAAAGCTGTGAGACGGTCGACCAATGGGGCTAAATAGCCCGGCTCGACCTGGCCGCATAAGCACCGCCTATGCGGCCGTTTCACGGATTTCCCAACGGAGTCCTTCAGGAGGGAGAGCGTCAAGATGAGCAGGCGGTCGGTGCACTCGCGGCGGACGGTGCCGACCCAGCGTTCCGCGAAGGCGTTCGCCTTCGGCGATCTCGGCGGGGAAAGGAGGACCTGCACGCCCGCGCTGGCGAGCACAGCGTCGAAGGCGTCGGAGAATTTCCCGTCCCGGTCGCGCAGGAAGAACCCGAAGCGGTCGACCCGATCTTCGAGGTCCATCATCAAGCTTCTCACCTGCTGGGTCACCCAGTTCCGGTTCGGGTGCTCGGTGATGCCGAGGATGTGCACACGGCGCGTGGCGACTTCCATGACGAACAGCACGTACAACCGGTGGCGGAATGCGGTGTCCACATGGAAGAAGTCGCAGGCCAGCAGCCCGGAAGCCTGGGCGCGTAGGAAGGAGGCCCAGGCGTCGTGAGCCCGCTGTGGCGCAGGCGGAGTTTGCCCTGCCGCAGTACTGACCGGACGGTGGCGGCGGAGACGGTGATGCCCAACCGGGACAGCTCTCCCTGCACTCTGCGGTGTCCCCACAGCGGATTCTCCCGCGCGAGGCGCAGGATCAACTCCCGCGTCGCCTCCGATTATCGGCGGCCGACCCGGCCTCTTGTGAGGGTATGTCCACCTGTCGGCGATCAGCTCCCGGTGCCAGCGCAGCAGCGTCGCCGGGGTGACGAAGAAGCTGCTCCGGCTTTGCCTGGGCAGCAGACGCGACAGGGCCGCCAGGAGGACCCGGTCGGCCGGTTTCAACTGGGGTTGGCCGACTTGGCGTGGGAGCACTGCGAGCTGGTGACGCAGGACCAGCAGTTCAACGTCCTTTGCCGCGTTGCCCAGGAACCTGAGGCCTGCCAGCTCCAGAGACCTGCGCGTCAGCAGGTAGATCCATGACCACCGCATGGGTCTCGATCATGCCCCGGCCCATCATCCTCTCGCAGCGAAACGTCCTGATCACGGGTCCGAACGCAGTTTTTCACGCGGGACAGCCTGACACGAGCCGTCCGACGATCACTGCCCATTCGTGAGGATTTGCAGGTCACAGGCCATGGATGGGGTTACTGCGGACTTGATCGATGGAGTCCAGGACCGCCTGCCGGTTGGAATGCGCGCGCTCCCAGTTCTCGATCATCGTGAGCTGCAACGGGGACAGGCCGCGCAGCCGCTGCTGGATCTTCGTGATGCCGAGTTGACTGAAGCCGGGGATCGGCAGGTCCTCCTCGCGGGTGACCGTGCCCCGGACCTCCTCTCCAGGCCTGTGGGTGGCTTCGGGCACCGCCCCAAGCGCATTCTCGGCCGCGTCGATCACCGTGTCGCGCTGCCGGTGGTGCCGCTCGTACTCGAGCACCTGCCGGACCACGCGGTCGGAGACGTCGTGCAGATGCATCGTGATGCGTTCGGGGTCCATCGCGTCATAGTCGGCCCACGGTTCGGCTTCGCGGAGGTGCTCGATGGCGTTCAGCACTCCGGGCCGGCCTGCGTGTGCGCGTTCGTAGCCCTCGATCACCGTCAGCTCCGTCTGGGACAGACCGCGCAGCCGCTGCTGGATGTTCGTGACGCCGAGCTGGCTGAAGCCGGGAATCGGCAGGTCCTCCTCGCGGGTGACCGCGCCCTCGACCTGCTCGGCCATGCGGGTTGCACTGGGCATCTCCCGCCACGCCCCCTCGGCCGTACCCCTCATCCGCCTGGTGCTGCTTCGGAAGGCCGCCCGCAGCCGGGCCACGGCCGCGCGCACCGTGCGCATGACCGCATCACGCAGGCCGCCACCCTCGGCGGCCCCGGCCCCGGCCTCGGCCTCGGCCTGGAGGGGACGCCGGCCGTTGGTGGCCACCGCCACGGCCCTGGCCCGGTCCACAAGGCTCTCCTCGAGGCTCTCCAGCAGCTCCTCGTCCTGCCGGCGCAGCAGACGGAGCAGGTCGGCGCTCTCCTGGTCATGGAGCTGTTCGGCGATGTTCTCCCCCGCCCGGCACGCCGCCACGGCCCGCGCTGCCGCCGCGTACTCGTCCTCGGCGTTCCTCAGCTGACGGCGCTCACGGGCCAGCCTCTCGCCGACCGCCATCTCCGTCATGGCCGCCACAGCGACCTCCACGGGCAGCATGGTCACCCGCACAGCGCCGCGGGCCGCGAACCGCACGAACCCCGCGGCACCCGACAGCAGCCCTCGGGGAGGACGCATCTCGCGTACGCGGACCTCGATACGCTCAAGGTGATCCTCAGCATCGGCGACCTGGCGCTCGAGTCTTTGCCGGCGGGCGCCGGGCGGGGTGATGGTCACATCCGTCCGGAACCGATCGACGACCGCGGCGTGAGCCTCACGGGCGTCCTCCAACGCCGGTACCAGTACATCCGTCATCGCTGCCATCAGCTGCTCCTGGTGGGATCGGTGCGGCACCACCGCCGCGCACGAAGAAGGGCCATCCGCCGCCCCCGCGCCGGGCAACCGAAACCCATCCTGCGCAACAGCGCCGAAGATCGCCCCAGGAGCCGCCTGCCGAGGCAAGCGGACAATCCACCACCGACGTGCCCCGACAGCGGCCCTCGTGCACGGGCAGCCGCACACGCCCGTTCCTCCATTCGGGTGAACCGTGCGGGACCACCACCACGCCAGGAACAACGCCAACCGGGTCGCAGGTGAGCTCTTGGCGTCGTCCCCTCAAGGGGCCAGTTCACGAAAGGCGACCACGAAGCCGGCCCCGGTGAGCGCATGGGCGGACAGCACGACAGCACCCGCAGCCGCTCGCAGCCGATGATCAGCCGGCGTACCCCGGCCGGTGGATGGCTGAGGTAGTCGGCGAGCTTGCGCAGGCTCCAGTGGGTGAACGGCATGCCTAACCTCCTGGGCCGCTACTGAGCGACGTCGACGATGTATGTCTCGTCGTCCGTGGTGATCCGGCGTGGACGACCGCCGGCCCACTTCGGGTCCAGGCACTCCAGGCCGCGGTCGTTGAACGCGTGGATCACGTCGCGGACTGTGTCGGGATCGGCCGCGACCAGCGCGGCGATCGCCTCGTTGGTGTTCCCCGAGGCCGACGCCATGATGATCACCGCGCGGCGGACCTTGATCGTGCTGTTCCGCCCCCGCCGCACGATGCGCAGCAGAGTGCGTCCCTCCTCGTCCGTCAGCCGACGGGCGCGCACCGGCCCGGCCATCGCAGGTTCCTCCCAGAAGAAGACGGCAGAGACCTGCGCATCACCGGAAACCGAGATCACCACACCTGCATCCGGCCGACGTTCGGGGTCAACGCACTAGAGGACTGGGACGAGCGGGACGTGGCCGCACAGGCCGAGCTGATCGAGTGGCGGGGCGGCGGACCGGATTCGTGGGACTACTGACTGGCGCGCTCCCCAGTCGACCGGCGGGTGAGGTGATGCGGCCCGTTTGTGGCCTAGCTATGTGGACGACTTCATACAGATGCTTGTCCTGCAAACGTCTGGTCTCTCTGCCCCTGCTCGAAAGGCCGGCCTGCGCCCAACAGGTGGCAGGGCGCCCAGGCCTTCAATGCGGCGGGGTGAGGCCGTTACTGGCCGGACGGTCGGGAGTTGTTGGCCTGAGGGGCCTCGCGTTTTTCGGACAGGGTCTGGCAGAGCAATTCATGCCGTGAGTTGCAATTCCTGGAACTCGGCGTGCACTTCGCCCGGGGG
>NZ_JBVHHL010000121.1:0-7566 GCF_055561075.1 Streptomyces sp. NPDC022910
AACAGGCGTGGATCAACGACCCAGCAAAGCGGAGGGAACCCGCGCGACAGATCTCATAGCATTACAAGCGTCTCAATTGACTTGACATCCACCGGCACGAGCTCCTCTGCTCTGGCGAACCATGCCTTGTAGTCGGCGCGAATGGCCGCGCTCGCTCCGCGGGGATCTTGTCGCAGCAGTTGCCGGTAGTCCGGATGCGCGGCCTTGAAATCGTCGCCGCGCAGGCGAGTGGTGCCCGGTCGCATGGCGCGGCGCACCATTCGGGTGGCCTCGGTTTTGCCCGCCCCGGGCTGCCCGATGACGTACACGACGCGCGGATCGTCCCGTGAGACGACGTTCGCCAGGACCGTCGGTTTGATCAGCTCGTCGAAGATCCACGTGTGCTCATCGTGGGAGAGCCGGTGATAGGCGACCCCGGGCGGGGTGGAGACCGGTTGGGCGATACGGCGGACCGGCTCGGACCAGGCGGCGGCGCGCTCGCTGTCCCGCTGCACGGCAAGGCGTCGGTCCTCGCTGTCCAGTTCGGTGTGTACGCGCCGGTCGGTGCCGGCCAGCTCACGTCGGAAGACAGCGGTCTCGCGCGCGGTCCATGGCCGTGACCGCTCCACGCGCACCACTTGGTCTGCTGCCGGGCGGCGCCGCCAACTGCCATCTGCAGTGAGTTGGTTGGCGTACAGCACGGTGCCATCGCGCCGTACGACGGTGACCCGGTCGGCGAGCTGCTCGGCCTCGATCGCGGCGAGTGTGTGCAGCAGGCCCTTTGCGCACGTGTCGTGGTTCTGCCACGACACGTACCGTCCGCCTCCGGCAGCGGACTCGTTGAGGAAGCGGTCCACGATTCCCAGCTGGCTCAGCGCCTCCGGGGTGGCGACCACCACGATCTCAATGCGATGGCCGGCACGCCGGTAGGCGCGGGAGGAGGCACGGAAGTCGTCTGGGTCGGCCAGCGCCGACTCCACCACGGCGTCGAAACCCTGGGCCCGGACGTGAGCTTCGACCGCGGCCTGCCAGCGGACGGTGTCCGGGCGGACCAGGGAGCCTGCCGTACGGACGTTGCCTGCCAGGAGACCGGCGTAACTACGGTGCGCGGCCTTGTACAGGTCCCGGCCGATGCGCACCGCGCCGCCGCGGCGGTCCAGGACCGCCTGCACGAGGTCGGCGATTTGAGTCTTCCCGGAGCCGGGCTGGCCGCCAACGACGATCACGACCGGTTCTGCCTGGCGAACGGCCGCCCGTGTCGCGCCGGGAAGGATCACTTGATGCAGTACTTCGAAGCTCTCCTGCTCGGGCAGCAAGCCCAAGCTGGTGTTCTCTTCCGTCACTGATGTTCCTGAGGTGCTTCCGGGTTGGCTGTGCTCGTCTGATGTGTCTTCCGGGGGCGGCCGCGCGGCTTCTTGTCGGGCCAGTGCGCGGTGAGCACTTCCAGGAACCTTTCAGGGTTGGCTACCAGGGCCTTGAAGCAGGCAACGACGAAGGCCTGCACCTCGAGGTTGCGCTCGTTCAGCTCCCTCGCGGCCGCCTGCCGCAGGTCAGTCGGCGGCCGGATGGTGAGGGCCGGATCCCGATGCTGACTGCTCATGGAAAGATCATCTCATAAGTGGCTTGCCACTTCCACAGGATTGAAGCTGGTGCTGACCTACGCGGTCGCCGGGCCGGAGGCGCTGGCGGAGGGCGTGCGCGGACGGGCAACGCGGACCCTCTACCCGAGGCTGAGGGCACTGCTGCGGGCGGACGGGAATGCCTCGTAAGAAGCGTACGAGTTCCGGGAGTTCGGTTTCGCCTGCCCGACGAGGACGGCCGGGAGCAGTGGCCGAGGCCGGATCAGATCCCGCTTCCGCAACCACCCCGGCCGCCTGACCGCGCGCATAGGCGCCTGCCAGCGGTGGGATCCGTGTGACCGATTCGTGGTTGTGTGCCGACGGCGCGCGCTGAACTTATTAGTGCCTCTTCGCGCCGGACCCCGCGCGGTAAGACGGCACCCAGGTGGGGGAGCATCTGCTCAGCCATCGCCTGCCCGTGAGAGGTCGTCATGCGTTCCACCCGCTTCGCCGCGCCATCTGTACTGCTCGCCTGTCTGCTGCTGGCCGGCTGCTCACCTGCTTCCTCGGGCGGTGGCTCGGCTTCATCTGGTGGCGGGAGCCCGGCCGCCGGTCCCTCGGCGTCGGCGAGCGACGCGTCGGTGCAGTCGATCCCTGTTGGTGCCGGCCCGCAGTCGACGTACAGCGTTCAGCAGCAGCCCCCGGCGGGCAGTTGTCACTACCGGTACGAGCAGAGCGAGCCGCTGCCGGATCCGAAGTGCACCCCAGGCGCCACCTCGCCGGCCGTGACCCAGCAGAACCTGAAGTCGACGATCTGCCGGCCAGGTGGCTACACGAAGGGCATCCGGCCGCCCGTCTCCGTCACGAGCAAGGAGAAGAAGCTGAACGCTGCTTCCTATGGCTACACAGGCCGCCTCGGGGACGCCGAATATGATCATCTTTTGAGCCTTCAGCTTGGCGGCGACCCCAACGATCCCAGGAACCTCTGGGTGGAGCCGGCCGACCCCGGTCACAAGTCCGGTGGCGGGATCAACAACAAGAAGGACCCGGTGGAGACGAAGCTGCACACCGCGGTCTGCGACGGCAAGGTCACCCTCGCCGCCGCCCAGCAGGCCATCGCCACCGACTGGACCACTGCCTTGTCCAAGCTGGGCCTGAGCTGACCAGCCCGGTCGGGTGCCGATGCGACCGCGGGCCGTCGGCGCCCACTCCGAGACGTCGCCTCGCAGGCAGAGCCGAACCACGAGGCGCAATGGCACGGTTGCTTGCGGAGAGTGACTGCACGCGTGCCGGGGTATGGCACCGTGGATGCGCGCCGGGCCCGTCACTCCCCCGAGGTGACGGGTTCGGCTTTATTCAGCAGGCGATGCAGACTCACACAGCGCGTGCCGCAGCAGCCGGGCAGGAGTCGGCCTGGAAGAGCCCCGGTTCGACGGGTCGGCGGCGGGCGTCGGGAGCTGCACCCAACGGCCTTTCGCGCCGCCCCCTCCCTGGTCCCAGCGGCGCGAGGGCCGCGCCCGGGCGCTACGGCAGTGTGCTGAGGGAGCCAGCGGACGCGGCACGCCCCTTGCGCCGGGGCGCCAAAGTCCCCGGGCGTGGCCGAACACCTGAAGCGGCTCGGCAACCTGCTCGAGCCAGACCTACAGGCCAGCGCCAAAGAGGTGGCGGAGCTGCTGCCGGGGCCCACATGGCCTCGACGAGCGCCAAGGCCTCGGGGGTAAACAACCACCGGGGCGGCCTTTGGGCATGCCGTGGGCGTCTTCCAGGCGTCGCCCCACGTTCGTCCGCCGACCTGGCGGCAGGGGACCGCACCGCAGCACAACCTGGTGGCGGTGTTGGCCCGTACCTCGCTCACAAGGGGGAGGTGAGGTTGCGTAGTTGGTCTACCAGGGTGGGGCGGGGGAGGGGGATCGTACCGATTTCGGAGTGGTGCTCGCGGCTGATGTGCGGGTGGATCTGTTCCATGCAGGGCGGGGAGAGCAAGGGGGCGGTGGAGCGGTCGCCGCACAAGAAGATGGGTTCGAAGTGCTGGCGCAGGAGCTGGGTACGCCAGTAGTCGGCGTCGTGGTACTCGCCGCTGTGGGCGTGCTCGAGGAAGAGGCAGTATTCGGCGACCTGGTGGCCGAGGCCTGCGGCGAAGCGCCACCAGAAGCGGGCGCCGCTGCTGTCGTCCGCGAGGTGGAGCAGGCACGCGAAGACGAGTGCCCCGGCTTTGTCGGCGTAATGACTGGCGATGAAGTCGGCGAGGTGGTCGTCGGCGTCGGGTCCGAGGACCAGCAGGCAGATGGCGTTGAGGTCCCACCAGGCGCGGTCGGCGTCCGGGGTGCTGTTCGCGGGCGGGGTCCACTCGGTGTGCACGAGGGCGGTGTCGGTGTGGCGCTGCCGCGGCGGCCGGTGGCGAGCGGCCTGCCGGGCGCGCAGCCGGGCTTCGGCTGCGGCCATGTTGTAGGTGGCGTATCGGTTGCGGGTGCGGGCCTTGGCGAGCAGGTCGTCGATGGTGCGGTGGTCAAGCGGCTGCGGGGTCATGAGCGGTTCTTCCCGTCGGGGTGCTCCGGGCAATGGAGTTTGAGCGTGTAGGCGAGGCGTTCGCGGCCGGTGCGGAGTTGGGAGCGGACGGTGGCTTCCTCGTTGCCCATCACTTCGGCGGCCTCGGCGGCGGTGAAGCCCATGCCGTAGTGGAGCAGGATCGCGTCGCGTTGCCGCTCGCTGAGCGAGGCGACAGCGCCGTACAGGGCGATGGCGTCGGTCAGTGCGTCGTAGGGGTCTTCGACGTGGTCGGCGACGGCGGCTTCGAAGGCGGCGGTCTCCATCAGCTCCGGGCGGCGCCTGCGTTTGCGATGCATGTCGATGATGCGGCGTTTGAGGATCGTCCAGGCGTAGCCCTCCAGGTTCTCCATCTTGAGCATGCGCGGCCAGCAGTCCATGACCGCGTCGAAGGTCAGGTCGACGGCTTCCTCCGCGTCGGCGTCCGAGCCGAGCTGGAGGTAGGCGTAGCGCATGTAGTCGGTGCGGCGCCGCTGGTGGAATCCCCAGTACGCCATCTGCGCGGTCAGGTCCCACTGGTCGATTGGGACCGCGCGCGGCACCCCGACGGCGCCGCCCGTCTCCTCCTGGCCCATGTCGCTGCTCACGAGGCCTCCCGCTGGGGCTCGGGAGTGCGAGCCGGGGTGCGGCCGCTGGTGAGCTGCGTGATTCCGATGCGGACCCCGGCCGTGAGAAGCCGGCGGCACCCCCGGATCACGTCCGGGCCGAACACCCTGAGGGCAAGCGCGATTTCGATCAACCACGCTGCAGCATCGTGCTGCACGGGTCCTCCCCTGTACCTGAGTCATACCGGGTGCCGCCCCTCCCCCTAGGCACCAGAGGCGACAGCCGCCTCCACCTATGAAGCGCTCCTGGCGACCGAAACGTGCAGCCGACCGGCAAAAAATATTACGTTCAGTATCGATCCGATTGCGCCTAGTTCAATCATTGATCATTGATGGTCCCGGGATCTCACTTCCGGTCCACTCCCACGCGGCGCCCGGCCCGGCTACCGTGGGGGCATGGCGAAGGAGATCCGCATCAAGGTCGACGACGAGACGTACGAGGAGCTGCAGCGTCGCGCCGCCGACGGCCACGAGGACCCAGATCAGTACGCGAGCCGGCGGCTGACCGACGACCTTGCACGCACCCGGTTCCTCGAGGGCGCGAAGGCCTTCATCGAGGAGCACGGGCAGGCCTTCGCCGACCGCTTCGGGACCGGCCCCAGCAGCCACGCCGCCTGATGCCGCCCGTTGTGCTCATCGACGAGCGATGGCTGCTTGATATCGCGCAGAACCTCGTGCCCGGCGACCCCGACGTCACCGACTACGGGGCGCTGGCCGCCGCCGTCGCCCGGCACCGACACGAGGTCATGGGTACTCTCGTCTACCCGGCCGCGCACCACCGAGCCGCCGCCCTCCTGCACGCCCTCGCACGGATTCCTGCCCTCGAGCACTCGAACGAACTGTTCGCCGCGCAGGTCGCCTACGCCTACCTCCACGCCAGCGGCATCCAGGTCAAGGTCGGCAGCCAGGAGGCGATCGCGTTGGTCATCGACGCCGTCGAGGGACGCCGCGACGTGCGCCAGGTCGCCGATGCGCTGAAAAACTGGGGCTGACCAGCCAAAACGGCCCACAGGGAGCGGCCCTTAAGCAGCTGAACCTAAGCTCCCGCAGGTGAAGACCATTCTGATCATCACGGCCGCTGTGCTGTGGGGCTGCGGCACCGGCCTGCTCATACCCCGTCCCGCGTACCGGTTCTCCGTGCCACCCGAGGAACCGTTGCGGTCCGCCTGCCCGGCCGGCCATCCCCTCACCGGTACCGGCGACGGCTGGCTGGGGCGTGCTCGCTGCGCCGCCGGTGACACCTACGGGCCGAGCACACTCTCCGTCGCCTCGCTCACGGCCGTGGTTTGCGCCCTGCTGGCGGCCGCCACCGGGGCCCGACCCGAGCTGGTGGTCTGGCTGCTGCTCGCCCCGGCCGCCGTGCTGCTCGCCACCGTCGATTTCGCGGTGCGCCGGCTCCCCGACGCGCTCACCCTGCCGCTCGCCGCGGCCGCGCTCGTCCTGCTCGGCGCCGCCGGGATGCTGCCCGACGTCGACGGCAGCTGGACGTCCGCGCTGCTCGGCTCCCTCGTCCTGGGCGCCTGCTACTTCGTGCTCTTCCTCCTCAGCAAGGGCTTCGGGTTCGGCGACGTCAAGCTCGCCATCGTCCTGGGCGCTGTCCTGGGCTGGTACGGCTGGGCGATCGTCCTGGTCGGGACGTTCGCCGGGTACCTGTTCGGCGCGCTGTACGGCATCGGCCTGATGCTCGCGGGCCGGGCCGACCGTACGAGCAGGATCCCGTTCGGCCCGTTCCTGCTCGCCGGGACGCTGGCCGGCGTGCTCCTGGGCTCCCACGCCTCCTGATCTCCGGACTCCTGGAACCAAGGGCCGCTGGATCGGGTGCTTTGTGCTGATGGTGCACAGGGCCGGCATCGTGCTGACTAGCCTGGGATCGCGCCGTCGGAGGCGGCTGCACGGCGAGAGGAAGTCGATGACCGACCAGGCAACCAGGCCCCCTGCCAAGGCGGATCCCAGCACCCTGACGTTGGAGTTCCGGCATGTCCACCAGCTTGTCGATCCCGGCGCGGAAGGCGTCCAGGTCTGGCAGATCTCGCTCCTCGCCGACGACGAGACGGTGGCCCGAGTGCGTGCGACGCGCGGCCAGTACTGGAAGGCCCACAACCTTGGCGAGCGCCTGGCCGACGAGCAGTCCCTCGCCACGGTGGCGGCGGAGCAACTCTTCGACGCCAGCGGCCAGTTCCGCCCCGAGTACGACTTTTTTCGTCGACCTGCCGGGCAATGTCCTCGTGGTCGACGACCTGCACATCTCTGCGCCGTGGGACGACCCGTGGATCGTCGCCGGGCTGACCTCCAGCATCATCGACCGGCTAACCGACAACCAGTACGCCGTGGTCCTGCCCCGGGTCTCCGGTGACACGGGGGCAGCCCTGCTTACAGAGGCGGGCGTTTTGCTTGCCGCCGAACCGTTCTCCGACGAACTGCTGATCATCGACACGTCGCTCGCCGCCCCGGAAGAGGCCGCGCACCGTGTGCGCGAGCACCTGCGCTCCCGGGCCCGGTACGGCGGAGCCGACCCCTTGAACGAGGAGTGGGACGACGAAGACGACGAAGGAGAGGAGGTCCTCACGGCGCGCACGCGAGCGGTGCTGCACCTGGCCCTTCAACAGCTGTCGGACCAGGCGTGGCAAGAGGTGTCCACGCTAGTTGTGGTGTCTCAGCACGTTGGTTACACGGAACTACTTCCCTGTCGCATGATTCCCTCTAGCCTCGGATCACGACTGTTCTTGAGTTCGCTCGGGAGTAGTTGACGAGATCCCGTCCGATCGGAAGATCGGGCGGGATCTTTGAGGGGCCTCGCGTTTTTCGGACAGGGTCTGGCAGAGCAATTCATGCCGTGAGTTGCAATTCCTGGAACTCGGCGTGCACTTCGCCCGGGGGGC
>NZ_JBVHHL010000122.1:0-7505 GCF_055561075.1 Streptomyces sp. NPDC022910
CTGACCCTCGAAGAAGATCAGGATGATCAGAAGATCGCGAAGTGGGTCACCGTTCATCCGCCGATCAGCGGTCCGTTTTCACCCGTCGCCGAGAGCGTCGCCTCTTCGAGGCCGCGGCTAGCGCATGTGGCGTCGAGCTGAGCGCCGGCGGGTGGACGATCGGCGACAACCCGGACACCGACATAGATGGAGGAAGGGCAGCGGGCCTACGGACGGTCTGGGTTGCCAACGGCCGTGAATGGCCTAATAGCCTCCAGAAGCCGGTCGCTGCGGTGCGCCGAGTCACAGAGGCCATCGAGCTGCTGCGAGAGAAAAGGAACTAGCTCGAATCGCCGTGCGGGCGTGTATGCAGCTCCTCCATCACGAGCGCCAGTTCCGGCGACGCATCCTTGAGGCCCGACCACCGTTCCAAAACGGCCGCTGCGGCGTTAGCCAGGTCCGATGGAAGCCGGCATCGTCCATGCCGGCCACGACTGGACGGACGACGACCGGGCCCACCAAGAGCGCCACCTCAAGGCCCGAGCGGTCCGCGACTCACGGGTGGTGCCGATCCCGCCGCACTTTGTCGCGATGCTCCGGTGGCACATCGAGCGATACGGTGCGGCACCGGATGGCCGCCTGTTCCGCACGAGCCGCGGCGGTGTGATTCAGGACACGGGATACGGCGAGGTTTGGGCGGAAGCACGGAGCGCTGCTCTTTCCCCCTTCGAGGTGGCGTCGCCGCTCGCCCGCCGGCCGTATGACCTGCGATGCGCCGGGGTCTCCTTCTGGCTCTTCTCCGGTGTCGACCCCATGGAGGTGGCGCGTAGGGCCGGGCACTCCGTGGCCGTGCTCCTGCGGGTCTACGCGAAGGTTCTGGCGCAGGCGCAGGACCGAGCGAACCGCCAGATTGAGGCTGGCCTGCGGGAATGGCACGGAGAAAGCGCCTCCCCCGGGGGGACGCCTGGGGGACGCACGCTGATCAGGGACGAGTCGCACCTGAGACCAGGTGAGACAAACCTCGCTTTTCGATCATCGTTCGAATCGGCGTGTTCGAATACGAAAGAACCCCCTCCGTGCTGCGTTTCCGCAGTTCGGAGGGGGTTCCCTCAAGTGTGGCGGCGCCAGGATTCGAACCTGGGAAGGCTGAGCCGGCAGATTTACAGACCGCGCGGCCGAGCAGCCCTGAACAGTGGAAACACCGCGCGCCGACCTACCTGCCCCACGCGGGTCCCACGGGCCCGGCGGGCGGTCAAGGGTGCGGGAGATCGGTGAGAGAGGGGCGCGGTGGGCACACGTGGTGATCGTGGTCTTCGGGACGGTGGCTCCCGGAACCCACCCGCGCAGCCAGCCCACCGGTGATCTCCGTGCTACTCCCACCAGGCACCGGCCGGGTCGTCGAGGGACGCCGAGATCACGGACTATCTGTGTAACCGGCTCCTCGACGCCGAGCAACTCGGCCTGGTCTTTTTGGGCGGCCCAGCCGTGTGGACGGAACGGGACGGACGGGCCCGGACGCGCGCGCATGAGACGGAAACTGAGACGGCCGTGCCCGCCCTTAGCTTAGGAGCCGGCGGTGCGGGAGCCGACGACACCATGGGGGGATTGTTTGTTACGCACAATATTCGAAAGAAATGTGCCATTTCGCGCCAGTGTCTACCCGTCCGTCCGTTCCTAGCCTGGTGTGCAGCAAGCGGCTCGCCGCGGCGCGTGCCGACGCTTCCGCACGCCTACGCACCTGACGGGATCAACCGTGATGACTGAAATCGATCAGACGGCACTCGCTGAGCCGATGGACGTGAGCGTGATATCCGACGCGGCGATAGCGGTGATCGACGAGCAGGGGACGGTGGCGGGATGGACACGGGCCGCTGAGCGGCGTGTCAGGTACTCGGCCGGAGACGTGGTGGGGCGCTCCGCCGCGGTCGTGCTGTCGCCTTCCCAGGACGCGCTGCGAGTACCAACGTTCGCCGAGCAGCGCCGTGCCCAAGACGGCTGGTCCGGCACCGTGGCGGTCCGCCACCGCGACGGCCACACGCTCAACCTGAGCCTGCGCATCTCGCTGCTGCGGGGGCAGCACGGAACGGTCCGGTGGCTGGTATCCGTGACCAACCCATGCGCTCTCTCCTCGGTGGCGACGAACGGATCGGTGCGCGAGTCGCTTCTTACCCGTGCACCGATCGGCATCCTCGTTCATGACCCGCAGCTGCGCTGCACCTGGACGAACGACTTCATGGAGCGCCTCGACGGCCTGCCTTGCGACCGGCGGTTCGGATGCCGGGTGACGGATTCGATGCCCGGTTTCGAGGCCGAAGCGCTTGAGGCAGTGATGCGGCAGGTGCTGGAGAGCGGCACCTCCGCGGTCCACGAGTTCCGGGTGTGGCCGGCGGAAGATCCGCGTCGGGAGCACGCGTTCTCGGTCTCGTTCTTCTGCCTCCAGGACGCGGACGGCAAGGCGCTGGGGGTGTGCTCCATGAAGCGATTGAACCAGGGGATCGGCCCAGGATCACTCCGTGAGTGCTCTCTTGCGAGACTGCCGCCGGAATACCGCCCGCCCCACCTCGGTGGTGCTGTTGAACACATCGCCTGTGCCGGCGGACGCAAGCGCGAGACGTTGACATGCCTGCCATGTCAGCTGCCCACGGCCCGGAAGCCTGGACGCGCGCACAGCGCAACGCGACCGGCTTCACGCATCGCCTCTGGGCCGCCACTTCCCATCGCCGTGACGTCGCAGCCCGAGAGAGCGACGGTAACGGCCGTCACGCAGCGCAGCCACGGGCTGCAGCCAGTCGAACATGAGGAGCATCGCGTACGATTTAATGTGATTTGCGTTTAGTTGAATATTAAATACATTTCAGGCAATTCCGTCCACAAATAGGCTTCTACGAACCGTCTCCACCTAAGGACAAAAACATGGGTGTGCAGGTCAAGGGGGTCATCGCAGCCCGCGGCACGGCCGTTCGGTCGCTCAGACAGGTGATCGCCCCGAAGCGGCTCTCCCGGCGGATGCGGGAAGAGGGTCAGCCGTTCGAGCCGGCGCTCCTGATTCCGCTGATGGTGATCGTGCTGGCCTCGGTGGCGGCCGCCTTCACGCCCCACCTGCAGTTCTACCGATTGCTCGGGGCGACGCCGGCGCTGGCCGCCGCGATGTTCTCCGTGGCCGGCACCCTGGGCATCGGGCTGCTCGCCCTGATAGCCGGGTTCGCCATCGCCGCCGCCGACCACAATCTGGGCCAGACACCGGGCAATTTCACCCTGATCGCGGTCGCGGCCAGCACGCTGACCGCCGCCTACGCCAGCCGGGTACGGCAGAAGCGGGAGCGCACCCTCGCCGAAGTCCGCTCCGTAGCGGAGACCGCGCAGCGGGTGCTGCTGCGCCCACTCCCGCAGCACCTCGAAGACATCGACGTCGAGGTGCTCTACCAGGCCGCCGCCGCGCAGGCCCGCATCGGCGGCGACTTCTACGAGGCGATGCAGACCCCGCACGGGGTGCGGCTGATCATCGGCGACGTCCGCGGCAAGGGACTTCCGGCCGTCGAGATCGCCTCGGTCATCCTCAGCACGTTCCGGGTGCTGAGGATGAGCGCGCCCGACCTGCCGTCCCTGGCAGGACATATGGAGACCGTCATGAGCCATTACTCCCGAGACGTCCCCGACGGCGCGATGGAGCGCTTCGCCACCATCGTGCTCGTGGAGATCCCCGCCGGGGAACCGATCGCGCGCGTGCTCAACTGCGGGCACCCCGCGCCACTGCTGCTGCACGGCGGCGAAGTGCGCGAGGTGGAACCCAGCGCGCCGTCACCACCCATCAACATGGCGGACCTCCTCGGCGACCACTACCAGGTCGACACCATCCCCTTCACCGCCGGCGACCGCCTGCTGCTCTACACCGACGGCGTCAGCGAGACCCGCAACCGTACCGGGACCTTCTACCCCCTCGCCCAGCGCGTCCACCAATGGGCCCTCGACCCGCCCCGCCAACTCCTCGACCACCTCAACCAAGACCTCCACGCCTACGTCCACGGCACCCGCGACGACGACCTCGCCGCCCTCGTCGCCCACCGCGTCACACCACCCGGCCGGGAGGCGACGGAACTCGACCGCGCTGTCCCCGTACAGCTCGGCCACACCCCTTCAGAGGCGACGGAGGCCGCTGACTGATCCACGGACTCCAACCGCGCGCCGACCGCGTCGACCCCGACCCCTGCTCTACGTAGCAAGCACGCCGAGCCGGCCGCACACAAGCTGCGCAAGAGCCCCAACACCCGCTCGCGCTGTAGCCATCGGGAGAACGGCTTTACAGACCGCGCGCGTGACACATCCTGACCAGCGCGCATGCGCCGCTGCTGGCGCCTTGCCCCACCCCTACCCCGCAAGAGGGGCCGACGAAATGCCGACGCGGCCCCGGCAGATTTACAGCGGGCTAGCTCCATATGTTCTGACCAGGAACTTCCCACTCAGCCACTCTCATTGGGGGACACCTGGGGGCAGTGCGTCCCCAGGTGCTCACAGAGACCGTTCCGACCTGGGCTGGGAGGGGGAGCGGCGTACGGTCGCGAACACTCGCGACCGTCAGTGAATGAGACCAGAACTGAGACCAACGGCAGCAATGATCGGCGCTCGCCACCGGGCGTGCTACTCGGGGTGGCCCCAGGCGCAGGGGGCACACAGTCGTGACCGCATAATGCGCGGGTGACGATGAGTTCAGTGCCGTATGCGGATGTCCCCGCTCGCCCTTGGGTGTCCGCCAATGCCAGGCGGTGGGCGGACGTCCGGGTGCCCGCGTGGGCGCGGCCGGTGGGGCCGGCTGTGGTGCTGCTGGTGGCCGTGGTCATGGCGGTGATGTTCTCGCCCGACCCGATATGCACGGTGGCATCGCCCTGTGGGGCGGACTGGCTCGATGCGGCCGGAACGATGCTCTTCCTGCCGCACCTGGTGTGGCTGTTTGTGCTACCGGAACTCGCCCTCGTGTCCGCTCCGTTGCTGCTGATCTGGATGAGCAATCCCGATACTTGGCTGGGTGGGCCAGCCGAGAAGATCGCGGACGCCGTCGTTGTGGCGGCGCTGTGCTGGGGCTGGGCGGCCGTCGTGGCACGGCTGCGGACGCGCGGCCGCCAGCGCTCGCTCGTGCTCGACGCGGCCGGCGGCAACACGGTGCCTGCCCCGGCGACCGACGACATCCGCCCGTGGCGCCGGGGCCTGGTCCGCGGCATTGCCGGGGCTCTCCTGTGCGTGGTGGCCGGTGCCCTGATCACGACCGTCGTCGTGGACGACCGGGCAGACGACCGCCTGGCCCGTACGGCCACCTCGGAGAACGCCCGAGTCGTGGCCTACAACACTGATGACTACACCGTCACAGTCCGCCTCAGCGATAACACACGACACAGGTTCGACGCGCAGGGCAGCTATCGGGTCGGCAGCAGCGTCCCGGTGCTGATGCACGGCGATTGGACGCGGCTTGCCACTGAGCCCTACGGCGACCGAACCGGCCGCCAGGCGCTGGCACTCGTCCTCGCAGGGCTCGGTGTCACCGTGCTCGGCTCGGGCCTGCTCTCCCGCCGGCGCGCGGTGGCGCTGCACCGTGCCCCGGTCCCGGTACTGCGCGTCCTGACCCGTCATCATCAGGGGCGTACGGAGATATTCGCCGCCGACGACACCGCCACCCTGCGCCCGGTGCTGAGCTACGAGCCCCACACCCGCACCCGCACGGCACTGCGCCAAGCCCTGCTCTACGGTGCACCTCACGAGGGCGGTGAGTTGATTCTGGCGAGCGCAACGGAGTCCGGGCAATGGCTCGTCGAGGGGACAGCGTCCCCGATACGGCACGGTTCTCCCGACGGCACGTGCACGCCCGGGGTATACCGTCCCGGCACAGCACGCACAGCACGCACGGCCGCACACCGCCGGGCCGCTGAGGTCCGCGTCCAAGACGCCCTCGCCGCGATGACCCCTGCTACCGGACCGGTCCGGTGGCAGGCAGGCCCGGTGGCACGCTCCATCGGAGCGGCGCTCCTCGTCGTGGCCATCATGCTGCTGGGGACGCTCTTCACGGGTTCCCCTACGTGGTGGCAGCTGCCCATCTGGTCGGTAGGCGGCGTGTACTGGGTGAGCGTCTGCCTCCGGATGATGATCTGGCGGATCACCGCCGACTCCAATGGACTGCACGTTCGCGGCCTGTGGCGTACTGCCCACCTCCCGTGGGCGGACGTCATCCGCGCTGTCTACACCCCCGAAGGCGAGCTGATCGTCCGTTGCCGCACCGATGTCGACGACGCCCCCGTCGGCAGTGTCGGCTTCCCACCGCTGGAGCGACGGCTGCACCGCCCAGGCCGCGCTGAGCGTGCCGCCGCCGAGATCACCGCGATGGTCCGCGAGCCGGGCCTGCGGCCGAAAAGCGACGCCGGACGCACATGAGCCACCCATGCTCCGACCCTGTCACGCTCAGCAGTCCGTCATATCGGCCGCTCGGGGGCTGACGCCAAGCAGCTGAGGCGCGCGCCATTGCGGCGGTTGCCGTACTTCGCTGCTGTAGTGCAACGGCTCCGGAGGCCTTTTTGTCTCAGAGACAACATGCTGGTCAGAGGCTTGATTGAAGCGAACCAGCTGGCGCCTGTCCGCGGATGGTCCACAGGGGTAGCGCTGGTCCGATGGGCCCTCAGGGAGGCCTGATGCGCGATTTTATGGTCCCGTTGCTCGAAGCAACCGTTCGCACGCTATTCTCACGGAACCCACACATGTCAGGGGAGGGCATGCCGTGAGCGGCACCTGGGTTGCCATCGACTTCGAGACTACCGATGCGCACGGGTGTCCGGTTGGTCACGTTCCCGACCGAACTAATGCCGGACGTGAGCACCACCCGGACGCATACGCCAAGCCTGGCCGTGACGATCACGTCTTCCTGGTCCCCAGGGTGGTCGGCTTCAGCGGATCAACTTCCGGGATGACTGGATCACCGGCAGGAAGTCCGGAGACGGCGGTACAGGTCAGCGCCTCAGCCCTCGGAGAGGGGCACATAGCTGAAGCACGGGACGCTGGCTGCTGCCTCTGGCAAAGTGATCGTCACTGCTAGACGTTTCTCGTGAGGAACCTTTGTGAGCACGCTCGGTAGCTTCATCTGGTCAATCGCTGACCAGCTTCGGGGTCCCTATCGCCCCAACCAGTACGGGACAGTGATTCTCCCGTTCACGATCCTGAGGCGGCTTGACTGCGTACTCGAGCCGGACCGCGCGGCGGTACACGAGCTGGCTGCGAGGTACGAGAACCCCAACCGGCTCAAGGTCGAGGTCAAAAAGGTCACGGGGCGGACGTTCTACAACACCTCTAACTACGAGTTCGCGAACCTGCTGGCCGATGCGGACGGGCTGGCGGACAACCTCGCTGACTACATCGACCGGTTCTCGGCCGACGTGGACGTGTTCGAGTACTTCGACTTCAGAGGGCGTTAAGTCCGTTTCTGATAGCGGCCACGTCCGGGTTGCTCGAGGAATCCCTGGCGAACGAGTCGTCCCAGGCGGGAGCGGGTGACG
>NZ_JBVHHL010000123.1:0-7333 GCF_055561075.1 Streptomyces sp. NPDC022910
TGGGTTCCCCCGAGACAGCTCTACGACGTCGGCATCGGTCCAGTGGCGAGCGTGAGCGAGGTCGCATCCGGGGCGTCGTCAGAGGTCGGGCAGGCCGAGGGCTTGGCGTTGCTGCGCTGTCTGGGAGAACGTGCGCGCCCCGGTGTTTCGGCATCTCTGGAAATGAGTCCACAGCCGTATCTGAGAGGAAGCTGAGAGATTCGTGTGCCAGTCTGGCGCCCCCCCCACCACACTCAGGAGCACCTCGATGAGTCTGATCAACGGGCTGCCCGCCCATGTCCTGCTGGTCCATATAGTCGTCGTGCTGGTACCTCTCACCGCACTGGCCTTGGTAGTGGCAGCACTGTGGCCACGCGCCGCCCGACGGCTGGGGCTGCTGTTGCCGCTGCTGGCCCTCGTTGCCCTGGTCAGCGTGCCGTTGACTACGCAGGCAGGCGAGTGGCTGGAACAGCATGTGAAGGACGACGCCCTTGTTCGCCGGCACACCGAGCTGGGTGACGGGCTGCTGCCGTGGGCCGTAGGTCTGTTCGTGCTGGCCGCGGTCGTGTGGTGGTCGGGGAGGCAAGCTCCGGCGGGGCCTGGGCGCGACGGCGGCATGCGCTGGTCGGTCCTGCCTGTGCGGATCGTCGTGGGGGTGCTTTCACTGGCCGTTGCCGTGGGTGCGGTCGTGGACGTTTACCGGATCGGCGACTCCGGAGCGAAAGCCGCCTGGCACGACACTTTCTCGAAGACGGCGACGGAGGCAAAGCGCGACTCCGACGCCTGATCCCGCGCGATCCCGCACAACCCAGCCGCCCCCTTCGAACGGCTTCGCAAGTTGGCCCAACTCGCGGCGAAACACGGGGCTTCGGAAAAGCTCGGTCAGGCCGAGGTAAGGATTGCGCAGGTCGCTTCTTGTTCATCCCGCGGCTCTACTCGCATAGACCTGGGTGGTGGCGTCATGCCCTCAGCTGCCTGGCACCCCACTGTCCGGGCCGATCCTGCGGGAGAACCCCATATGCGTCACTTCACCGCCACCATCAGCGCTCTGGCCCTCGGGGCCGCCGGTGTGATCGCCGCTTCGGCCGGCACCGCCCAGGCGTCGACCTGCTCCCACGCCTACTTGCCGCTGCCCGACTCCTCTTGTACACCCGGCGCCTACAACTCGGATGTCACCCAGTCGAACATTCACAGCACTATATGCGTGTCCGGCTGGACCGCCACCGTCCGCCCCCGACGTCGTACACCAATCCCCTCAAGGCTCAGGGCGTCATCGACTACGGCTACTCCGACACCGACATGCTGATGCCGAGGATGTCCCGAGTGCCGTCCACGGTCACCGCCATCACGACGTAGACCGGACGGTCTGCGACCTGGGGAGGACCGGGTGCAGGCTCCCGGCCGTAAAGCCCTGGTCCGTGAGCGGGCGGAATACTTCCGTCTCAAACGGCTCGCTCTTTCGCGTCGCGGTCAGCAGCTCCGCACAGGTGGGCATCGGCAAGCGTCTTGGTGGCGAACTTCTCCTGATGCTCCGTCCCGTCCACTTGCCAGCGGAGTGTTTTCGTCGCACAGCCAGCGCTTGTACCGTTCACGCCCCGCCAGCGGAAACTCAACAGTCGCGATCGGTAGGACAACAGCTTCTTAGGAGGTCCTCAGCTCAACTACAGCGTCCTCATACGAACGGCCAGCAGGCTCAGCACCAGTTGTCCCACGCGATCAGGAGCAGTCGTGAATGACCATGACCCGACAAGTCACTCGCCGGCCGGCTCGGCCCCGGCGACCATGGCCGTGCAAGCACGCCGCCCGAGGGTGCGGCGGTCGCTGTCGAAGAAGGGCGGATTGATGGTGGCCGCCGGGCTGACGTGTGCGTTGGCCGGACTGGCCACTGCCGGCACGTCCGCTGCGGCGGTTTCCTCATCGTCCGCGTTGCCCCTTTCTTCCACAGCCACATCCTCACCGACAGCAACGCCCAGTCGGCCCGCCGGTGGCGGGCCCGTGGCTGGGCCGTCTGCCGGGGGTGCGACCGGCATCGTCCAGACCACGTCCACGTCGGGCTTCACCCTGTCAACGGCAACGGGTGTGAAGGTAACCGTCGACGAGGCGTCCTCCACGACCTACAAGATGGGGACCCGCCGTGCCTCGGGGCGCGCCGTGAAGGAGGGTGCAAGCGTCCTCGTCCTGGGGACGGTCGACAGCGCGACCATCACGGCTACGAAGGTCATCGTGCAGCCCAAGGGTGACGGCGGAGTTGCGGCTGCCGAGGCGGCAGGGGTGATCCCCTTCAAGCAGGGGACGCCGTCACCGGTGAAGTCGGTCGGTCAGATCCCGGACTACACCGAGGGAGAGGGGACCATCGTCAGCGGAGCGGCGGCGGACAAGGCGACCAAGGCCGCGCAGGCCGTCGTCCCCGGAGGCATCAACGATCGGGTGGTGAAGCTGAGCAACGGCGAGTATGAGGTCCACAACATCAGCGTCAACTGGCCGCACCACATCTTCGTGAGCAAGAACTTCAAGGTCCTCGGCTACGAGTAGTCGCCGCGACAGTGCGCCGGTGCCCGTGACTGGCTTGGGTCCCCTGGCGGCGTGCCGCCAGGGGCAACCCGGCCTTCTGGACCCACGGCGCATCAGCGTTCGCCGAGCGGACCGAGGTCAGGATGCGGGCCGAGTTCCACAGGGCGGCCGACGCCCACGCCGGTCAACCTGGTCCGTGACTCGACTCGTTGTCCGCCTGGATACGGCGCCGACCGCTGCTGTTCGCGCTTGTTGGTGTCAGGCGCTGATGTCAGGAGAAAGGGCGCTCTTGACAAGTCCGATGTGGCAGCGGGGATCGGCGAGGCGAGGACTGTACAGGGCATGCCTGGCGGGGTAGCGCCGATGCAACCAGACGGGTGGACGGACGAATGTCCGGTGGCGGCGGAGAGGGATCTTCGTAGGCTTGATGGCGTCGGCCAACGGGCCTCCCGTTCCGCAAGCCCGCCCTCCCGCGCTCTCGAGGAGAGACATGACCGCTTCATCCGCCACTGGGGGCTCTCGCCGTTCAGAGAGCGATGCCGCCCAGTTCACGGCCTCGCCGCAGTTCGCCCGAGCCTTGCAACAAATCGTGGTGGACCTCGTTGAACTGCACCTCCAAGGGAAGCAGGCCCACTGGAATGTGGTCGGCCACAACTTCCGGGACCTGCATCTGCAACTGGATCAGGTCGTCGACGATGCCCGGGAGGCGGCGGACACCATCGCCGAACGTATGCGCGCACTCGCGACGTACCCGGACGGTCGTTCTGACACCGTGGCAGCGACCACCACTCTCCCTACGTTCCCTGAGGGCGAGCAGAGTGTAAGCACGGTTGTCGACCTCGTCACCGCACGCCTACGTGCCACCGTTGATACGCTGCGCACCCATCATGACCAGGTCGACAGCGAGGACCCCTCCACTGCCGATCTGCTGCACGCGATCATCGGTTCCCTGGAGAAGCACGCCTGGATGGTCAGCGCGGAAAACCGATCCGTCTGATTCCGATCCCCCTGTTGTGGCCCTTGTGGCGGCTCGCGTGCGCAGCGATTCCGAATCGGATGGCGTCCAGGGCCCGGCGGCGGCAAGATCGGCCGCTCGGCCGATGTTGCGGTGAGATCCGCGGACACTCCCTGAACACGCCGCGTGCGGAAGGTCGTCCGGCACCCGACGAATCCCGCCGAGCACGACATGCGTGTCCCGCACGGGAAGCCACCGGGCTGGTCACTCACAGACCTACCACCGCAACCCAATACCTCCCCCAGCTCCCATCCCGTCCGCCGTCGACCCACACACCGTGGAGCGGGCGTGGTTCCTTGTGTCATGCAGGTAGAGACGCGTGAGGATCTCCTGTGGCCGGCCCTGAACCTCAACGTGAGGCAACTCATGGCCGTCGACGGCCATGCGTTGGTCGACGCGGCGGGATGCGGCCCGCCGGGAAGGTGCCCCGAGTGCCAGCGCCCTGCCACGCGCGTTCACAGCCGCTATTGGCGTCACATCTCCGAGTTACCCGTCGACGGGCTGGGGTTGGTCGTTCGCTTGTACGTGCGCCGATTCTTCTGCGACCAGAGCCATGCCGACGCCGGACGTTCGTGGAGCAGGTGGCGGGCCTGATTGAGCCATGGCGCCGTTCCTCCACGGCGACACGGTCGGTGAGGGCGGTTGCGATGGAACTCGGCAGGCGGCCCGGCCAGCGTCTCTGCGCGAAGCTGCGACTTACGGCCGGCGGACCGCCTCGGTGGGGCAACTGGTGGCCCCGCCGGTGCCGAGCCGCTGCCACTCAACCATCAGGATCGTGGCATCGTCACTGAGTCGGCTTTGTCGGTGATCGAGGATGGCGTGGATGAGCAGGCGAAGCACCTCCTGAGCGGTCTGCCCGGCCGCAGTTGAACGGATGATGTAGTCGGTGAAGCGTTCCAGCCCGAATTCCTCGCCACCCTCGTTGCGCGACTCCACGACCCCGTCGGTATAGAGCAGGACCCGGTCACCGGGTTCGAGATTCGTCTCGTGCACCTGAGGCGGTGCCGCGGCCAGGTTGGCGGTCAGACCTAGCGGGGGCTCGGAGTCTCGCTCCAGGGCCTTGTGCAGCAGGCGGTCGTGGCGGATGAGCAAAGGCGGCGGATGGCCGCAGTTGCACCAGCGCAGCACACCGGTGGGCATATGCAGCTGGGTGAAGATGCCCGTGCAGAACTGGTCCGGAAGCCACTTCGCCAGTGCCTGGTCGACGGAGCTCACGAGTTCGGTCAGGTCTGCACCCTTACGCCGGGCGTTGCGGCAGCCCGCCATGGCTACCGAGGTGGCGATGCCGGACGCCAGGTCGTGACCCATGCCATCGAGGATCGTGGCATGCAAGAGGTCCTTGGTGAAGGAATGGTCGAAGGCGTCGCCGCCCAGGTCGTACGCGGGCTCCAGGACAGCGGTCGACACCACCTGCCCCGTACCGATCGAGCGCGGAGGGAGAAAGGCCCTCACCATCTCTGTGTGCAGTTGCATCGGACGGGACCGCATGCGCTGCGCGATGGTGTCGCTGTAAGCGCGTTTGGACGTGATCACCAGGGCGAGGACTGATGCCATCGTCTGGCAGCGCCGCAGCTTGAGCCCGTCGAGGGTTTCGGTCTGGATTTCCAGGACGCCAAGCCGCTCCGCTCCGTCGATCAGCGGTAGCCAAAGAGTCAGCCCGCCGAACTCCTCTCCCTCCACCCGCAGAGAGTCGGTGCGGTACACCCATCCGGCCAAGGAAGCATCGACCTCCAGGTCCGGCACTCCCTCGACCAGCGGAAGTAGCCACCTCTGCTGGAGATCGACCAGGTAGACGACGGCCTGGCCCACGCCCATGTCCTCGGCATACCGGTTCAGAACCCCCGAGAGCTCTTCAGGCGACGCCTGCTGGGCGGCCCTGACCAGCTCTATCAGTAGTCGCTCACCTGCCCCCGAGGGCAGACCCTCAGACACAATACGATCATCTCTGCGGCAGTGGGTCGCCGCAATCCGAAGCCTGGGCCACGGAGATCAGTGGGCGCTGCTTGATCACGTAGTCGACGCCACCTCGTCGGCAACTCTGACCGGTGCCGCAGGAGCCTGTATGTGCGGGAAGGGGCCCGTGGATGTGGCGAAGGAGTCCGACGTCGGTGTGTGAAGACAGCTGGACTCCCTCGCCGCCGCACTCTATGTGAAGACCGACGACTTGCTGAAGGATTGGCCGCAGTTGGCCCCGTGGCGGCCGGCCGTGGGCATCGCGCCCCAGCTCAGCGACGCGGAACTGGTGACCTTGGCGATGATGCAGGCAATGCTCGGCTTCACCTCCGCCAGCTTCCGGGTCGACTTCGTCGTCCACCGCAGCGGCGACATCGGATCACCCCGCTCGTCGGGCTCGACCAACGCCAGCAGCGCGGGCAGCAGCCCCAGGTCCAGCTCCCTTGCCTTCCTCCGGCCTCCGCCAGGGCGACGGACCCGCCCCAACGGCACCCGACCGGACTCCGGTTCAGCCGCCCCGCGCGAGACCGTGCCCTCCGCGCCCCGGCCACAGCGGCGACGAGCCTGATCCCGCCATGCCCCAACGACCGCGCTTCCGCCCCTATGGCCAAGCGGCGCTGACGCTCATCCAGGTGCGGCAACAACGCCTGGAACTTCGCGGCCAACACGGCCTCGATCCCCTCCGGTCTCCCCATACCAGAACAACGATCCCCGCAGCCGGAAGCCACGACTTATTTCCCGGCAAGTCCTTAGGACTCCTAACAAAAGTGGTGGGCTTGACCTGGTCAGAGGTCGGTGTCGTGCACGAGGCCGCTGGGTAGCGGGAGGCGGTCAGCCGCGTAATCGCACGCGAAAACCCGGCGACGTCGACGGTCATCCCCGGGATACTGGTCGCCCATGGATGAGGTCAAAGTCGTCGTCGCCCATTCCGAGCGCGCGACTCTGCGGGTCGGCGACGTGTTCCTGAAGGTGGACGCCGATCAGGCGCGCATCGACGTCGAGGTCGAGGCGATGTCCCTCGCGCCGGTCCCGACCCCGGAGGTCCTGTGGCGCAAGCCGCCCGTGCTCGCGACCGCCGCACTCCCGGGGACGACGCTCGGGCGCCTCGGCGGGCCGTCGACCGAGTCGCCGGCGGCGTGGGCCGCGGCGGGCGCCGCCATCCGGAAGCTGCACGACGCGCCGCTGCCGTCCCGGCCGGGCCGGGCCGGCCGGAGCATCGTCGCGCTGGCGGCGGAACTCGACGACGAGTGCGAGTTGCTCGTGACGAACGGCGTCCTGCCCGCCGACCTGGTCACCCGCAACCGCCAGGTCGCCGAGGCCGCGCTCCGGCCGTGGACTCCGGCGTTCACGCACGGCGACCTGCAGATCGCGCACGTCTTCGTCGACGGCGACGAGGTCACGGGCATCATCGACTGGTCCGAGGCGGGCCAGGGTGATGCCCTGTACGACCTCGCCACCTTCACGCTCGGACACGAGGAGCACCTCGACGATGTCATCGCCGGCTATGGCATCGACATCGACCTCGACGTGATCCACGCGTGGTGGTCGTTGCGAAGCCTGCTGGGGGTTCGCTGGCTGGTCGAGCACGGCTTCGACCCCTCCGCGCCGGGCTGTGAGGTCGACGTGCTGAGATCCCGGATGTGAGGCTGCGCGGGCCCGACTGCCACGTATGCGTTCTGACGCATCGAGCAGGCCATCCCCTGGGGCGCATCGCCTGCCCTCACTCTCAACAAAGTGCGGTGCGCAGTCGTCGCCAGCGGATGACGGCGCAGCCGAGGGTTGTCGGCGGCGGCTGAATCGTGACCCTCTTTGGGCGGTTGAGTTCTGACCCAGTCTTCAGTTGGTCTTGTCAGTTGTTGCCTTGGCTGGTCGGGA
>NZ_JBVHHL010000124.1:0-7322 GCF_055561075.1 Streptomyces sp. NPDC022910
CCCCCGGGCGAAGTGCACGCCGAGTTCCAGGAATTGCAACTCACGGCATGAATTGCTCGGCCAGACCCTGTCCGAAAAACGCGAGGCCCCTCAAACACCCCCGCCTCCAGCAGCGGCCACACGCCGCCCCCGCCCCGCCCTGCCCGCCGCGGACCGCATCGGCGACTACTCCGACGCCGACCTGCTGGCCCTGGCGTCCTGGCTGCTGAGCGACGGATTCCAACTCGACCGCGACACCCGCATCAACCAGGCCATCACCGAACTGGGCTTCAAAAAACGCGGCCGCGTCATCGTCGAACGCCTCACCCGGGCCTTCGAACAGGCCCAGCACACGGCAGACAGGGAGACCCCGCAGTGAAACCCCTCGACCCCCTCACCCTCGAACGCGTCGCCCGCCTCATCGTCGACATCGACGGCCCCTTCGAACGCCGGGGCTATCAGCTCACCCAGCTCCTCCAACGCGCCGGATGGCCCCAGCCCGCCGAGTACGACGGCTCACCCCGCATCCCCTGGCTCTCCGACATCCTCACCAGCACCGACGATGTGGCCGCCGTCAGCCGGCTGCTGTGCCGCATCTGCGACCCGCTCGAATACGACGACGGCCTGGCCTCGGCCGACCTCGTCCGCCAGACACTCAACACTCACCTCGCCGCCGAACAGCTCACCGTCACCTACGTCTCCGGACGCCCCGTCCTGGGCCAGCCCGGCACCGACGGCCACACCACCGTCTTCACCGTCCCCGACGACCTCGAAGCCCGCATACGGCCCCTCGTCAGCAGTGAAGCCTTCCTCCAGCAGCTCATGGAGCGCGTCACCGAAACCCAGATCTGCGAACAGCACGGCGCCTACGGCCTCACCCTCATCGGCATCGGCAGCTTCGCCGAAGCGCTGCTCCTGGACGTCCTCACCCACCGCGACCCCACCCTGCTGCAGGGCTTCGTCCTGCCCAACGGCAAGCTCGTGCCTCCCGAACGGACCAGCTTCTCCCTGTTGCTCGACACCGCTCGCTCCCGCGGCTGGATCCAGATGGACGCCCATGACTTCATGAAGATCGTCCGCGACTACCGCAACTTCGTCCACCTGCGCCAACAACAAGAACGAGGTGTCACACCCGACCGCGACACCGTCGGCATGTGCTGGGGCCCGGTCCTCGCCGTCCTCAACGACCTCGAGACCAGTCGCTAGCGCTTCGGCTGCGTCGTGTGCACCGCTATGCGTCGAGCGATCAGGCGAATGCGGCGGCCTGGCGAGCCCGCTCAGGGATTGCTGGCCTCCTGCTTGCGGCGTCGGCGCAGTTCGCGCTGGGCCTGGGCGCGGGCGCATTCGCGGGAGCAGTACTTCACTCCGGTGGTGCGGTGCTGGCGGTATGCGGCGCGGCCGCGCTGACGGACGAAGGCGCGGCCGCATCTTTCGTTGGCGCAGTGGTGGACGGTGGCGCCTTCGACGAGGTGGTTGTACAGCTGCAGGAACGCCACCGAGTAGACAGTGGGGTAACGGTCGGAGAGATCACCGATGCCGATGCTGAAACGCCCCAGAGCCCGGTTCAACACCTCCTCCAGCGAGGTGAGTTTGGCGTCGATGAGGATCTCCTGCAGCTCCTCGAGCGACTGCGGCCAGGGCTGTTCGCGGTGCCGGGTCTGTGATCGCAGGTCCGTCAGCGTCTCCTCGGTGACGTGCGGTCGGACGAGTTCTTCGAGGCCCCCCTCGCGCTGGCAGGCCAGCCATGTTGTGATCGCGTCCTGCGCGGTCCGCACGTAGATGGCCACCAGATCGCGGTGCACACCGAATGGGTAGGGCTGCTGCTCGCTGTCGGCTTCGGGGATGTCCTGCACCTTGTAGTACACCTCCTCGTTATCGAAGGACAGATCGTCCCGGTCGGCGCCGAAGAGGGGTCCGTAGGCCGCCATCATGCGGGCTGCCCCCTCGAGGTCGTCGTCCCGCAGCTCCATCAGCTCGCGCAGGTAGAAGTCCTCGGGCAGCTCCACGGCCGGGCGGTCCTCGAAGGGGACCGGGGTCCACAGGATCCAGTCGCCCTTGACACGCACGTTCTTGATGCGCCGCGTCAGGGGCGGGGCCGGAATGGTGGATCCGGGCCACAGCGTGGGACGAAAACGTGGGTCAACGTACTCCGTCATGGCGGCATCATAGCCGCTACGGTGGTAATACAAAAGAGTGGCACTTCGTACTACGCGAAGAGGTCGCGGACGAGGAGGCACAGCAGTGACCGACTGGCTGGCACGAAAGACCATCGGAGACCAGCACGAACACACCGTCAAAAACCCACTCGAAGCACGCGGCTGGACCGTCCACCCCTGCGGACAGGGCACCTACCCGGCACCCATCCAGCAAGCCCTGCGCCACACACCTTCGGCACTGCGCTACTTCCCCGACCTCATCGCAGCCCGCGGCAGCGAACTCGTCACCATAGACGCCAAATCGCGCATGCCCAGCACCACCTCCCGCAACTACGCTATCTCCCACAAGTGCGCCCTGGCAGGCCTGCAATTCATGGGCGTCCACGCGCCCGTGCCGCTGTACTACGTCCTGGGCGACCTCCATGTCCTGACACCCGCAGAGGTCCTCTACAACAGCTTCCACACCCTCCACCCCACCAACGGCGCCTACCATCTGGTCAGTAGCCAGCGGGCCTTACCCTTCGACGACGTCTTCGGGACCGGCACCACCTACGAGCGCGCTGCCTGACCCCGACAGGCCCCACCGAGCGCCCTTCCTGGAATCGAGCATCCCGAAAGTCCGCGTCGGTATCAGAGACCCTTGGCCAACGGGCGACAACACCGTTCGACTTGGCTCTTCTTCCACCGCTACGGGGGCGCAGGTCTGATGGAGCTCACCCTCATGCCGTGTGATCAGGAGCAGAATGGCGGCGAGGCGTTCGCCAGGAGAGGAGGGCCTGTGGACGTGGGGGAGAGGTGGGCGTACCGGGTGGCGCCACACCACGGACCCGTCGCAGAAGTCGAGGTGAACCGCCCCGGGTTCGGTAGAGATCTCAGATTGTGGTTGTGACCTGGGGGTTCGTGAGTTCCGTGTAGTAGTTGGCTTCGTACTCGACGGGCGGGATATGGCCTATCTCACCGTGGAGTCGGCGGTGGTTGTACCAGTCGACCCATTCGGCGGTGGCCAGCTCGACCTGGGAAAGCGTCTTCCAGGGCCGCTGGGGTTTGATCAACTCGGTTTTATACAGGCCGATCGCCGATTCCATCAGGGCGTTGTCGTAGGCGTCGCCGACTGAGCCGATGGACGCGGCTATGCCGGCGGCGTCCAGATGCTCGGCGAGCCTGAACGACGTGTACTGCGACCCGGCATCCGAGTGATGGATCAACTCGCCCGGTCGGATGGGTTGTTGGTCGCGGTCGCGTTGCCAGATCGCCATCTCCAGGGCGTCCAGGACGAAGACGGTCTCCTTGACGGTGGCCGCCGACCAGCCGACGATCCGGCGGGAGAAGGTGTCTACGACAAACGCGACGTAGACGGTGGCCGACCATGTCTTCACGTAGGTGAAGTCCGCCACCCAGCAACGGTTGGGGGCGGCGGCGACGAAGTCGCGGTCGAGACGGTCGGGAGCTCGCTCGACCTGCCCGCCGGGAAGCGTGGTGATCACACGCTTGCCGCGGACCGCCCCCTGGATGCCCATCTCCCGCATCAGGCGTTCGACGGTGCACCTGGCCACGAGGTGTCCCTGCCGGTTCAGCTCACGCCAGACCTTTCTCGCCCCGTAGACACGGTAGTTGGCGGTGTAAACCTGGCTGATCAGTTCCTTGAGCTGAGCGTCCCGCACTGATCGTGCGGACGGGGCGGCCAGTCGTTTCTTGTGGGCGTAGTAGGTGGAAGGGGCGATCTTGCAGTCGTGCTCGGTGAGCGTCCTGCAGATCGGCTCGACCCCGCCGAAGCGGTCCCGGTGCTCGTCGATGAACGCTACGAGCGTGTGTGTGGCCGGTCGAGCTCGGCCGCGAAGAAACTTGCCGCGGCCTTGAGGATCTCGTTGGCCCGCTTGAGTTCGGCGTTCTCCTTCTTCAGTGCCTTGAGCTGGGCAGACTCCTCCGTCGTCGTCCCCGGGCGCTGGCCCGCGTCGATCTCGTGCTGCTTCACCCAGTTCCGCAGCGTCTCGCGGGAGCCGATGCCGAGCTTCTCCGTCACCGCTTGCAAGGCGGCCGTCTCGTTCGGGTAGTCGTCGCGCACCTCGGCGACCATGCGCACCGCACGGCGGCGGAGCTCAAGCGGGTAACGGGAAGGTCGTGCCATGACTCGATCCTTTCATGAAATCGAGTCTCTATTCGAACCGGGGCGGTTCAAGGTCCTGAAGATGGGTACGCAACGCCCGGTGCGGGTCAAAGTCCGCTTCGTCGCGGAGGAAGCGGAAGGCCGACAGGAGTGGGTGCCGCCAGCCCGGCTGCGTGTCGCCTGGCAGGACAAGGACGCGTGGCTGGCCCGCGAGCAGCAGTGGAGCGAACTGACGAAAGACAGCCCGGACGACGAGGACCCTGCCTTTCGGGCGGTCGTCATCCTCTTCGACGAGCACCTGTGGGAGGGGCTGGTGTCCTTTGGTGTCAACTACCGTGACCGAGGCCTGTTGTACGTCGACGATGTCCCCGCGCTGGCTGCGCTCCTCGACGTGCCCGAAAGCTTCTTCTGCAGCGACCCACGTGCCTTCACCGACACCGACGGCGCGCTGACCGCGCCCTGGCCCACCACCGTTGACGTCGCACGACTCCTGGCCCGCACCCGGGCCGACCACCTGATGGCCGTCGTGGACAAACACGAATGCCAGGCACGCCAAGACGCGATCTACGGCCGCTACTACCCCGGCCGCGGCAAAAATCCCGGCACCCACATCAGCCCCGAGATCTGCGCAGAAGTCGACCGCAGCAACCAACCCGCCTACAACCTGCTGCGCCAATGGTGCGGCGCGGACGTGGTCGAAAACTTCGAAGAACTCAAGGCCCTGCGCGACGAAGTCCTCCGCATCGGCCAGCTCATGGAACAGGCCATCGGCAGCCTCCGCCAAGCCGGACAGGCCAAGACAGCCGACCGCTTCGAACGGGAACTCGGCATCCCCCTCGAGACGTTGCGCCAGGCCGAGCGCGACGACTGACACCCCCGACCGACCGGGCACCAACGACAGGAAGATCCGTGGCCCGCACCAAGCTCAACGAGCGCCAACTCGAAGTCCTGCGCCGCATTTGCCATGGCCAGACGCCCATCACCTCCGATGACTCCGACCTCACCGCGACCGTCTATGCCCTGCGCAATCGTGGCCTGGTCACCACAACCCGGGCCGACGGCCGCTGGAGCGCAGCCCCCACCGAAGCCGGCCACCGGAACCTCGCCCAAACCGACGCCACGCTCGCCCCACGCCCGAGCACCTCTGCTGCGCCGACGGCACCCGAGGCGGCGGAACTGATCAGCAGACTCCAGCAATCCGGCGGCACCCTGCACATCGCCAACCCCACATCGAACGAGCGGGCCCACTGGCGCCGCGCCCTGCATGCCGCACGCGCAGACCACCTGGTCCCCGACGGCCACCATCTCCAGCACACCGGACGCGACAAAGGCGACCTGATCATCACCCTGCGCCCCGGGCCACCGCCGCGACGCTCCACGCCCCCAGACGAGACCGTCCCCGTCCCCGACGACCTGCCAGCAGAACGCCTGCACCCCGCAGCCGCCACAGCACACATCCCGGCCTGTCCCGACTGCCAGCCCCGCGCCCGCCGCATCCTCCACGCCCTCTGCCACACAGCCGAAGCCAAGAACTACACCGTCAGCAACCCCGAGACCGGTTCAGCAGCCAGCCTGGTGATCACCATCGGCGACAGTTCCTTCCCGCTCTCCTTCCACGAAGGCTCCTACGAGGTACCCGACCCCAGCGGCGCGAAGTACGCCTGGCAACGCGTGACCGCGCGCACCACACGCCCATCCCACGAACTCGAACTCAGCCTCGAGCACACCTACGCCCATCGAGGCCGACGCTCTCACTGGGGAGACAGGCAACGCTGGCGCCTGGAAGACAAACTCCCCACCCTGTTCCGAGAGATCGCCCACCGCGCACACGCCGAGTACGAACGACGGCAGGCCCAGCAGCGCAAGGAAGAAGAGACACGCCAACGCTGGCTGACTGCGATGCAGCAGGCTCGCACTGCGCTTCTGGAAGACCACCGGCTGAAGGCCCTGCGCACGCAGGTACAGGCCTGGCAGGAAGCCACTGCCATCCGCGCCTACTGGCATGACAGAGGCTGCGTTTGAAGGATCGTATATGTCCGTGACGTGACAGGTTGGTGGGGGGCTTGTCGATCAGGTCGCGCTCGTGTGGTTGTTGATGTGGCGGACGGTATCGGCGGGTGCGCTGTTGGCTGTCCAATACCGCCTGCACCACACCCGAGCACCTCATCCAGACCATCTGGCACGGCATCGTCTCCACCTCATCGACGGATGCCGCACCGGGACCGGACTGTCCCTCACCCCCAACGACTTCATGAGTCAAGCTCAGTAGGTGGAAGCGGGTGGGAGGAGGCGGTCCAGAACGGCGTCGTGTTCTTGGAACACCACCCGCCCCACGTTGCGCAGTTCGCGGGTGAGCTGCAGGTCGATGTCTTCGGCGGGGAGCGGGCCCAGTATCACTGCGGACGGGCGGGTTCCGGCGTCGTGGAGTGTGGCCAGGTCCATGGCGACGAGTGTGGCGCCGTACAGGCGGGCGACGGTGTGCGCGATGGCGAGCCCCGGCCCGTCCAGGTCGCCTGCATACCGCAGCGCCACGCCCTGGTCGACGGCGAGTTGCAGTAGGGCGTGGTCGACGGCGCGCAACTGTCCGCTGGTGCACGCCAGCGGCGCGGTGTGGCCGCAGGTGAGGGCGGCTTCGAGGACGGAGGGGTTTTCCACCACGGTGAGTACCTGGGTCGGGTCCAGACGTGGGGGAGTGCGGGTCAGGTCGAACAGGTGCAGCGCGACCGGGGCGACGGCGTCGCGTAGGCGCCGGTCGACCGGTCCGTCGCCGATGGCCTGGACGTGGTGGAGCAGCACGGTGGCGGTGAGCCGGTCAGGGACGACTCCGGTCTGCTCGAGCAGGGCACGGATGCGGTCCGGCCGTGTCGGCTCCACCTGTCCGGTCAGTTCGGCGACCAGTGTGACGAGCCGGCTGCCGGCGAGGGTGTCGAGGTCGAAGAAATGGGGATCGCCAGCGGTGTCGTGGGCGAGCTTGGGCAGCGAGACCGGACCCTCTCTGTCAGCCTGTGGTGAGACGCCCTTCTGTGAACGTTTAACCTGAGAGGGCACGACAGGAGATTGCACACCCATGAGCAGTAGTGAAC
>NZ_JBVHHL010000125.1:0-6713 GCF_055561075.1 Streptomyces sp. NPDC022910
TAGGCAGCTGATGCCATCTGTCGAGCCGGAGACGACGTCTTGCCATATGCGGTGGTCTGCGGGATCGCTGGGCTGTTCGGTGGTGCGGGGCGTTGGCCGTCGGGGAAGAGCTGGAGCTCGATGGTGTGGGTGACGTGGGTGGTGGCCGGTTCGTCGGGCCGCAGGGTGCGGTAGCCGGTACCGCTGCGCTTGGTGGCGCGGGGTGCGGCGCGTCCGGGGCGGGGCTTGACGGCCTCGCGGACCAGGTCGTCCTGAACGTCACGGACCTTGGCGGTCAGCTGCCGAGGGGGAAAAGTCCGCGCCGACGGAGCGTCGGGCGGCGGCGAGAGTCTGCTTGAAGCTGATGTGCGAGACGGGGAGGTGGGCGCGGTGGGCGGACTCGGCAGCCAGCTGGTGAAGGGCCTGGTAGACGCACAGCATGGCCCACAGCTCCTGCTCGACCATGGCGGGGCTGTTGGAGCGCAGGGTGGCAGTCCGCCCGCCGCGCTGCTCGATTTTGATGTGTTTGAAGATCGTTTCGCTGGTCCAGCGCGCCGTGTACAGCTCCGCCAGCTCGCGGGCGGGCGCCGAGCCTGGGTCGAGCAGCGTGGTGATCAGACAGAACAGCTCGGAGGTCTCCTCGCTCGCCCCGTCCTCATCGAGGGTGGTGGTCAACACCGTGTACTCGATCACCCGCACCGTGATCCGCGCCCCGCGCGGGCCGTTGAGGTGGGAGAGGTAGGTACCGTCCGACAGGACGTGGTCCACCGGCAAGGTGAAGGAGTCCGAGACGCGCCACAGGAGTTGGGCGCCCCTGTCCGCGGCGGCCTGCCACAGGCCGAAGGCGGGAAAGCCCCGGTCGGCCATCACGAGCATCCCCGTGTGCAGGTGCACCAGCAGGCGCCGTGCCAGGGTCCGCTCACCCACCGCGAAGGAGTCGAAGACCGCGCCGATCATCGCCTTGGTGCCGCACTCCACCAGTGCCAGCAGCCGCACCTGCGGATACGGACCGGGCCGGCCTCCGTTGGAAGCGCGGGTGTAGGCGGCGGCGTTCGCCTCACTGTCCGGCACGTCGAACAGGGAGCCATCCAGGGAGGCCAGGCGCAGGTCACGCCAGAAGGCACCGGGGGTGGCCGGACTCCCGCTCGCCCCCGCGACCCGGTCGAACAACAACCGGAGCGGACCGGGCCCCACCCGCTGGCGGGCCAAGGTCAGTGAGCCCGTGCCGGCCGGCCGCCACTCCTCACCCCGTCGACGCGGCCAATGCTCCACCAACTCCCGCAGCACCAGCCCGTATCCGTCTCCCGTGAACAGCCACATCGTGAGCACGAAGTACACCACCAGCCGCGACGGCAAGGACCGGGTCCGCTCCTCCCGCGCCCCAGCCTCGTCAACCACAAAGTCAACCAACTCGGGCGTAAAGGTCCGCGACAGCAGCCCCATCCGGATCCGCTCCGGGTACGTCTCACCAACTATGTGACCCCTCGACA
Source organism: Streptomyces sp. NPDC022910 (assembly GCF_055561075.1). NCBI lineage: Bacteria > Bacillati > Actinomycetota > Actinomycetes > Kitasatosporales > Streptomycetaceae > Streptomyces > Streptomyces sp. NPDC022910. The sequence continues at coordinate 1,470 of NZ_JBVHHL010000125.1, forward strand.
CAAGATCGAGATGATAGGCGATCTTGAACTATCCAAGCGACGTTGGCCGTCAGGGGGCGGCCTGTGAGGCACTGGCACCTTCTGATCCGTAGCTCTACAGAGATCGGTCACTGAAGGTCATACAGGCTGCCGGGAAGCCCATGACGGCCGGTGTGGGGCGCTGCCGGTTGCTGAGGTTGCTGTACTTCGCCGTTGTACCGCAGCCCCCTGCTGCCAGGCCGTTGTCAGTGCCGCTTGCTAGCTTGCCTGCTGGAGTGAGACCGGTCAGAGAACCTTCGAGGTCCGCGGTCAAGGGGGTGGGCACAAAGGTCTCCGGGGGCCACCTCGGGACTGCGTTTCAGGCCTCAGCAACCTGGAGGACGTCTTCGTCGCGGCACGCACGGCACGCGAAGGCGCCCGCCTCGGGCCGGATGGCCCGAGGAAACCCAGTTGGCTGGACGGCGACGGAAAGGTTACGTCCAGATGACGTCCATAGCGACAGGGGAACGTAAGTGCGGAAGTTGTGTACGATGCAACCATTGTGTGGCTAGTCTTCTACCGAGACATCGGTGAACTAGTCGCACGCACGTCTCAAAGCGAGGGATGAGTTACCGGCGGGTTGAGGGGGCCTCGTACCGCCGGGACCGGGCAGGGGGCCCGGCAACCTCGACGGCCAGCGGGGAGCTGGTCGTAAGTTCAGGGGTGGGGACAGTGAAGAACATAGTCGTGGCCGGACAGGGCTACGTCGGACTTCCGCTTGCAGTGGAGGCGGTCAGGGCGGGATACGACGTCGTGGGATATGACGTCGACGAGCAGAAGATCGCCAGCCTGAAACGCGGAGACTCATACATAGCGGACATCAACTCCGAGACCGTCTCGGAAATCCTTCGGACGAACCGCTACACCCCCTCCTCCCTCGACGAGGAGATGAAGGGGTTCGACGTCGCGATCATCACGGTTCCGACTCCACTCCGGGACGGCGACCCGGACCTGTCCTACATAGAGAGCGTTGCCGAGACAGTCGGTCGGTTTCTCGAAAAGGGCCAGCGCCAGACAGTCGTCCTGGAGTCGACCACATACCCCGGGACCACCAGGGACGTACTCGTCCCGATCCTGGAGCGAGTCTCGAAGCTCACCGTCGGCGTCGACTTCCATGTCGGCTTCAGCCCCGAGCGGATCGACCCGGGCAACAAGACCTGGACCTTCCGCAACACTCCGAAGATTGTCTCGGGGTTGGGTGACGAATGCCTGCGCAAGGTCGGTGAGTTCTACAGCTCGGTATGCGACAACGTGGTAACCGCCAAGGGGTTGGAAGAGGCCGAGCTGGCGAAGGTCATGGAGAACACCTTTCGCCACGTCAACATCGCGCTCGTCAATGAGCTCGCGGCCTTCGCCGACGAACTCGACATCGACGTGTGGCACACGCTGAACCTCGCCGCCACCAAGCCGTTCGGCTATATGAAGTTCACGCCGGGACCCGGTGTCGGCGGGCACTGCCTGCCGATCGATCCCGCCTATCTTGCGTGGCACGTCAAGAAGCAGGTCGGCCGGCCGTTCCGGTTCGTGGAGACCGCGAACGAGATCAACCGGGCCCAGCCCCGGTACGTGGTGGATCGTCTGACCCGGCTGCTGAACAGCCGACGGCTGTCGGTGAACGGCGCGAAGGTCCTGATGTACGGCTACGCATACAAGAAGGACAGCTCGGATTACCGGGAGTCTCCGGCAATCGAGATCCACGCGCTGCTGAGAGCGCTCGGTGCCACGGTGAGCGTGGTCGACTCCTTTGTAGCGGGTCAGGGAATCGAGGACGTCCAGGACGCTATCGGGCCCGATCAGATTTCGCAGTACGACGTCGCTGTCATCGTCACCGATCACAGCGACGTCGACTACGAGAAAGTCGTCCGGAATTCAAAGCTGGTTCTGGACACACGAAATGTCGGTTGCGTGGCCGACAACGTAGAGCTGCTCTGAACAGAGCAGCCAGGGATATGAGACGGGGGCGCCCCCTGGGGCCGAACTCGTCATACTATGAGCGCACAATCACCACACATCCATCGCAATCCCTTGGGGGGACTTTCGTATGTCTGGACGCGCGCAGCTTGCGCAAACCGGTCTGCCCGTGCTGGTCCTCGGCGGCGTCACCATCCCGTTCGGCCTGTATCTGGCCCTCGCTGTCGCCGTCGTCGCCCTCGGCGTGGTGCTCTTGCTGAAGTTCGGTTGGCGCCGCCACCTCACGGCTGGCCAGTTGGCTCCCGCGAAGGGCACCGTTACCGAGCACCGTCGGCACGGTAAGTGAGTAGAAGACGTCATCCGCCGGTGCTGACAGCCCATCAGCACCGGTCGGTAACGGTCCTGATGGGCATGATCATTCTCCTCCTGCTCGCCGGGTGGGCCACGCACCACACCATGATGGTTCTCGCCACCGACCCGGCGATGCGGAGTCGCGCTACCTTCGTATTCTCCGGCCTGTTCTTGATCTTCGTTATCCAGACGTTGCTGTACCACCTGGAGCGAGCCCCGAGAATGACGCCGCGTATCGCCCGGCGCCTTAAGGGGCTGCACGCAGCAGTCCTCGTACCCGCCTACAACGAGGACCCCGGATATCTCAAGCTGGGCCTTCAGGCGTTCCTCGGTCAAACCCGTCTTCCCGACTCTGTCCACATTGTCGACGACGGATCCACGAGTACGGATTACGCCGAGGTGCGGACCTGGTGGGAGCGTGCTGCTGCGGAGAAGGGCGTGGCCACCACCTGGCAGCGCGTGCCCAATGGGGGCAAGCGCAGCGCCCAGGCCCACGGGGTCCGCGTCAGTCCCGACGCGGACATCTACGTCACCTGCGACTCCGACAGTTGCTTCGCTCCCACCGCCCTTGAGAACCTCCTGACTCCGTTCTCACGGGCTCGGGTGCAGTCCGTTGCCGGAGTCGTGGTCGCCACGAACAACCGGGCGAACTGGTTCGTACGGATCATGGACCTGTGGTTCACCGTCTGCCAGCTCGTCGACCGTTCAGGGCAGTCGGCCGTCGGCGCAGTCATGGTCAACTCCGGCGCCATCGCTGCCTACCGGGCGGGCGTCATCCGGGACAACCTCGACGGCTACCTGAACGAAACATTCATGGGGCGCGGCGTTGGTTTCTCGGACGACTCCATGCTCACCCTTTTCGCGCAGGAACGCGGCCTGACGGTGCAGCAGCCTCGCGCGATCTGCTTCACGGCTATGCCGGAGAAGTGGTCGCACTTCAATCGCATGTACCTGCGGTGGATGCGGGGCTCAACCATCCGCTCCGTCTGGCGCATGCGCTACCTGTCGGCCCGGCGTCCCGCATTTTGGCTGCACATCGTGCGCTGGGTGCAGTTGATCCTCACCCAGGCCATCACGGCGTGGCTGGTGATTGCGGAGCCGATTGTCAACCGCGAGCCGCCGCCTGTCACGATGTTTATCATCCCCTTCCTCATCGGCTGGGCGCAAGGGCTGCGATATCTGAGCGTCATCCGCTCCGACGAGCGGATTCGCTCGCGGATCCTCACCTGGCTGGCCATGCCTGCCGCAATCGCCATCGCGTGGACGGTACTGCGCTGGCATCGCTGGTATGGGGCTCTGACGTGCCTCAAAACCGGCTGGGGCACCCGACAGAACGGGGCTGAGGTTTCCCTGGAGACAAGTGACACTCCAGCACCGACAGCACCGAAGTTCTACGACCCGCTCGACGATTCCACACTGAAGATCACACAGTACCGGTCGATGTCCTCGACCCCTTGACCCTCCGCCCCCGCACGCCCAACGTCTTTCGATGAGTTGACCTCGGTTGGGGAGAGCCACGACTCGTGCGGAGTGATCACGTTGCTGGTGAGAGCTCCCCAGAGCGGGTGCGATTGGGGCTGCTGACGCGAACCTTCACACCGGAGTTGGTCGACCTTGTGATGGAGGAGGCCGGCGCACGGGTGGACCGGACGCGGTCGCTGCCCGCGACGCTGATGGTGTACTTCACGCTGGCGTTGTGGTTGTGCACCGGCCAAGGTTACGCGCTGGTGCTGCGGGAGATGGTGGAGAACATCCCGCGCCGGGCCTGGGAGCGCTGGCGGTAGCCCGCCGACGCTTGGGCTAGGCCCCGCTGCGGCTGCTGCTCGACGAGGTGGCCGGTGCCCGCGGCACGGGGCCACCTCGGGGGGCGTTCTGGCGCGGGCACTACCGCTGAGCCTGAATGGCGTGCATGATCCTTTCACGCCCCCCAACGCACGACGACGCACGCAGAGGGAGCGGTGTGAGCCTGAAGGGCCATGTGCAGACCCGAGCCACAGTGGTAAGTGCCGGGGAAACCGTGACGCTCGTGTCCATCGAGGACTGGTACCGCGGCCAAATCCTGGCCCCCGTCGACACGGCGATCATCGAGGCGGCGGCCGACAAGCTGCGCCAGCATTTGCCCGATACACAGCTGTGGGTGATGGCGCGGCTCACCGCCCAGTCCGCCGAGGACCTCGACCTCCAGCAGTGGAACACCTGCCAGGACGTGGATTCCCGTGCAGCGTGACGGCGGCACCAACGGGTGACCAGCACATCGCCGGAAAAGGCTCGTCCCGGCCGCAGGGACCTCACCGTCGACGGCGCCTGTGTCAGAGTGAATCCCATACCCTCACTCCGCCAGCAGCCAACAGGCTATTCGCAGGCGACGCCGTCACCGTCGCGGTCCAGGGCCGACCGGTAGCCGGGCTGCCTGCGGTAGAGGGGCGCCGCGCCAGCGGCGCGGGCGGCTGTGCAGTTGGCGTAGTACGTGCTGGTGCCGTCGCTGCTGCTGGTGGTCTTGGCGCTGGCCGTTCGCGTCGCGCCTGGTGACGGTGTCATGACTGGGCCCACCCTCAGCACGCTCTCTGCTGTCACCCAGTCGGTCGCGATGGCCCGCTGCGCCGCGGCGAGTGTCACCTGGTGGTCGCACACCGCGCGGTGAAGGGTGTTCTCCACCCCGTCCTTGTCGTTGTAGAAGCTGGTCTGTCCCGGCCCGGGCGGCTCGACCCACAGGTTGCTCGGGTCGTTGGGGTCACCGCCCAGTTCGAGGCTGATGAGGTGGTCGTACTCGGCAAGGTGCAGGCTGCCGGTGTAGCCGTAGGAGGCCGCGTTGGCAGTCTTCTCCTCGCCCGTCACGGATGAGGATGGCCGGACCTCGGCGGTGTACCCGGACCGGCAGATCGTCGTGGCGAGCGTGGCCTGGGTGACCGCGGGACTGGTCGCCCCGGGCGTGCAGGACCGGTCGGGCAGCGGCTCGCTGTGCTC
>NZ_JBVHHL010000126.1:0-6699 GCF_055561075.1 Streptomyces sp. NPDC022910
ACGTTCCGCCGTCGCCACCAAGTTGAGGCCCGCAGGCACCACTTCCGCCGACGCATGCGCATCCAGATGATGCAGATCTAGCCCTGTAGTACTAGTTCCGCTCGTCAGGTCCCGCGCCGCCGTCCCGGAAGAAATCCCCGAGGATCGTGCAACCCTTCCCGCGTCCTGCGTGTCGTACAGGCGTCAGAACTTCTGGAGGGGGATCTGGGGGGATCACGGGGTTCTGATGCGGAGGGGGAATCCGAGGGGGCCAGGTCGACCGACCGGCCCCCTCGTATCTTCAGCTCGACCTGCCGCGTGACGACTGTCAGAAGAAGACCCCGCAGCGCAGCAGCGCGTTCGCGTAAGGGCGGGCCTCACCGGTGCGGACGACCAGATGTGCGCCTGCCGTCAGCTCCTTGAGCTTCTCGTGCGGTATCAGGACGAGGTCCGGGAAGCGGGCCTCCAGCAGGGAAGACGCCTGAGGGTTCGCCTCCCGCACCTCGTGCGCCGCCGTCGCGCCCTCCACCACCAGCTCGTCCAGCAGACCGTCCAGGACCTCGGCGAAGGACGGCACACCCGCGCGGAACGCCAGGTCCACCACTCGGGGGCCCGCCGGGATGGGCATGCCGACGTCGCACACCAGGACGCCGTCTCCGTGCCCCAACGCGGCCAGGGCTCCGGCCAGATGACGGTTCAGAATTCCGGTCTTCTTCACAGCGCCGCGACCTCCTCCGCGGTGGGGAACGACTCCTGCGCTCCGGGGCGGGTGACCGCGGCCGCGCCCACCCGCGCCGCGTACGCCGCCGCGTCGGGCAGCGACGTGTCCGTGCCGAGTCGCCATGCCAGCGCCGCCGTGAACGCGTCGCCCGCGCCCGTCGTGTCCACCGCCTCCACCTTCACGGACGGGACCCGGGTCATGGCCTCGCCGGTCGCCACCAGCGCGCCCTCCGCGCCCAGCGTGACCACGACCGAGCGGGGGCCGAGGGCCAGCAACGCGGCCGCCCAGTCCTCGGGCGCCCCGTCCAGCGCACCGCCCGCGATGACCCGGGCCTCGTGCTCGTTCACGATCAGCGGGTCGCACGCCGCCAGCACCTCGGCGGGCAGCGGCCGCGGCGGCGACGGGTTCAGTACGAAACGGGAGCCGGACGGCAGGTTCCGTACGATCTCCACGACCGTCTCCAGCGGGATCTCCAGCTGCGCCGAGACCACGCGCGACGCCCGCAGGAGGCCGACGGCGGCCCGTACGTCCTCCGGCGCGAGCCGCCCGTTGGCCCCCGGCGAGACCACGATGCTGTTGTCGCCCGACGGGTCCACCGTGATCAGCGCGACCCCGGTGGGTGCCCCGCCGACCAGGACCCCCGCGGTGTCGACGCGGGCCTCGCGCTGCGCCTGAAGCAGCAGCCCGCCGTGCGCGTCGTCGCCGACGCGGGCCAGCAGCGCCGTACGGGCGCCGAGCCGGGCGGCCGCGACCGCCTGGTTCGCTCCCTTGCCGCCCGGGTGGACGACCAGGTCGGAGCCGAGCACGGTCTCCCCGGCCGCGGGCCGTCGCTCGACCCGGATCACCAGGTCGGCGTTGGCCGATCCCACGACCAGAAGGTCGTAGTCGTACATGAACTGTCTCCCAACGGATCCCCATGGATCCTTACCGCAGTGAAAGCCGGTGCCACGGCCGCCGACCACGCGCGATGCGCGGCCCGCGGCCGTGGCGACCGGAGGGCGCGGGGGTCAGCCGCTGAACCCGGCCACGTTCTCCTTCGTGACCACCTTCACCGGAACCTTCACCGTCTGCTCGACCTTCTTGCCCTCGGCGGCCCGCAGCGCGTTGTCGACCGCGATCCGGCCCAACTGCGTCGGCTGCTGCGCCACCGAGGCGTACAGCGTGCCCGCCTTGACCGCCGTCAGACCGTCGGGCTCGCCGTCGAAGCCGACGACCTGGACCGAGGTGCCGGCCTTGGAGCCGAGCGCCTTGATCGCACCGAGCGCCATCTCGTCGTTCTCGGCGAAGACGCCCTGGACGTCCGGGTGCGCCTGGAGCAGGTTCGTCATCACGTCGAGACCCTTGGTCCGGTCGAAGTCGGCCGGCTGCTTGGCGAGGACCTGAATGCCCGGGTAGGCCTTGAGCCCCTCGGCGAAGCCCGCCCCGCGCTCACGGCTGGCGGAGGTGCCCGCCTGGCCCTGCAGGATGATGATCTTGCCCTCGCCGCCGAGCTTCTCGGCGAGCGCCTGGGCGGCGAGCTTGCCGCCCTCGATGTTGTCGGAGGCGACCAGCGCGGCCGTCTTCGCCTTGTTGACGGCCCGGTCGACGCCCACGACGGGGATGCCGGCCTTGTTCGCGGCACGCACCGCCGGGCCGACCGCGTCCGAGTCCACCGGGTTGACGATGATCGAACCCAGGCCCGCGCTGGTGAAGTTCTGCAGCTGGTTGGCCTGCTGCGAGGCGTCGTTCTGCGCGTCCGTGACCGTCAGGTCGACACCCAGCTTCTTCGCCTCCGCCTGCGCGCCCGACTTGATCTGCACGAAGAACGGGTTGTTCAGCGTGGACAGCGAGAGGCCCACCTTCGGCGTCGTGGAGGACGAGCCGCCGTGCACGAAGGACACCGCACCCACCACGGCCGCCGCCACCACCGCGGCCAGCACATACGTCACCGTCTGCTTGCCCTTGCCGCCCGGCGAGGTGCCGGCGGCCACGGGCGTGGCGCCGGCCTTGCGCCGCACGGTGTCCAGCAGCACTGCCAGGGCGATCACCACGCCGATGACGACCTGCTGCCAGAACGCCGACACCGAAAGGAGGTTGAGGCCGTTGCGCAGCACCGCCAGGATCAGCGCGCCGATCAGCGTGCCCGACGCCTTGCCGGTACCGCCCGCGAGCGAGGCGCCGCCGATGACGACCGCGGCGATCGCGTCCAGCTCGTAGCCGTTGGCGGCCTGCGGCTGCGCCGACGACAGGCGCGCGGCGAGCACGATGCCCGCGGCGGCGGCGAACAGACCCGACAGCGCGTAGATCGCGAGCTTCTGCTTCTTCACCCGCAGACCCGACAGGCGCGCGGCCTCCTCGTTGCCGCCGATCGCGTACATCGAGCGACCGATGTACGTACGGCCCAGCACGAACGCGGTGATCAGGCCCATGACGACCATCACCAGCACCGGCACCGGCAGCCAGCCGCCGAGCGTGTCACCCAGGTGCGAGACCGAGCTCGGGAAAGCGATCGGGGAGCCCTGCGAGATGACCAGCGACAGACCGCGGCCCACCGACAGCATGGCCAGTGTCGCGATGAACGGCGGCAGCTTCCCGTACGAGACCAGCACGCCGTTGACGAGACCGCAGGCCAGGCCCGTCGCGATGGCGAGAAGCACCGCGATCACGACCGGTATCCCCGCCGACGTGGCGCTCCAGGCGAGGACCGTGGCCGACAAGGCGGCGACCGAACCCACCGACAGGTCGATGCCCGCCGAGACGATCACGAAGGTGACGCCGAAGGCGAGGATGGCGGTCACGGCAGCCTGGACGCCGATGTTGAGCAGGTTGTCCGTGGTGAGGAAGTCGCCGGACAGCGCCGACATCGCGATGACGAGGACGATCAGCGCGGTGAGCGCGCCGTTCTCCAGCAGGAGCCGGCGGACCCCCGCGGCGCCACCGGCGCCCGCTGTGCCCTTGAGCGTGTCAGTGGCCACGGGTGGCCTCCGTTTCGTTGACAGATGTGGTGGGTGTGGAGACGGCGAGCGCCATGACGGAGTCCTGCGTCGCCTCGTCGGCGGTCAGTTCGCCGGCGATCCGGCCCTGGGCCATCACCAGCACCCGGTCGCTCATGCCGAGCACCTCGGGCAGATCGCTGGAGATCATCAGGACGGCGGCGCCCGCGGCCGTGAGTTCGTTGATCAACTGGTAGATCTCGACCTTGGCGCCGACGTCGATACCGCGCGTCGGCTCGTCGAGGATGAGCACCTTGGTGTCCGCCAGGAGCCACTTGCCGATGACGACCTTCTGCTGGTTGCCGCCCGAGAGCGTGCGCACATGCTGGCCGAGCCCGGCCATCCGCACGCCCAGCTGCCCGGCGACTTTGGCCGCGGCCGCCCGCTGGCCCTTGCGGTCGACCAGCCCGCCGTGGGTCGCGGCGCGCATGGTCACGAGCCCCAGGTTCTCCTCGACGGACGCGTCGAGGACGAGGCCCTGCCCCTTGCGGTCCTCGGGCACGAGCCCGATCCCGGCCTCCATCGCGGCGTTCACGTCGTGCCGGCGCACCACTGCTCCCGCGACGCGCACGGCTCCCTCGTCGTAAGGATCGGCGCCGAACACGGCCCGTACGACCTCTGTACGACCGGCCCCGACGAGCCCCGCGATGCCGACGACCTCACCGGCCCGCACCTCGAAGGACACGTCGTGGAAGACCCCGTCCCGGGTCAGGCCCTCGACGGTGAGCAACGCGGCGCCCGCATCCGGCCGTTCACGGGGATACTGCTGCTCGATCGACCGTCCCACCATGAGGCGTACGAGCTCGTCCTCGGGCGTGGAGGCGGGCACCTGGCCGACGCTCCTGCCGTCGCGGATGACGGTCACCCGGTCCCCGAGGGCGGCGATCTCCTCCAGATGATGGGTGATGAAGACGACCCCGACGCCGTCCGCGCGCAGGGTACGCACGATGGCGAAGAGCTTCTCGACCTCCTCGGAGGTGAGCACGGCCGTCGGTTCGTCCATGATGAGCCCGCGCGCGTTCAGGCTCAGCGCCTTGGCGATCTCGACCATCTGGAGCCGCGCGATACCGAGTTCCCGGACCCGCGCGCGAGGGGACACGTGCACGCCGACGCGTTCGAGGAGCTCGGCGGCGTCGGCCTCCATCTTCTTCCTGTCGATCATCCCCAGCCGGCGCGGCTGCCGCCCGAGGAAGATGTTCTCGGCCACGGTCAGGTCGGGAACGAGGTTGAACTCCTGGTAGATGGTGGCGATCCCGAGGCGCTCGGAGTCCTGCGCACCGTGGATGCGCACCTCCTCGCCGCCGACCAGGATTCGCCCGGCATCGGGGCGGTAGGCGCCGGAGAACATCTTGATGAGAGTGCTCTTGCCCGCGCCGTTCTCACCGAGCAGCACGTGTACCTCGCCCCGGCGCAGATCGAAGTCGACGCCGTCGAGCGCGACCACTCCGGGGAAGGTCTTGCGTATGCCTTCGATGCGCAGCAACTCGTCCGGGTTGCTCACGACTGGCTCCTGTTCGTTGCGGGGGACGGCTCCGTGGGAGCCGGCGGCTCCTGGGGAGCGGATTGCCCTGGAAGGGCGGGCGGCCGGGGCTGCCCTTGGGGAGCGGGCTCGCCGCACGAGCGGCGCGCGACAAGACGGGCGGGGAGGGTGACGGACTCGGGAGGCCGCCCCTCGATGCGGTCGACCAGCGCGCGCACGGCGGCGCGCCCCAGCTCGCCCGTGGGCTGGGCTATGGCGGTGATCGGCGGATCGGTGTGCACGAACCAAGGGATGTCGTCGAACGCGGCGAGCGCGATGTCGTCCGGAACCCGCAGCCCGCGTGAGCGGATGGCGTCCAGCGCGCCGAGCGCCATGAGGTTGTCCGCGGCGAACACGACCTCGGGCGGCTCGGCAAGGTCAAGGAACCGCTCGGTGGCCAGGCGCCCGCTCTCGGCCTGGAAGTCGCCCTGGCCGATGTAGGCGTCCGGGAGGGGAAGCCCGTAGGCGCCCAAGGCCTGACGGAAGGCCTCGACGCGCTCACGGCCGGTCGTGGTCGCCGCGGGACCCGCGATGATCGCGAGCCGCCGGTGCCCGAGCCGGTGCAGGTGGGCGACGAGATCGTGGACGGCCGCGCTTCCGTCGGACCGTACGACGGGTGCGTCGACGCTCGCGATCCACCGGTCGACGAAGACCATGGGTGTGCCGCTCCGCGCGGCGTCCAGCATGAGCGGCGACCCGCCGTCGGTCGGCGAGACGAGCAGGCCGTCGATCCGCCGGTCGAGAAGGGTCCGCACATGGTGGTCCTGGAGGTCGGGACGCTCGTCGGCGTTGCCGATGATCACGCTGTAGCCGAGAGCGCGGGCCTCTTCCTCCACGGAGCGGGCCAGGTGGGTGAAGTAGGGGTTCAGTACGTCGCTGATGACCAGGCCGAGGGTGCGGGTCTGGTCGGTACGCAGGGACCGGGCGACGGCGTTCGGGCGGTAGCCCAGCGCCTCGACCGCGGCCAGCACGCGGGTGCGCGCGTCGGCGCTGACCGACGGGTGGTCGTTCAGGACGCGCGACACCGTGGCGACGGAAACGCCCGCCTCGGCGGCGACGTCCTTGATGCTCGCCATCGCCGGGACCACCTCCTTGTGAGTCCGTTTTAGCCTGTTTGCGAGTCGGTGGAATCGTTTACACGACTGACACGGAGGATTGGAAACGATTACATGGGGGTTAATCAAGGGGGGTGGGAGGCGTCGAGACCGGATTGTGACCTATGTGATCTGGGTCTCATGTCGGTGTGCCTCGAAGGGCGTTGTGAAGGTGGGGAGCCGCGCCCTCTGAGGTGAGCGGGGCGCTCCGGCGCAGGGGTCCCTGTAGCAGGGCTGTGACGCCGCGTGGTTGCGGGTGCGACGGCTGGACGTGAACATGGTGAGTGCAGAATCGTTCGGTGAGGCCAACTAGCCACAGGGGGAGGCGAGATGAAGTTCGACATGGGGGCGCAGACCCTGTCCGCGTTGATGAAGGACTCGCGTGGGTCGAGTGATGATCTGGGGGTGTTGATC
>NZ_JBVHHL010000127.1:0-6103 GCF_055561075.1 Streptomyces sp. NPDC022910
CGAACAAGAGGCCGCCCACTACCTCGCGGCCGAACCTCCTGCGTCACTCCAGAAAGCCAGCTAACTCAGTCTCCACGAAACCCAGGGCTTGACACACTTCGCCCCGGCAGCCGTGTTTCCTCCCACCTTCAGCATGATCCAGCGAGGAACCCCGGGCGTTCACGCCCGGGAGGAGTCGCTTCTCTGGGTGGCTCTGACGTGCAGGTCACTTCGGACGTTTCTGCTGCCCGATTTACTCCTTGACGACAGACAATGGTGCTCCGCCACTGCTCGCCGCGAAGTACGAGGTCCTTGACCCTCCTTTGTCCGGGCCGGTCAGCGCGCCGTCTTTGCCGTAGTGCAGGACAGTGTTCGCCGAGTTCCAGTTCTCCACGACCTGGAGCCCGCCGTGGATCTCGCGGCTCAGGTCGTGGCTTGCCCGGCCGGTCTGTCGGATGGGAGTGGACCCCGCGGCTTCGCCGTGCGGGGCGGGCCGCCCTCTTCGGTCCTCAGCAAGTGGAAGCTCTCGACCACGGGCGGCGCAGCCTCGTTGTCTCTTCACCCGTCCTGTTCGCGGACCAGGAGAGAGATCGCGTCGTCGATGAGGGAGGTACCGTCCTCCGTGGAGATTCGGCGGGTGCTGACGAGGACCGCGATCCCTTGCATGACGGCGGCGAGGAGCAGTTGTAGTCGGTGCGGGTCCTGAGGTTTGAGTTCTCCGGCCTTGGTACTGCGGTCGATCAGGTTGCGGAAGGTCGCGAAGAGTCGTTCTGAGGCGACGCGCAGCCCCTCAGGGGCGTTGCCGTTCTTCGCGGTGAACATGAGGTCCAGCAGTGCGGTGTCAGTGACCGCGAAGTGCACGTATGCGGCTGCGGCAGCGCGGAATCGTTGCTTGTAGTCCACGGCGTCGGAACCGATCGCTGCTCCTATTTCGTCGGCGAGGCGGTTGAAGCCGCGCTCCGCGAGCGCGTCCAGCAGTGCCTGCCGGTCGATGAAGTGACTCCGGGGTGCGCCGTGGCTGACGCCGGCCTGCCGTGCCAGCTCGCGCAGCGACAGCGCGTCGATACCGTCCTCACGCAAGGTTCGCTCTGCCTGGTCCAGCAGGGCGGCTCGCAGGTTCCCGTGGTGGAAGGGCCTAGGTTTCACGCCTTCACCCTATATGAAACTAGGCGTTGACTATTTACTAGACAGTGCCTAGTGTCGCCGTCATGAACCCCAACCTGATCGGCAAGACGGTCATCGTGACGGGCGCGAACAGCGGGATCGGTCTCGCCACCGCCAAGGTGCTCGCCGGGTACGGCGCGCGCGTCGTGTTCGCAGTGCGCGACACGGCGAAGGGCAGGCGCGCCGCCGAAGCGACGGCCGGTGACACGGAGGTGCGGCAACTGGACCTGGCCGACCTGGCATCGATCCGCCGTTTCGCCACCGACTGGCAGGGCCCGATCCATCTACTGATCAATAACGCAGGCGTCTCAATCCCCGAGCTCGAGAGGACCGCCGATGGATTCGAGCGGGTGTTCGGTACCAACCATCTCGGTCCCTTCGCCTTGACGAACCTGCTCCTGCCCCACGTCACCGGACGAGTGGTGTCACTGGCGTCACAAGCGGAGCGAATGGGGCGGATCAACTTCGACGACCTCAACTGGGAGCACACCCCTTACAAACAGTCCCGCGCCTACGCCACATCAAAGCTGGCAAACGTGCTGTTCTCGTCCGAACTGCAACGTCGGCTGAAGGCCGCCGGGTCGAGCGTGCTGGCGGTCGCGGCGCACCCCGGCTTCGTCGCGACGAACATCTACGACCGGTCGACAGGGCTTGTCACCAGGCTGATGCTCCGCCTGCTGGCGCAGGACCCGGAACATGGCGCCTTGCCGGTACTGTATGCCGCCACCGGCGACCTCCCTGGCGACAGCTTCACCGGCCCAGAACACTGGATGCACATGCGCGGCGGAGCCGAACTGATCGGCCGGTCCGAGACCGCGCAGGACACGGAGCTTGCCCGGCGACTCTGGGATGCCTCGGAGACGCTCACAGGCGTGTCGTTCAGTCTTTGACAGTGCGCCGATGGTGCAAAAGAACCGAGCGCGGCTCTGTTGGAGGGGCAACTCGGTTGGAATCAGCGAGCCAGGCTTTGGGCGGCGGCCGGGGAGACCGGCTGGCGGAACCGAGAGGTGTCGAGTGAAACAGCTGAGCGCAAAGATCGACGGGCAGCAGATCTCCTACCTGGAGAGCCCTGCCGACCAAGGCAGCCAAGGCGACAGTCACACAGTCATCTTCGTTCACGGCAACTCGTCATCCGCCAGGACCTGGCTTCCGGTGATGAATGGTGATTTCGGCCGGCGGTTTCGCTGCCTTGCGCCGGACCTGCCCGGTCACGGGCAGTCCGCGCCGGCCAGGGACCGTGCCGACTACTCGCTGCCGGGATACGCGGCCGTGCTCACCGGTTTCGCGCAGGAGCTCGGTCTCCCCGACGCGGTCGTCGTCGGCTGGAGCATGGGCGGGCAGATCGCGATGGAGGCCGCGCCTATGCTGTCGGAAGCACGCGGCTTCGTCATCTTCGGCGCGCCGCCGGTCGCGTCACCTGCGCAGGTGGCGGAGGCATTTCTGCCGAACCCGGCGATAGGCGCGCTCTTCGCCGCGCACGTCAGCGAATCCGAGGCCATGCTGGCCGCTCAGAGCTTCATAGCGCCTGGCTCGCCGCTCGACACCGGCGAGTTCGTGTCCGACATCCTGGCCACCGACGGCGCGGCACGCACAGGGCTGCAGTCCAGCGCTTCGGCGGCCCGGTTCGCGGACGAGATCACGATCGTCACAGAGCTCCGCCGGCCGCTGGCAATCTTGCAAGGCGCCGACGAGCAGCTGGTCAGCCTCGACTACTTGCGCAAGCTGGACATTCCTGCGCTGTGGCGCGGCGAGGTTCAAGTGATCCAAGGCGTCGGCCATGCTCCGCACCAAGAGGCACCGCAGCAGTTCGCCACCCTGCTGACAGAGTTCATCGGCGACCTTGGTCACGAACAGTGACCCCACGGTGGATCCGAGCAAGATCCTGCGCCACCCCGCCGAGGCCCTCCCTGCTGTCGATCCTTGTCAGGGACGGCGCCGACCACCAAGACGCGGTCGAGCAGGGCCAGGACTGCCCCTGAGAATCGGAGTACGACCGCCAACCGTCCGTGATGTCAACGGACACGCCGACCTCCCTCCGGGCGGACATTTGATCTCCTACTAGGCGGACACGTGATCTCCCTGTCCGGTATGACCTTTTGTCCCTCGGGCGGGCTATGAGCGTGCGTCGATTGCTCAGGGGGTGAACCAGCTCAGAGGTTGTCAATTCCTTTGTGTATGTAGAGGTGTGGCTTCTTGCTGGTCGGGCCCGTGGGGTGGTTACTTGCTGTGATCTTGCAGGGTCAGAGGGGGAGACGGTCGGGGAAGGCGAGCATGAAGTGGTTCATGGCGCGCTTCCAGCCGAGGGTGCCGGTGCCGCGGACGCGGCCGCGAGGGATGGGGCCGTCGCCATCGATATGGCGACCCTCGATGCGGCGGATACCCAGGTAGAGGAGTTTGATCGCGGCGTCGTCGGAGGGGAAGTGCCCCCGGGTCTTGGTGATCTTGCGGAGCTGGTAGTTCAGGGACTCGATCGCATTCGTGGTGTAGATCACTCGGCGGATGTCGCGGTCGAAGGCGAGGAACGGGATGAACTCTTCCCAGGAACGCTCCCAACTGGCAATCAAACCAGGGTAGTTGCGCCCGTACTCGGTGCGCAGTTCATCCAGGGCGGACAGGGCCTCGGACTCGGTGGCGGCCGTGTAGATCGGCTTCAGCGCGGCGGCGACCTTCTTGCGGTCACCATAGGTGACGTATTTCATCGACGAGCGGATCAAGTGGGTGACACAGGTTTGGACCACGGCCTTCTCCCAGACCGTGTTGATCGCATCGGGTAGGCCGGTGAGTCCGTCGCAGCACACGATCAGGGCGTCGCGCAGGCCGCGGTTCTTCAGCTGGGTCAGCACGTTCAGCCAGAACTTCGAGCCCTCGGCGTCCTGGAGCCAGATCCCCAGCACGTTCTTGATCCCGTCGACGTCGACACCGATGACCAGGTGTGCGGACTTGTTGGCCACCATGCCGCTCTCGCGGACCTTCACGCTCAGCGCGTCGATGTAGAGAATCGGGTAGACCTCGTCAACTGGCCGGTTCTGCCAGGCAGTTATCTCATCCGCCACCACGTCCGTGATCTTCGAAACCAGGGCCGGGGACACCTCGCTGCCATAGACCTCCTTCAGGTGGGCGGTGATGTCCCGGGTGGTCATGCCTCGCGCGTACAGCGACAGGATCATGTCATCGACCTGGGCCAGGCGCCGCTTCCCCTTGGGGACTTCGAGGGCACCAGCGAACCCGAGATCACCGAGGCCACGGTGTGGAAGGAGTACGGCTTCAAGGGCAAGCCGGGCGGCATCCGGCGCCTGCCGCCGCAGGTGGCCCCTACCACCTGCGCCTGGACTGGCTGATGTGGTTCGCCGCCCTCTCCCCCGCGTACGCCGCACCGTGGCTGCCGGCCTTCCTCCTCGCGCTCCTCGACGGCAACCGGGCCGTGCTGCGCCTGCTGCGCAGCAACCCGTTCCCCGACGCACCGCCCACCTTTGTCCGAGCCCGCCTGTATGAGTACCGGTTCACCAGCTGGCGTCAGCTGCGCGCGACGGGCGCCTGGTGGGACCGCGTGCTCGTCGGCGACTACGTCCCACCCGTCACCAAAGCCCCCGAGGAGGTGCACACCGGGATCACTTGACCAGGCACGGTAGCGAAGTTTGTCCAGAATCTAAGTGAGATTCCCTGCCACAACCGCAGGCAGTCGGCATGGCGGCGGCACCCGCCCCCCGGCGGCCGTCCACCGGGACGGCTCTCGGGCGGCCACCCGTTCCGGCCCGGCGCCGGCGCCTGCCTCACGCAGGGGACATCGATGGAGGAGAGAACCATGACACGTGCAGTGGGAATCGACCTCGGCACGACCAACTCGGTGGTCTGCGTGCTGGAGGGCGGCGAGCCCACGGTCATCACCAACACGGAAGGAGCGCGCACCACGCCGTCGGTGGTCGCCTTCGCCAAGAACGGCGAGGTCCTGGTCGGCGAGGTCGCCAAGCGCCAGGCCGTCACCAACGTCGAGCGCACCGTGCGCTCCGTCAAACGCCACATGGGCGATGCGCAGTGGCGGTTCCCGGACGCGGGCAGCATCGACGGCAAGCGGTACACCGCGCAGGAGATCTCCGCGCGGGTGCTGCAGAAGCTGAAGCGGGACGCGGAGGGCTACCTCGGTGAGGACGTCACCGATGCGGTCATCACGGTTCCGGCGTACTTCAACGACTCGCAGCGCACCGCGACGAAGGAGGCCGGGGAGATCGCCGGGCTGAAGGTCCTGCGGATCATCAACGAGCCCACGTCCGCCGCGCTGGCCTACGGCCTGGACAAGGAGAGCGACCAGACGGTCCTGGTGTTCGACCTCGGGGGCGGCACCTTCGATGTGTCGCTGCTGGAGATCGGCGAGGGCGTGGTCGAGGTCAAGGCCACCAACGGCGACACGCACCTGGGCGGAGACGACTGGGACCAGCGGATCGTCGACCACCTGGTGAAACAGTTCAAGAACAACTACGGCGTCGATTTGGGCAAGGACAAGATGGCCGTGCAGCGGCTGCGCGAGGCCGCCGAGCGGGCGAAGATCGAGCTGTCGTCGTCCTCCGAGACCACGGTCAACCTGCCCTACATCACCGCCTCCGCCGAAGGGCCGCTGCACCTGGACGAAAAGCTCACGCGTGCCCAGTTCCAGCAGCTGACCGCGGATCTGCTGGAGCGGTGCAAGACGCCGTTCCACAACGCGATCAAGGACGCCGGGATCAAGGTGTCCGCCATCGACCACGTCATCCTGGTCGGCGGCTCGACGAGGATGCCGGCGGTGACCGAGCTGGTGCGGGAGCTGACCGGCAAGGACCCGCACAAGGGCGTCAACCCCGACGAGGTCGTCGCCGTGGGCGCGGCCCTGCAGGCACGACGGACCTGGCGCTGCGCTTCGACCCGATCTACGAGCCGATCTCCCGCCGCTTCCACGAGAACCCCGCCGAGTTCGCGGACGCCTTCGCCC
>NZ_JBVHHL010000128.1:0-5852 GCF_055561075.1 Streptomyces sp. NPDC022910
GTTCACTACTGCTCATGGGTGTGCAATCTCCTGTCGTGCCCTCTCAGGTTAAACGTTCACAGAAGGGCGTCTCACCACAGGCTGACAGAGAGGGGTGCGAGCACTGCACGCGGCTGTCCGGTTCGCCGGCGATGGCATGGGTCGGGTTCCACAGGGACGCCCTGAAGTGGACGGGCCCGGCAGGAGAGCCGACTTACTTCTCCACTTGGCCGACGCTTCACCGAGGATCCTGCCAGCGCTGCCGCACTCAGCTCACCTCCGTCGCCGACGGCTCGGACATGATCATGGTGACGATCTTCAGCCTCACCCGCAGCGCCGACCTAGCTCCGGTCGGGCACAGTTACCGCGAAGCGGCGGCACCCTGGATGACCATCACGCTCGCGCCCGACCCGAAACGCCTCACGTGACGGTCTGCGGCTAGCCTCCACGGATGACTCACGCGTGGATGGGGCTGGCGGATCTGATAACCGACCCCCATGACTGTGACCACCACTCATGCCGGCATGCCGCCGTGATGTGGTTCGAGCCCTGTGCCGGCCCCGATGACGGCCGCCGCTTCTACGCGTGCGATGGGCACGCGGGGCTGTTCGCCCGGAGCGTGGCTCTGGCGTCGGCCGCAGGCGGAAAGGTCGTCTGAGAGAGGCTTTCCGTGCTCCCCGCCCTACTGTGGAAGGGCAACGATCTCTCCTGGGAGCACAACGAGTGACAGCGTCAATGGAGCGGCTCTGCGACTGGGTCGTCAATAAGGACAAGGTCTGGGTCCACGGCGACCGGATCACCGACGGCCACGTCGCTCTCGATATGCGCCTCACCCCGGGGCTCGACCCTGGCGAGATCGACCGGGACGGGCAGTGGGTCCTCCGTAAAGCGCAGCCCTCACGCTGGGTGGCTGAGCAGCACCCCGACCTCTCAGACGTCATTCCGGACCCGGCCGACGGCTCGGACTGGAGCGAGGTCGTCTGGTCGGCCTGGGTGACCCGGGGCCTGCGTATCGGCGCGCTACAGGGTGTAGCGGTGGCCGTGGACCACGGGTGGCTCTCGCGCCTTCAACCCGGCTTCCGGATCGAGGGGGCTCCCGGGCAGGGGATCCTGCGGATCGTGACCAAGAAGCCCGAGCCGTCGCTGCTGTCGGGCGGTGCCGTTCACCGAACGGTGGTCGGTGTCGTGATGCCCACGTCGATCGAGGGTTCGGGTGCGGTCCTTGAGGCCATCGTGCAGGACCTGAACGTCTAGGTTCACCGGGTGAGCAAGCGGCCTCAGCTTCCAGGTGATCCCTCCGACCTGTACCTGCGCATCTAATACGACGACGAACTCTGCCCGGGTTCCGCAGAAGTCAGCTCGCCTAGAGATACAAAGTGGGCCATGACCTGCAACTTCACCGCCTCCTGTCCGAATCGTCCGTGTCTCTAGGCGTTGGCATTCTTACTGGTCAGGGAGTTGGCGAGACGGGCATCCCTCCCCGGCAATGCCGCAAGAAACGAGGGTGTTTCACTATCGTTCGCCCCCTTTATGGACCCGCCTCGGCGCGGCTTGACGGGACTCGAAGCGCGCTACGTGATCAGGTAGCGTGGTGGCAACGCCCGGCATCAAGGGGCCACTTGGCGGTCGTCACCGCGCTGACCAGCGAGAATGCCAGCGCCTAGAGACACGCCCCCTCTCCATGACTTACTGCATCCTCCCTGGTCAGCCCGCATCTTGTGACTCTAGGTGAAGGGAATTCTGCGGAACCCCGGCTCTGGGACACCCCGCAGGCCGACACGATGGAGCGTGTCCCTCCTCCACCGCCGGCGTGGGGTCGATGACGTTCTACCGGGCGCACCTCGACCGCGGCCGAAATGCGTACTGGGCTATGGAGCAAGAGTCGGAGGAGCTGTACGAGACCGCCCAGGTCCTCCTCGATCCCGAGACGGGCTCCTTCACCAGCGAAGTCAGCGAGCTGCTTGAGTACGTCGGCTCCGGGCTGCTCGTCGTGGACCGGATGACCTTGGATCCACCATGGCGTGGGCACGCCCTGGCGGCCGTATTCGGCTGTGAGGCAAACTCGGCGGATTTGCCAAATACCTCCAGCGCCCACACACCGCGAACAGTGTCGCCTTCGGCGCACTGGAGGACGCGCGGCATGGTTAGCCTCGCCTTCTCCCCCCGTGTGGGAACGCTCCCGCCGCATCCTGCTGGAAGCCTCCGTCGTCCTCCTGGACGGGCACGTGGAGCGGTCCGGCGCGGTCAACGTCATCGTCCACCAGGCCGAGGCCATGGCGGTAGCGACGGCATCCCGCCCCCGTCCCCGACGGCGATAGACCCGGGCGGGACTTCTCACGTCAGGGCAAGGCGGCGACCGACCGGGGAGCCATCAGGTCGGCGAACGGGGTGCGCACGTCGGGCGTCGTCAGCGGACTGATGTCGGCGCCGGCGTCCCGCGCGGCCCGGAGGACCGTGACGAGGTCTCCGCTGGCGAGGGTTTCCACGGGGCACTGCTCGCACTCTCCGGTCCGGTCATGCCCGTTTGCGGCAGTCGACGCGGCGCGCGCGTGTGCGAAAACCTCGGCCGGGCCGTCGGCGCGGACCGCGTACCAGGATCCCTGCTCCTCCGGCAGGAGCGCCGCGGCGACGCCTGGGTACATCGGAAGGTGGATGCGGTCGTCGTGGACGCGGATCACGAAGACCTGGTCCAGGCTGTCGCAGCTGTCCGGCTCGGGCGCTTCCTGCTCAAGCCAGGCGATGGCCTGCGTGCGGCTGCCGGGGCCCCACAGGTACTCCGCCGGAAAGTGCGTGGTGGCGTTCCGGGCGTCGTACTCCATCAGATTGGGATCCTCTCGCTCCCCGGGCCAGAAGACCGCGCGCACGAGTACGAAGGTGAATCCGTCCTCCTCCTCTTGCTCCTGCTGGTGGGCGAGCTGGGCTGCGTGCCCGGCCCTCACGGAGCCGGTGGTGGTGTTCCACCGGATGGCGACCACGTCGCGCGGGATCGGTGCCGGGTAGAGCCGGCCACCCGGGGTCGCGTGGCCCCACAAATGGTTGATGATCTCTGCGAGGTCGGACAGATCCCTGTATACGTCGACGGGAGTGAGGAGGTGGAACATGCCGTGGGCGGTGACGTTCCGCAGGTTCTTCTTCGCCCTCTCGATCCCGCGGTTTCGCTGGCCACGCAGCAGGCCCTCGCGCCGCGCCCACTTCAGCAGTCCGTCGAGCATTCCGTTGAACGGGGTCCAGATGTTCGAACTGCCCATCCGTATCTCGGGCTTGCGGAGCCTCTTGTACTGATCGTGGAAGTCTGCATAGCTGGTGTAGGCGATCTGGCGCTCGCTGCCTGCCTGGTTCCGGGCGGTGATGGTGCCGTTGTGGTGGGCGGCGAACCGGTCCCGCAGCGCCTGCTCCAGCGTCAGCTTGGCGGCGTCCGAGACCAGCGTGAACAGGTCGTAGCACAACAGCCCGTGGGCGTAGCCGGCGCACAGCTGCTCGAACTTCTGGCGGGTCGTCTGTGCCACATCGTCGGCGAGGAACAGGTTGCTGATCAGGCGCTGCTGATAGTCCGCGGCGTCCTGGGGCCGCATGGGTCCGCCGAGGCCGAACGGCGTGAAATGCAGGACTCGCGGGTCCACGGCCTGGAGCGCGGCGAGGGGGTCGTTGGTCGTCGAGGTCACCGGTGCGGCCCTTCAGATGTGAATGTGGCGAACCTAGAAGGATCGGGCAGGGAAAGGGGACCGCGCAACCCGATTGGTTCGGCTCGCCGACCACGGACGGGAGGGACCGCCCTGCCGTGGCCGGACGTAGGATCCTTCGACGTGACCGCTATTTCGTTCGATGACCTGATCGACCTGGAGCGCGCTGCCGTCGAGGCGAACGACGCGGTCAGGGACCTGCCCTACAGCGCGGAGTCGTGGAAGCCCTGGTTCGACGCCTCCGCGGAGTTCCAGATGAAGGTGACGGCGTACGCAAAGGCGGAGGGCAAGGACCGGGTCTCGGTCGAGATGGACGTGAAGAAGGCTGTCCGGCACCCGGTGTCGATCGGGGATGCCGCGTAGGCCAGTGCGTTGCAGGGTCCTACGGAGCCAGAGGTCCGCACCGGCGGATGGCGGCCATAGGCTTCCCCCATGAGTACGGTGCGTGCCCGGGTGTGGCGTTTCACGGTTGAGAAGGGCATGGCTGGCGCTGACGCTGTCCAGGCCGTCGAGATCGGGCAGGGCTCTCTGCCGGTGTCGTTGGCTGCTGTGGTCAACATCAACGCCCTTGCCTGCGACCTGCGCAAGACGGTCGATCAGCGTGTGCGCGATCACGAGATCAGCCTCCTGCTCAGCTATATCGCCGGCAGCCCGGGTACTGGCCCGCTCGGGGTCGACTGCCCCGCCCTCGACTCCAGCTCCCTCCACATCCGGCGTTTCGTCAGCGAGTGCACCGGCCTTGGGGTGATGACCGCTGTCAGCGAGGCCCTTTTCGACTGGGAGTCAGGGGTCAACGGTCTCAGCAGCTTCGACGTCCTGCCCGGGAAACTAGTCGGCACCTACGCGAAGAAGGGTGTGCGGCCGGACCTGCTGTACGACCTTGCCGCCGGCCCGCTCGCCGGAGAGGCGCGGGGCCGCCGCCGCGACCACCAGCAGATGTTCCCTGCCGGCAAAGGCACCCAGCCGCAGAAGACACGCCTGGAGAAGCTCGCGCAGTGGTCCGTCGACCACGACGATCACGCCTACTTCATGAGCTGGGTCTGGCTCGGCACGGGCGGCGTCTACGTCGACATCTTCCTTCCCGACGACTCCCCGGCCACGGCCGGGCTCAGCACTGGGTGGATCGACACGCCGGGCGGCGCAACTCCCTGGCGATTCCGTGTTCCCCGGCCAGATCCCCGCCGACGCACGAACCTGGAACCGGAGGAACCCCTCCTGAACTGGCCTGATGACATACCCGAGTCCAGCGGTGAGGGTCCGGCCGATGGAGCCGGGGCCTACGCCGAGACGGCGATCAGGCGGGCCGAACTGCTGGTCGAGGCAGCCATGAACCGGTCCTTCGGCCGTGAGGACACACTCGGCACGTTCTCCGGCGTTGAGGTCCGCGGCCGGTGGATCCGCGGCGATGCCGTCGGCCCGGCACGCCAAGAGGTGCTGCTCGGCGTCCTGGGAGAGCGCCTGCCCCTGGACCACAGGGCCCAGCGCCGCCGGCTGGACTCTCCAACGGCTGACCGGCTCGACGTGTTCCTCGAAGGCCGCCTCCTCACCATCGTGCATCCGGTCGACAGCCCGCGGCCGAGCTGGGACCGGATCCAATCAGAGTTGCTGGAGTAGACAGGCCGCAGGTCCGGCCCGACGTCGCGAGACTCGCGGAGGCGGCCAAACGCCCACAACGCGGTCAGGGCCGCCCGCGGCCAGGAGACCTGGTTCATTGGGCCCGCCGCACGCGCGGCGCCCTCCGTCCCTCCAGCAAGGGCAGCGTCGACGCTGCTGCGGCCGGGCAGGAGCTTCTCCGCGCACGCGACGAAGCGCTGGTCGGGGCAGGGACAGCCTGACAAGCCCGGATCCAGGTCATGAACCTCCATCAGACCAAGGGCCGGGAAGCCGACACCACGATCTTGCTCCTCGGAAGCAACGAGTTCCAGGGCTCCGAAGGAGAGCCGTATCCGACCGGCCCCGAGCTGCTTGTGCGTCGTCCTGACCCGCGCCAGGAACGGACACTTCGCGTTGTTCCCCACCTGGTCCACGGTCTGGGAACCACTTGTCGCGGCTCTGCGATTGAGGCGGCCGACGCGCACTGTGACTCGGGTGAAAGGGACTAGACGAGTAGTTCCGATGTGATCAGTGGTCGTAGGCGATCAGCGACCGGGTGACCGGTGCACCGATCTTGTTGTTGTGCCAGATCCCGGCGGC
>NZ_JBVHHL010000129.1:0-5456 GCF_055561075.1 Streptomyces sp. NPDC022910
TGGGGAGATCTCCTGTCCGCGACCGGGGAGGCTATCTGTCCGTCAGTGGGGAGCCCTCATGTCCGCCACTGGGGAGTTTTCCGTGTCCGCTCACACAGGAAACATCCGGCTCAAGGCAGCTCGCGTGGCTGCCGGCTTCAACTCGCAGCAGCACTTGGCAGACGCCCTCACCCACAGCGCCAAGGAGATGGGCATCCGCGGTCTGTCGATCGGAGTGCGTCAGGTACGACGGTGGGAGTCGGACAATCCGCCCTGGCCACAGCCGGACTGCCAACGGGTTCTTGTGCACCTCCTGGGGCAGAGCATGGAGTCGTTGGGCTTCAATCCTCCGTGGGGCTCCAACGGTCCGCGGCCCGACGGGACACGGCGGACCCTTCTGGCAGGTGGCGCAGCCGCACTCGGGTTGGCACTTGTCCCTGGTCAGGCCGTGGCTGCTACGCACCCCACCACGGTCGGCACGGACTTCGCAGCCGTAACCCGGTCTCATCGTCGGCTCTACTGGTCCGTGGCTCCGGCCAAGCTGCATCCGGCCGTCATCGCGCACGCAACGCTCGGATCCGTACTGCTTCCGGAGACGAAGGACGCCACACGTCGTACGGTCGCGGCGGCGCTCGCGGAGTCGTATCTCCTCGCCGGCCGGATCGAGTTCTTCGACCGTCGTGAACCGAGCAGTGCGAGCGACACGCTGCTCCTGGCTCTGCAGTCTGCGGGCGAGGCGGACGACCCACTACTGGGTTCGGCGATTCTCGCGCACATGGCGTTCATCCCTGGCTGGGTGGGCGATCGCGACGCGGCGCTGGAGAGGATGATTGCGGCCCGTACGTATGCTCGCCGAGCATCGGCATCGGCGGAGTTTCTGGCGTGGCTCGACGCCGTGGAGGCCGAGTGCGAGACCCGATGCGGCAACACCCGTACGGCATTGCACCTGATCGGGCACGCCGAGGACGTTCTCCAGCAGGGGAACGAGTATCCCTCACCCGAGTGGATGGACTGGTTCTCCCCGGCACGCCTGGCGGCCTTCAAGGGGAACACGCAGCTGATCGAGGGCCACCTGCCCCAAGCCCGTGAGTCTCTTCTGGGCGCCCTGGAAGCAATGTCAGTCGGAGAGGACAAACAGCGCAGCGTCGTGTACGGCGACTTGGCCGCCGTCGAGGCCGCCTCCAACAACCCTCACAAGTCGTGCGAGTATGCCGGCCGGGCCCTGGATCAGCTCGCCATCACCTGGTACGCGACAGGCATGGAGCGAGTGCGGGAGGTACGACGCGCGCTCGCCCCGCACCAGCACGAGAGCTGCGTCCGGGACCTCGACGACCGTCTGTACGACTGGTCGACGACGGTCAGCGCGCTGAGTCGTTGAAGTCGCGAATCCGCCGGGGGAGTTCGAGGAGACTGTCGACACGGAAGGTCGGAAGCTCCCGGGCTTCGGGGCGGTTCCACTGGATCGTGGCCCATGGACCGCGGCGTACGAGCGCCGTGTGCATCCCGGCTTCCAGCGCCGGGCGAATGTCGTTGTCACACCGATCCCCGACGTAGAGAACCTCGCGAGCCTCGAACGGCACGGCGGCGGCGACCCGCTTGAAGAACTCGGGATCGGGTTTGTGGGCGCCCCAGTCGTCAGAGGTGCCGATCAGATCGACGTCCTCGGAGAACAACGACCGCAGAATCCGCCCCGCCCGGACGGTCTGGTTGCCCGCGATGCCGATCCACAACCCATCTGCCCGGAGCTGAGCCAGGGCTGGACGGACGTCCTCGTACAGGTCCTCCTCGCCGAAGGACTCCGCCTGCCCCGCAGCGACCCGCTTCTCGCGCTCCTCGTAGAGATCGAAACCGGGCCGGAACTCCTGGAAGGTCTCCCGGTAGTCGCGTCCCTGGGCGATGACGGCACCGAACATCGCGTGGAAGGTGTGGCGAGGCACCGCGAGCCAGTCGGCCCAAGTTCCGTACTCACGGGTCTCGTCCACGAGGCACTCACCGACGTCGAAGACCACTGCGAGAATCATGGGGGCAGGGTAGCGCGACGCATGTGGGCTATATGGGGCGCACAAGACTTCAAACCGTGCAAAATCGAGCTACTCGGATATGAGTGATCAAGTGCATTTATCTGAGTAGATCTCGCAATGCTGGACCAGTTGAGAGACCCGGGGTGGCCTGGGAGTCGGAGCAATGAGGTGGGGGCAACATGCTCTTCGAGGCGGAAGTCGGTGTTTCCGGAGACTGTGGGTAAGCCGTCAGCCGGCCGCAACAGCCGAGTACGTCCACACGTCCGCCGGGATCTCATGCTTCAGTCGCCACCTAATGGCCATCGGCTTGCTCCCCTTGTGACCGTCGTACTCGGCGGGCCCAAGCAGCATCCACGGCTGGGCTCCTCCGATGTCGGTAGTCTTGTAACGGCGTACGAAGAGCAGGATGTGGCTGCCTTGAGCGGCGTGATTCTGGTAGCGGAGGCCGGTGGGGGACGTGGCCGATGTTTGGTTCTGCGACTCCCAGTGGAAGAGCGTCTCGTTCAGTGCGTAATCGTGGTAGCGAGTCTGCGGTGAGAAGTCCTTCTCGTCCTTTTCCAGGGTGATGAGCAGCGCGTCGGTCTTAATGGAGTCGCACCACTTAACGCCCTCCCGGAAGTCACCTGGCATGAAGCCACCGATGTTGGACTGGCCAAGTGCGGGGAGGATCTCTTCACGGCTGTACGAGGCGTGAATGGTCAGGGGGACTCCCTTTGGGTCGCCGATCCCGATGAGCGGAATCGGGACGTGCTCGGTGTGAGCGAGGTTGTACTCCAGCACTTGCCGTAGCTCATTGCGCACGGCGTGCTGGTTGCGGAGTGCTGCAAAGCCGGAGTCGTAGTCCGCGAAGCCCTTGCGGGCGACGCCGCCCAAGGGCCACAGCTGGAAGAAGAGCATGCGGGCATAGGTTTGCTGCTGCTCGTCGAGGGCGCCGTATGGCGGGGCGTCGTCCTCCAGCATCCGTGTGTACGCGGCAACGCGCAGCGGGTCGTCGACGTGAAGGAAGGCGGACACCCGCTTGAGGAGCGCTGCTTCTCCTTCTGGTGCCTCCCCCTTCAACAGGCCAGAACGCCGGAGCAGGCCGGTCCACGAGTTCCCGTTGCCTCGGTAGAGCTCCTTGAGCTCGCGCCCGCTCTCGTAGAGATAGCGACTCAGCTTCGGTTCGGCGTAGTCGGCCACCTCGCGTGCCAGCGCTGTGACGTTGACGCCGATCTGTTCCTTGATGTTGGCGATGATCGCTCTCTTCGCCTTCTCCTCCAGGATGATCTGGCAGCCAGAGGGAAGCTGCGGGAAGTCGTGTTCGATGTGCTCCAGGAGGCGCTTGCGCGTCAGGTTTGTGAGGGCTCGGAACTGGTTCTCGAAGCGGAACTCTTTGCGATGCTGGCCGATGAAGTCCAGCACGGTCAGGACCGCCTTGTTCTCGCTGCGGCGTAGGCCGCGGCCGAGCTGCTGGAGGAACACGGTCGCGCTGGAGGTCGGGCGGAGCAGGAGCAGTGTGTCCACATCGGGGATATCGAGGCCTTCGTTGAAGAGGTCGACCGAGAAGATCACCTGTAGTGCCCCCGATGCGAGGTCAGCAAGAGCTTGCTTGCGTTCCTCGGCCGGCGTCTCGCCCGACAGGGCTACGGCATTGAGGCCGGCCCTCCGGAAGTACTCCGCCATGAAGTGCGCGTGCGCGACGGAGACGCAGAAGCCGAGTGCCTGCATGCCTCCAGGCTCGGCAACCTTATCCTCAACGGCCTTCACGACCAGGCGTGCTCGTGCGTCGTTGCCGGTCAGTACGTTGCTCAGAGCGCTTGCGTCGTACGCACCGCGCTTCCACTCGATGGCGCTCAGGTCGGTGTTGTCACTGATGCCGAAGTAGTGGAAAGGGCTCAGGAGATCGTTCTCCAAGGCCTCCCACAGCCGCATCTCGGCGGCGATCCGGCCACCGAAGAACTGGTCTTGGATGTTCTTGCCGTCCATGCGCTCGGGGGTGGCGGTCAGCCCCAGCAGCTCTAGTGGCTCGAAATGATCGAGGATCTTCCGATACGTCGGTGACGTGCCGTGATGGAACTCGTCGATCACGATCACGTCGAAGTGATCAGGCGCGAGCTGGTTCAGGGCACCTGCGTTGAGCGTCTGCACACTGGCGAAGACGTGCGTCCAGTGTTCCGGGATGTCGCCACTGTGCAGGGGCTCGCCGAAGTTGGCGTTGACCAAGACGTCTTGGTAGGTGCGGAGCGCCTGCTGCAGGATTTCCTTGCGATGGGCGACGAACAGTAGTCGCAGGTCACGGCCGTACTTCTTGCGTAGTTGCTTGTAGTCGAGTGCTGCCATCACGGTCTTGCCGGTGCCTGTCGCTGCGACGAGCAGATTCCGGTGCCGGTCATGTACCTCGCGCTCCACCTCCAGCCGCTCTAGCATGTCGCGCTGATGCGGGTAAGGCCGTACCTCGAGGCCAGACAGCGTGATGCCGCGGTCCCGTGCCGTCTTCGAAGAGGTGCCTGCCGCAATGGCCAGCGCTTCCTGAAGTCGGTTTCCGTCCGTCACTGGGTCATAAGTCTCGAAGGACGGATCGCTCCAGTACGCCTCGAAGGTTGCGTCGAATTTTCGTAGGACGTCGGGTGTGGCGATGGACGACAGCCGGACGTTCCATTCCAGGCCGTCCAGCAACGCGGCCTTGGAGAGATTGGAGCTGCCGACGTACGCAGTGTCATAACCGCTGTTGCGGCGGAACAGCCAGGCCTTCGCGTGCAGCCGCGTCGACCGTGTCTCGTAGTTGACCTTCACCTGAGCGTTGAACTCTTGCACCAGCCTGTCCAGCGCGCGCCGCTCGGTTGCTCCGATGTACGTGGTGGTAATGACACGTATGGGTATGTCGCGCTCATGGGCCGCTTTGAGGGACTGCTCTATGATCCGCAGCCCGTGCCACTTCACGAATGCGCAGAGCAGGTCGATCCGGTCGGCGGTGGCTAGCTCGGCGCGCAACTCGAAACCGAGGCTCGGATCTTCCGGCGAGTTCGTGAGCAGGGCGGTATCGGAGAGTGGGGTGGCGGGGCGAACAGCGAAGACGCCTGGCGCCTCCTGCTTGGTCAGCGCTAGGAGTTGGCGGGGACCGGTAGCCACCAGATCCGCCCACTCCTGTGCCCCATTGAGTGTGCTGATGGATTCCAGGATGTGATTTGCGGCGTGCACCCGCTCCTCCGGTGGGAGGCCTTGCAGCACCCGCCGCACCGTCCCGGCCACGTGGCGTGCTAGCACGTGAGGCACCGACTCGGGTCCTACTGCGTCGCTCACCGGGTGCCAACCAAGGTCGGCGAGTTCTTTCAGCCTCTGCTCAAACCGCAGCGTGATGAGTTCCTCGTACACACCCGCAAGGGGTGAGGTGCCCCGAAGTTTCCGGACAGGGACCCAATAGGATCTCTACGTAAGGAAACGAGAGGCAAGACGTGGCACCACCCAGTAAGTACTCGC
>NZ_JBVHHL010000130.1:0-5437 GCF_055561075.1 Streptomyces sp. NPDC022910
GTACCTCACCCCACTCGAAACCCGAGCCAGGCTGCAGCAAGACTTCACCCCCGCAGCGTAAGCATCCGCTGTCCAAGATCAGGGGGGAACTTCACACGCTTCCTGGAACTCCCTGCACCATCCGGGCGCAGATCACAAGAAGCGACGCAAAGGGCTTCGACTGCACACGGGAGCTTGCAACCTCCTGCGTGCAGAACTCAGGGTAAGCCGGGCGCACTCAAGATCGCAGCTCATCAGGGCCATAAGTGAGCCCCGTCTCACTGCAGTTGACCCTCAGCGACGGCTCGCGCTGACCTACGCGGTGGCAGGCGGCTGCGCCTCGTCGTCCGCCGGAGGCTGCAGCTCGGGCTTCTTGAAGCGGTGCCACGCGTCGCGGGCTCGCCCGGCGGAGTCGATCACGTCCGGGACCTGGTCCAGCAGTCCTTTGAGCGCAAAGAGCAGCACGGAAGCCACGCCAGCGATGGCGAGAATGATGATGATGGCGGTGCCGTCCACCGATCCTTACCTTCCCTGTCATGGGTCGGATCGGGTGCGCAGGCAGCCTCGATCCGAACCCTACGGTTCGGACCGAGACACCCGCGCCGACGTGTGCGCAAATGTTCTCGGGTCTTGCCAGCAGTCGCGACAGTCCCGAGTTGCCGCAGGATCTGGAGAGGCCTGCTCTGTGGTTTCGACTCACGCCATGCGGTGCACACCACGATTGCCGCGATGTACCCAGTCGGAACGCTGAGAACTAGCCCGTGAAGCCTCCGAGGTGGAGATGCTTAGCGACTTGCCGATAGGACTGTAGCAGGGGGCCCACGGGAGCGGGGTCGAACTCAACCAAGCTGTACATCGCCCTAGTTGAGGTAAAGATTGGTTTCTCTCATCCGTCTTTGGCGTGGTGAGGGCAGGTGCAGCGGGGGACAAGCAGGAGACCGCCACCGTGGGGGACGGGGACGTCCTGGGTCTGGCGGCACTCGTCGTGCAGATCCTTGTAGTCCGGACGCTGGGCGAGGGCGCACTCGGCGGACATCGTGGAGGTGTCGACGGGCGCGCTCATCCGAAGATCCCCCCGCTGCTGAAGGTGTTCATGGCGCGGGTGCGCTCGCGCATCGCCTGAAGGCGTTCGTCCTCTGTTGCGGGGCGGACGCGAGCAGGGTCGGCGTCCCACTCGCGTCCGCCGGTCACGGGGCGCAGCTGGACGTACGGCCCCTCATAGCCCATGACGTACCCGAGCTTGTTGCTGGCGGTGTCGATGACCAGGGCGCCCTCAGGCTGCTGCTCCTCGGCCATCACTCGTGGCCCCCTCGCTGGAGTGCCTGGGCGAGGCGCTCGGCCACGTCGGCACGGACCCGCCCCAGTTCAACGAGCTTCAGCGCAGGTGAAGCGGGATCGACCCGCAGGGAGGGGAGGACGATTCCGGCGTCGTCCAGGGCTGCTCTCAGGGCTTCCACTGCCGCGTACGGGTCGACGTCCCGTTTCTGCTTCGTAGCCATGAACCGGACGCTAGAAGTGGGGAGTTGGCTGACGATATGCTGTTTTCTCAAGTTTGCTCGACGGGGTGGCTCAGATTGCTGGAGTTTTCTCCTACGCCCTGCCTCACCCCGTAGTGCCGAGCTGGGGCCCCGTCCATGCTGATTGGATCAACGCCCCTGGAAGGGAGAGCGCCCATGGCTCGTCAGCTACGCTTCACCGGCACGGACAGCAAGGTCGACGGCTGCCCTGGCCTGCACACGGACGTCCAGTCCGGTGAGATCGTCGTTCAGGGCACGCCGGTCACCGACCCTGCAGACCTCGCACAGCTTCAGCATTTCGGGCCGGACGAGGCCGCAGTGGTCGTGCCGCGCGAACTGCTCGTGAACTGGGGGCCGAAGGAGATGGAGCGGGTGCCCGAACTGGTCGACCGGGACACCTTCCGGCGCCTGTTCGAGACGTTCGAACACACCGCCTGGCGCCTGGAGACCCGGCGCGGCTACGCCTCCGACCGGCAGGACCCGGACTATCAGGCGTTCCTGGACACGGGGACGTCGACCTGTGACCCGGACGAGCCCTGGTTCATCAACATCCGGCGCCAGACCGAGGCCGGCAAGCGGGTCGGCCGGGTCCGCATCGCCGACAAGCCGCCCACCACGGAGCAACTGTTCCTGCTCGACTACGCCAGGCACAACGCGGCAGTCGGCGAGGACATCCGCTATCTGTGGCGTGAGGACGCGGACCGGGCCGGTCTGCCCGCAGAAGACTTCTGGATCTTCGACTCGCGTCTCGTCGCCCTGCTGCACTTCGACAACGACGACAACCTGCTCAACATCGAACTGATCACGGAACCGGCGGAGGTCGTGCGGTACTGCATCGCACGGGACGCGGCCATGCACAACGCCGTGCCGTACGACCAGTTCGCCGCGCAGGTGCCCCAGGCCGACTAGCGTGCGTGACCGGTGAGCACTGACTACCAGCAGGCACGGGCAGCGCTGGGGGCGCGGCTCCGGGAACTCCGCTTCTCGTGCCCTGGCGGTCGGCTCACCGGTCAGCAACTCGCCGAGCGGCTCGGCTGGCCGGGCTCCAAGGTCAGCAAGCTGGAGAACGGCAAGCAGACGGCCACCCCCGAGGATCTGAGGGCGTGGGCCGACGCGACCAAGCAGCCGGACGTGTACCCCGAACTCTCGGCGAGGCTTGCCGGCTTCGAAAGCCACATCCGGTCGTGGCGCCGTGCCCTGGCGAACGGCTTCAAGCCCCTGCACGAGAGCCTGACCAAGGAGATCGATCGCACTTCAGAGATGTGGGTGTGGGAGGAGTCGGTGATCGCCGGTCTGATGCAGACCCCCGAGTACGCGCGCCACGTCATCCGGCGGTACGCGGAGCTGCTGGGGTCGGCCAGCGACATCGAGGACGCCGTACGCGCCCGGGTACAACGCCAGGAGTGGCTGTACCGGTCCGGCCGCAAGCTCCACGTGCTGATGTGGGAGGCCGCATTGCGCTCCCTGATCTGCCCTCCCTCAGTACTCGCCGCACAGCTTGACCGGCTGACCGGCGTGATCGGTATGGACACGGTCGAGCTGGGCATCATCCCGTTCACCGCCTCCGTGAAGATCGTGCCCGCCAACGGCTTCTGGGTGCTGGATGACCGCCTGGTCGTCGCGGAGGACTGGCACGCGGAGCTGTGGCTGGACGACGCCGACAACATCGCCCTGTACACGAAGGTCTGGAAGACCCTGCGGGAGTCGGCGGTGTACGGGGCCGACGCCCACAACGTCATTAACGTCGCACGACGTGCGCTGAACCGACATTGAAGCGTGCGGGCATGCCGTTCTGAGTTCCCCGACTCTCCGATTGTATAAATGCTGAAGGGGTACCTGTGATGAGGTGCCCCTTCAGCGCGCGGACCGTTCACTCAACTTCCGCCATGTGGAACCATCCATATACTGCGCTGGCGGCCGACATGAAGAGCAAAACCTTTCGCATGTCGAACCTCGCCTCCTTGTTGTTTTCCTTAACCTTTCCGTGCTTTGTTTCCGAATTGGTGTCGTTGCGGACTGCCTTGACGTGCTGGAAGAGCTCATACGTGTCCCAGATGCCGAAGATAGCCGCAAGCGCGATCGCCGGAATCGGACCGGCCATGGCGATAGTTGAGTGAACGGGCCAACGCACGCATGATATCGGGATGCCCGTTTCTGGCATAGTGTCAGGAATCGGTGCCCCGGAGTTCGCGCTTGTTTTCCGAGGTCACCCGGCGGACGACCGGCTCGAAGACCGCCGTGGCACGCATCACCTTCACCAATTCGTCGTACGCCTCATCGGCCTTGATGGAAAGATTCTCGACATTCGGCCACCGCTTGGTCGTCTCGCGTACCGCTTCGGCGCGCTCTTCCTCTTCGTGACCGGGACCGGTGCGCTTGTTCCAGCCCTGCCACTGGAGGAACTCCACGAACCAGTCCTTGAATGCTTCGAACGCCGCCTGATGTGCATTCTTCATCATCGGGGATCCGTACAGCTCAAGGTTGGCCTGGATCTTCGCTACGTCGACCGCGTTGAATGTCTTCTTGAGAGATTCCCTGAGGTCGCCGTCCGGATCACGCATCGCGCCCTGGCGTGCCTGCGCGAGGGCCCGTTCATGTTTGAGGGACTCTTCGATGACTGCCACCTGACGTTCCCAGAGCTTGTGCTCGCGCTCACGCCTCCGTGTCGCTCGCTGAACTGCCACGGCCACCAGGGCTGTTGAGAGGGAGCCGAACCCTGCGCCGACGAGCGTGGTTATCACAGGTGCGATCTGCATAGCGGCAGAGCATAAGCCCGGGACGGGGTCTCCGGGGCCTCGTGCACGTACCCCCGGGGCGCCTGCCGTCCGGCCCACGGGAGGCCGCCGGAGACCCCACGGGAGCCCGGGACGGGTGTGCCGGCTAGACAAGGCGATGGCCCCCGGGAACTGGGGCCGACGTCACTGACCGGCGCTACGCTGAAGGGAGTTGGGTACGCGTCAGTTGGTGTGATCGGGGGAGGCCGGGGATGGCGACGACGGACGATGGCGACACCCCTGCGGAGAAGGACGGCGTACCCCGGGACCAAATGCCTCTTTGGCCTGAACAGCCTTCGGTGTATGACATGGTGGCCCAACTCGACCTTTCACCTGCGGCCCGTGGGTTTGTTAGGAGGGTTCTCCATGACCGTGTGCGACGACCGCGTGATGGCAACCCCCCGCAGCAGGGGGTGGTCCAGTCTGCCGGTGAGGTCAACAACGTCTTCATCCAGCACTCCGCAGGTATTCAACTCCCTGCCCCCGAGAACAGTCGCCCCGGCAGCCTGGCCGAGCAGAGGCAGAAGTTCCACTTCGAGTTCCTGAAGCACGCCCTGAAGCAGGCCGAGTGGACGTTCCGGCTGAGCGTGTACTTCATGACGGGCGGGGCGGCGGTGATCCTCGTCGGGGCGGTCCTGGCGCTGTTCCATACGGGGAGCCCCAACCACGGCTATGTGCCGCTCGTGACAGGCCTGACGGGCGTGTTGATCACTACTGGCGGTGGGGCTCTGGCCCTGCATTCGAAGCGCGCCATGGCCAACCTGACGAAGGCGGCCGAACGCATCGAGGACAAGATCGACGCTGACCACCAGCTTGAAAGCGCGACGACCTTCATCGACCGTGTCCAGGACAAGGACGCCAGGGACCGTCTCAACGCGGCAGCCGCCATGAAGGCCCTCAACATGCAGGCAAATCAGACGATGGTCAACCGCCTGCTCCCCAGCGACCAGCCCAAGGAGATCGAGCGGGGCGACACCGCCGAGTGAGCCTCGGACGCGGGCCGGCCATCACGTCGCTTTGCATCTCTGCTTTCGTGGGGACGATCAATCCGAGGGAGCCGGAGCCACTTCTGAGCCTCGATCCACCGCGTGAGGGGCTGTCTGTGGACGGGGAAATAGGAAGAGGTGCCTGCTGACCTGCGATGATGGGAGTTCCTACGCTTCCACC
>NZ_JBVHHL010000131.1:0-5326 GCF_055561075.1 Streptomyces sp. NPDC022910
CACTACTGCTCATGGGTGTGCAATCTCCTGTCGTGCCCTCTCAGGTTAAACGTTCACAGAAGGGCGTCTCACCACAGGCTGACAGAGAGGGGGGCAAGGCCACGCCTGGCGCACCGATGGAATCGTCAACCAGGCTCTGCCGCGGCCCTTGAAAGGCGATATCCACACTCCCGGCCCCCCGAAACGGCCACGCTCCTTGCCTCCGCCCCAGCGTCGTGGGAGATGCTGCACACGATCTGCATATGACCCACCGCGGAACCAGGGAGCCGCCCATGAGCGCCATCGTCTGGATCACCGAAGGCACCTGGCCCGCCTGCGTGAAGGCCGCGCTCAGCCGCGCCGCTCCCGAGGAGGAGATCGTGCTGCTGTACGTCTGCGACGACACGGCCCCGGAGACGGCACACGGTGCGTTCGCCGGGCTCCTCGGCCGCGGGCATCCGGAACGGGATCCGGGGCACCGCATCGAGGCCTTGTCCGAGTCCGCCGCAGCCCGACTCCTCGATGCCGCCGAACAGCGGCTGGGCCGCCCGGCCCGCCGGATCATCACCCATGGCCGCACGGAACGGAAGGTCGTCGAGAGCGCTACCGGGGCCGACCTGCTCATCTGCGCACGTGACGGCGATCGTTCCCGGCTCGGCCCGCGCAGTCTCGGCCCCGCCACCCGCTTCGTGGTGGACCATGCCCCCTGCCCGGTCCTCCTGGTCTGGCCGGGCGAGATCCCGGCGACGGAGCTACCGCCACCTCCGCCACCTCCCGGACCGGGCCACGGCCACCGTCATGAATGATCAACAGCATGAGGTCGTCATTCGTCGTGCCGAGCGGGCTGATCTCGAAGGACTCATTGCGTCCAACAGCGCGTCGTTCGCCGAGGACGCCAGCACCAGGGATGCGAGCGTCAATGTCCGTTGGCCTCGGGAGTTCGGCCGCTTCGCGGTCGGCATAGAGGATCCGACCAGGCTCCTTCCCGTGGCGGAATGCGATGGGAACGTGGTCGGACACCTCACGGGAACTGTGGCTGAGGCGTCGGCGATGAGGCCCGTCAAGGTCGCGACGCTGGTGAGCATGTATGTACGGCACGCCCATCGCCGCGGCGGTGTCGGAGCGCGTCTGGTCGCGCGGTTCTCGGCCTGGGCCAAGGAGACAGGGGCCGACCTGGTCGAAGTGACCGCATACTCGAGCAACGCCGATGCGATCCGCTTCTACCGGACCAACGGGTTCGCAGCTCAGTCAGTGACCTTGCTGGCCAATTACTGAGAGGTGCTCCAGCCACTTCGCCACGCTGGTGACACCCGGGCGCTCGGCGAAGGCCTAGTGTGGGGCCGGGCACGCCGGTCAGGGTACCCAGACCGGAACCCCGGCCCGATTCCGGCGGGCCGGGGTTCTCGTGCTCCTTCTCACGCGGGTGACTCGGTCACTTGCCGCCGTGGTCGTTGTCGTAGTCGTGGTCCTTGTAGTAGTGATCCTCGTGCTTGATAATGACGTGCTCACGGACCACTCGGAAGCTGCCCACCACACCGTTCTTGACCTTCACACCGCCCCTGACGTGGCGGGGGAAGAGCCCGTAGCTCGAGCTGAACGGGCCGACCGTGGCGATCGGAGCGCCGTTGCCGCAGGTGGCGCCGTTGAAGACCTCGATGGTCTTCTTGCTGTCGTTGCGGACGTTCAGGCTCTTGGATCCGAGGCCGCTGACAACGGTGATACAGCCGTTGGGGACGGCGGCGTAGTCGCGCTCGTTGACGTAGACCCGGCCGTAGTCGTGGCCGTACCCGTTGTCGTCGTCGTCCCCGTAGTCGTGGTCGTAGCCGCGGCCGTACCCGTTGTCGTCGTCGTCCCCGTAGTCGTGGTCGTGGTCGTAGCCGCGGCCGTACCCGTTGTCGTGGCCGTTGCCGTTGCCGTTGTTGCCGTTCCCGTTCCCGTTGCCGTTGTTGCCCTTGCTGTTGTCGTTGATGAGGCCACCCTCCGGAGCGGCGGCGACCTGCTGGGCCATCGAAGCCGCCTGCGCCGGCTCGGAGGCGGCGGAGGCGTACGCGATACCCGTGGCCACTAGGGCAGCGCCGGCCGCGACTGCGGCGGTTACAGCGAGGGAACGCGTTGCCATGTCACTTCTCCTGTCGCAGACACGTCTGCTGTGAGCCGATGCAAGATTGAAGGTACATAAGATCCATATATGCGTCATGTCGGACATACGGACAATATTAAGAAGAATCCGTTCAGGGTAATCTTGGCGTCGACGCCTGTCATCCGGTGGACAGCGGCGCCGAAGGTGGGCGACCGATGCGCCTCAGGGGCAACCGACCTGACGCGCCGTACGGCACCACCCCAGCGGCCCGAGATGCACCCGGTGGCCAGTGGGACGTGAGGATGAGGGCCCAACTCGAGGTCTTCCTATGAGAGTCGGGCACAGCACGCAGCCGAAACCGGTGCGCCGTCGACGCCTTGGCGGTGTTCCAGCCGGAGTTCGAGGCTGCGGTACGGGAGCGTGGTGCGCATGGCGTAGTGCGCCGGATGCGCGTTCCAGAAACCAACGTCCCGGCCGACCAATGCCTCACGCATCAAAGGACGTTCAGGGAGGAAACCGGTGGTGCGCCCGGGACGCCTCGATGGCGTCTCGGAAGGCAGCGCGCACCACCCGGAATCGTGCCTGGGAGCGGGAGCGCTCAGGCCGACGCCGCCGCGGCCTCCTCGGCCGACAACCGGGGCCGTGGAATCGCCGCCCGCAGCTGAGCTTGCGCCGCCGGGTCGGCCGGGCGGCGGGTGTGCCAATCGGTGACCGCCTGGTAGGCGGCCACGACCTCCAGCAGCCGGTCCTCCTCGTACGGCTGGCCCCCGAGGATCGCGCCCACGGGCACGCCGTCGGTACCGAACCCGATCGGGAAGCCGATCTCGGGCAGCCCGAGGATGTCGAACGGGACGGGACCGGTCTGCAGCAGCACGTCGCAGGTGCTCAGGATCCCGTCGAGCACCTCCCGCAGGAGGTGGTTCTTGGCGCGCTGGGCGGTGACCCACTCGTCGCCCGAGAGCATCAGCCCCTGCAGCCAGCTCAGCAGCGACACCCCGAACTTGGCCGGGTCGGTTCGCAGCCAGTGCCGGAACGGTTCGGCGCGCTCGGCGAGCCGGGCCGCATTGAACGTACCGGTCAGCAGGGCCCAATCGTCGGGGTAGGTGACGTCGACGAGCGTCAGCCCCGGGATCGCGTCCAGCTGGTCCAGGAAGGCACCGCGCAGTTGCTTCTGACTGCCGAGGAAGTCGGCCGGGACGCCCACCTTCGTCGCCCGCCGCATCCGTACCTTGCCTCCGCGCGAGACGACGGGGGTCGCGGCCCGTACGAGATCCGGCACCTCCGGCAACCCGAGCGTGCGCGGGTCGGCGGTGTCCGGGCCCGCCATGACCTGGAGCATGATGGCGGCGTCCAGTGCGTCCCGCGCGAGGGGCCCTGAGTGGTCGCGCGTGTACGACAGTGGGATGACGCCGTGGACGGACACCCGGCCCATGGTGGGCTTGAGCCCGGTCAGGTTCTGCTGGTTGGAGGGCAGCACGATGGAGCCGCCGGTCTGAGTGCCGATCGAGGAGGACGCCATGCGGGCGGCCACCGCGCAGGCTGGGCCGGTAGAGGAGCCGCCAGGGTCGACGGACGGGTCGTTGGGCGTCCAGGCGTTGACCGTGGTGACGGTGCCGTTCGGCTTGGTGGCCCGGGTGGTGGCGAGCGGACCCATCTGTCCCTTGCCGAGCAGGATCCCGCCGGCCGCCTTCAGCCGCGCCACGGCGGTGGCGTCCTCGTGCGGCACGAAGTCCTCGAAGATGTACGAGTTGCAGCGGGTGGGGACGCCGGCGGTGAAGTAGTTGTCCTTGATGCAGAGGGGAACGCCGCGCAGGACACCTCGCCCGGCGCCACGGTCCGCCCTGCGCGCCGCGGCCCGCGCCGCGTCCGCGGTCACCTCGGCGTACGCCTGGTACGTGGAGTCGTACTGGTCGATCCGGTCCAGGTACGCCTCCACGAGCGCGGTCGACGTGAGCTTGCCGCGCCGCATGAGCACCACCGCCTCGGCGAGCGTGGCTTCGGACGGATCGTCCACAGCGGCCCGTCGTACGCCGATGTCGGGGACCTGCGGCTCGGCGGTGCGCGCCTGTGCGGGGGCGGCGGCCTGCTGGCTGACGGTTGTGGCGAGTGCCGCGGAACTCGCCAGAAAAGTGCGTCGGTTGAGGGCGCGGTTCATCGCTCACCTGCCTGTCTGGTCCATGCTTCGGTGATGGAGGGGTAAAGCAAGGGAGGCGAAGCCTGCTGCGCGTAGTCGACGTTCGCCGCAGGCGGGGTCCAGTCGGCTATCGCTCCGGGTGTGGCGCCCACGAAGGACCTCAGGGAAGCGAGTACTTGATCCTGCGTGGGTACGCCCGTGTCCGCGTCGAACACCTCGGGCAACAGGGAGAGATCGAAACCCGCGAGTGCCAGGCGGGTCCGAATATAGGCGTCCAACTGTTCGGCTGTGGGCACGCTCAAGGGACCTCCATGATCGGCTGATCCGTACCCGGACTTCATCACCCGACCGTGAAAGCCCCATTAAGCGTGTGCTTCACGGGAGTTACCCCGATCGGCTCCCCATGGGCACCCGGCCTGACTCGTGGCCTCATGCGGTGGCGCCACCGTTTGGCCGCCGCTGTGACATGGGACTCCTTCCGGGGTGGGCCGCACCCACGAACGGACACAGCCCCGCCCGTGAGCTCGCGTCGGCGTGACCGACGTGGGCCCGGACCGCTACTCCCACACCCCGGCGACGAGGACGTCGGCGAGGGCCCGGGCACAACCTTCGAGCATGCGCTCGCCCTTGGCCGCCGTGGCCGTACGGGCGTCACCGGCCGTGCCCGTCGGCGCGACGGTGTCGAACGGGATGGACTGGTACACCGGCGAGGTGTCCTCCCACTGGAGGGAGATCATCGGCCCCACCGCCTCGGTGATCTTCTCCTTGCGCACCAGGTCCGGGAAGGCCGCCAGCGCCATCGAGGTCTCACCCTCGCAGGCGTGCATGAGGTGCTCCTGCGTCTCCAGGGTGTCGGCGATCACCTCTCGCCCGGCGGTGAAGTAGCTGGTCACCGCGAGGGGGACGTTCAGTTCGGCGGTCAGGTCGTTGACGAGCGCGTTGAGGGCCGTGACGTTCCCGCAGTGCCCGTTGACGATGAGAATGCGGCCGAATCCGGCACGCAGGACGGAGCGGCACAGGTCAAGAAGGAGCGCACGCAGGGCTGACGACTGCTCCGTAATTCATCGGTAAATGTCAGCCCTTCTCAGCATGTATCATGATCTCGTGAAGCTTTCCGAGTGGGCGGCGCGCAA
>NZ_JBVHHL010000132.1:0-3183 GCF_055561075.1 Streptomyces sp. NPDC022910
CTGAGGACAAGCCCTCGGCCTATTAGTACCGGTCACCTCCACCCGTTACCAGGCTTCCAGATCCGGCCTATCAACCCAGTCGTCTACTGGGAGCCTTACCCCATCAAGTGGGTGGGAGTCCTCATCTCGAAGCAGGCTTCCCGCTTAGATGCTTTCAGCGGTTATCCCTCCCGAACGTAGCCAACCAGCCATGCCCTTGGCAGAACAACTGGCACACCAGAGGTTCGTCCGTCCCGGTCCTCTCGTACTAGGGACAGCCCTTCTCAAGACTCCTACGCGCACAGCGGATAGGGACCGAACTGTCTCACGACGTTCTAAACCCAGCTCGCGTACCGCTTTAATGGGCGAACAGCCCAACCCTTGGGACCGACTCCAGCCCCAGGATGCGACGAGCCGACATCGAGGTGCCAAACCATCCCGTCGATATGGACTCTTGGGGAAGATCAGCCTGTTATCCCCGGGGTACCTTTTATCCGTTGAGCGACGGCGCTTCCACAAGCCACCGCCGGATCACTAGTCCCGACTTTCGTCCCTGCTCGACCCGTCGGTCTCACAGTCAAGCTCCCTTGTGCACTTACACTCAACACCTGATTGCCAACCAGGCTGAGGGAACCTTTGGGCGCCTCCGTTACCCTTTAGGAGGCAACCGCCCCAGTTAAACTACCCATCAGACACTGTCCCCGATCCGGATCACGGACCCGGGTTAGACATCCAGCACGACCAGACTGGTATTTCAACGACGACTCCACCCGAACTGGCGTCCAGGCTTCACAGTCTCCCAGCTATCCTACACAAGCCGAACCGAACACCAATATCAAACTGTAGTAAAGGTCCCGGGGTCTTTCCGTCCTGCTGCGCGAAACGAGCATCTTTACTCGTAGTGCAATTTCACCGGGCCTATGGTTGAGACAGTCGAGAAGTCGTTACGCCATTCGTGCAGGTCGGAACTTACCCGACAAGGAATTTCGCTACCTTAGGATGGTTATAGTTACCACCGCCGTTTACTGGCGCTTAAGTTCTCAGCTTCGCCCACCCGAAAGTGAGCTAACCGGTCCCCTTAACGTTCCAGCACCGGGCAGGCGTCAGTCCGTATACATCGCCTTACGGCTTCGCACGGACCTGTGTTTTTAGTAAACAGTCGCTTCTCGCTGGTCTCTGCGGCCACCCCCAGCTCAGGAAGCAAGTCCCCTCACCAGGCGTGGCCCCCCTTCTCCCGAAGTTACGGGGGCATTTTGCCGAGTTCCTTAACCATAGTTCACCCGAACGCCTCGGTATTCTCTACCTGACCACCTGAGTCGGTTTAGGGTACGGGCCGCCATGAAACTCGCTAGAGGCTTTTCTCGACAGCATAGGATCATCCACTTCACCACAATCGGCTCGGCATCAGGTCTCAGCCACACGGTGCGCGGATTTACCTACACACCGGCCTACACCCTTACCCCGGGACAACCACCGCCCGGGATGGACTACCTTCCTGCGTCACCCCATCACTCACCTACTACCAGCTCGGGCCACCGGCTCCACCACTCCCCTCAACTCCGAAGAGATCAGGGCGGCTTCACGGGCTTAGCATCACTGGATTCAATGTTTGACGCTTCACAGCGGGTACCGGAATATCAACCGGTTATCCATCGACTACGCCTGTCGGCCTCGCCTTAGGTCCCGACTTACCCTGGGCAGATCAGCTTGACCCAGGAACCCTTAGTCAATCGGCGCACACGTTTCCCACGTGTGAATCGCTACTCATGCCTGCATTCTCACTCGTCAACCGTCCACAACTACCTTCCGGTGCTGCTTCACCCGGCAGACGACGCTCCCCTACCCATCACGATCCCCGTTGGGGGTCAATATCGCAATGACACGACTTCGGCGGTACGCTTGAGCCCCGCTACATTGTCGGCGCGGAATCACTAGACCAGTGAGCTATTACGCACTCTTTCAAGGGTGGCTGCTTCTAAGCCAACCTCCTGGTTGTCTGTGCGACTCCACATCCTTTCCCACTTAGCGTACGCTTAGGGGCCTTAGTCGATGCTCTGGGCTGTTTCCCTCTCGACCATGGAGCTTATCCCCCACAGTCTCACTGCCGCGCTCTCACTTACCGGCATTCGGAGTTTGGCTAAGGTCAGTAACCCGGTAGGGCCCATCGCCTATCCAGTGCTCTACCTCCGGCAAGAAACACACGACGCTGCACCTAAATGCATTTCGGGGAGAACCAGCTATCACGGAGTTTGATTGGCCTTTCACCCCTAACCACAGGTCATCCCCCAGGTTTTCAACCCTGGTGGGTTCGGTCCTCCACGAAGTCTTACCTCCGCTTCAACCTGCCCATGGCTAGATCACTCCGCTTCGGGTCTTGAGCGTGCTACTCAGACGCCCTCTTCGGACTCGCTTTCGCTACGGCTACCCCACAACGGGTTAACCTCGCAACACACCGCAAACTCGCAGGCTCATTCTTCAAAAGGCACGCAGTCACGAGAATGTGCAAGCACACTCCGACGCTCCCACGGCTTGTAGGCACACGGTTTCAGGTACTATTTCACTCCCCTCCCGGGGTACTTTTCACCATTCCCTCACGGTACTATCCGCTATCGGTCACCAGGGAATATTTAGGCTTAGCGGGTGGTCCCGCCAGATTCACACGGGATTTCTCGGGCCCCGTGCTACTTGGGTATCTCTCAAACGAGCCGCTGACGTTTCGACTACGGGGGTCTTACCCTCTACGCCGGACCTTTCGCATGTCCTTCGCCTACATCAACGGTTTCTGACTCGTCCTGTCGCCGGCAGACAACAGAAGAAAGAACCCACAACCCCGCATGCGCAACCCCTGCCGGGTCTCACACACATACGGTTTGGCCTCATCCAGTTTCGCTCGCCACTACTCCCGGAATCACGGTTGTTTTCTCTTCCTGCGGGTACTGAGATGTTTCACTTCCCCGCGTTCCCTCCACATGCCCTATGTGTTCAGGCATGGGTGACAGCCCATGACGACTGCCGGGTTTCCCCATTCGGAAACCCCCGGATCAAAGCCTGGTTGACGACTCCCCGGGGACTATCGCGGCCTCCCACGTCCTTCATCGGTTCCTGGTGCCAAGGCATCCACCGTGCGCCCTTAAAAACTTGGCCACAGATGCTCGC
The DNA here is from genome assembly GCF_055561075.1 of Streptomyces sp. NPDC022910. Taxonomy (NCBI): domain Bacteria; kingdom Bacillati; phylum Actinomycetota; class Actinomycetes; order Kitasatosporales; family Streptomycetaceae; genus Streptomyces; species Streptomyces sp. NPDC022910. Next base: position 3,136 of record NZ_JBVHHL010000132.1, read on the forward strand.
GTCCACTGTGCAGTTCTCAAACAACGACCAACCACCCACCACCCCACT
>NZ_JBVHHL010000133.1:0-4915 GCF_055561075.1 Streptomyces sp. NPDC022910
TCCGGCGAGTACTTACTGGGTGGCGCCACTTCTCCCTCGTTTCCTGTTCAGGACAACCCTATTGGGTCCCTGTCCGGGATCTTCGGGGCCCCTCACGTTGGGGCGTGGTGATCCTCTTACTGGGGATATTGGCATGGGCTTCGGACATCATTGGGCCGGGGATCTTCATCCTTCTAGCCGCCGTAGCTGTCCTGTACTTCCTCTTCCAAGCGCCGCTCAGGTGCATCGCCATGGGGCGGCAAGGCAGGTGCCGTAACAACGCACAAGGTCTCCTGCGTGGGTGCTGGATTCGTGAGCACAAGTGGCAAGGCCTGAAGGCGCTGCGTGGAGCGGGAGGCGAGGCGCAAGGGCTCCACGCAGCGCTCATGCAGGATCGACAGCAGATGAGCGCAACTCTGGGCGTCGCCGTCGGGGTGATCTCGACGATCGTCGCGTGCGCGGACTTCATCTTTAAGTGATGCTCGGCCTTGAGCCCAAGTGAGTCACCCAAGGTACGGCTCGGGCCGTTCCTCGAGTCCGTGGTCGATCCGCATCCGCATCGAAGGATGGATGTTCAGGCTGTCCAGCCGACTGGGATGTACGAACGCCACTTCCTTGCTCTCGCTGCTCGTGCGCAGCGCGCCGCCGACGATGCGTGCTCGGAAGCAGATCGAGAACTGCTGGCGCACGTCGCCGTCGTCGTACGCCATGACGTGAGCCGGGTTGGTGTAGATGCCGACCAGGCCGGTCACCTCGACGTCGAAGCCGGTCTCTTCCTTCGTCTCACGTACGGCGGCATCGGGTGCCGACTCGCCGACGTCGACTCCACCGCCGGGCAGAGCCCAGAGGTTGTTGTCCGTCTTGTGGATCAGTAGGACTTCCCCGGCATCGTTCAGTGCGACGGCGGTCACGGAGGGGACGATGCTGTTCGCCTTCGGGGCATTCGGATCGTTGAAGTAGTCAACTCGGGCCATGCCTCCAGCCTCGCATGTTCGGCTGACGAACCGGGTCGGCCGGGGACCGGGTGCCGGTTCCGCCGGCGCCCGCACCCCCGGCCCCCTTGGTGCCTACGCGGGCCGACCGCGCTCCCAGGTGTAGTCGAAGCTGCGCATGTAGTGCCGGAATGTGCGGGCCCCCGGGAGGTAGCGGAAGTGCAGCACTGGGTTCTGTCCGGCGGGTGCTCCGAGGACGTGTGGGTTCACCAAGACATCGTCGTCGAACCGGTAGATCGAGTTATGGAGAATCGTGTCGTGCAGCCGGACTTCGACGCCGGGCGTCGTCATCGCCGGTTCGAGGTAGCGCCGCGTGATCCGGGCGCGTGCGGCAAGATCGCCTCCGATGCCTTCCTCTTCGCCGCGCTGGCGGACCATCGCGGAGTCCGGGTCGCCAAGCAGAACGCGCACGTGGGCCCCGGCCTTGGCCTTCTCGGCCAACTGGTCTGGAAGGTCCGGGTGGTTGTCGAAGAGGAACAGCCCTGCGTACACAAGGATGTCCACCTGGTCCTTCGCCTTCTCGATCAGCGATGACCACAGTGCCGCCGGTACCGCACCGCGGTGCGGGTAGTACGTGATCAGCTCGGATGTGCCCGCCGACTCGGCCTGCTTCTCGACGGCGGGCCAGAGGTAGACCTCATCGACGCCGAGGAAGCTTGCGGTCTTCCAGCGGTGTCCCCGGTGCGGCGTGCGGTTGGTCGTGATGTGTCGACACCTCCACCGCCACCGTGATGGTTGCCCAGGCCCCTGAGCCCAAGGTCCGTGACCGCCGTACCGGTGAGATCGCCACCGATGCCGAGACCGGCGCGAAGCTGATGACGGTGAACGTGATGTTCGCCCTCAACGGTGAGGTCGAGATCCTGAGCATCACCGTCCCGGAGACCGGCATCTCCGATGAGCTGGTGATGGGCACCCCGGTCGCGCTCACCGGTCTGATCGCGCGGCCGTGGGAGAACGAGTTCAACGGCCAGAAGCGGCACGGGATCGCCTTCCGCGCGGTGGCCGTGACCTCGCTGGCCGCTGGCGCGTCGAAGCCGAAGGCGGCCTGAGTCATGACGTGGCTGATCGTCGCCCTGGTGTTGGTCGTCGCCGTCGCGGGTCTCCTGCGGTGGCGGCGCCCCGCCTGGTACTGGCTGGCCTTCGGGGTCACCCTGGCGAGCCTGCGGGTCTTGTTCCGCTACCCGTCCGTGATGGATGCCTGCGGGCTGACGGCTCCGCCCTCGCGCTGGTGCCTGGCTCTGGCGCGGGCCACCAACCGGCCCGTTCCCGGTCCGCGTGCCCCACGCATCCTGCGGATACGGCCGACCAGGACCGGCCTGGTGCTGCGGCTGAAACTCCGTCCTGGGCAGGATGCCTTCGATGTGGCCGCCTCGTGTGAACGGCTGCGGCACTCCTTCGGGATGTACGGCGTCACCTCCCGCGAACTGCGCTCCGGCGTGGTTGAGGTGCGGATGACCGGCTACGACGTGCTCAAGCGGGGGCAGATGCCCGCCAATACCGACACGGCCCCGATGCGGGTCTCCGTCGCCCTGCGCGAAGACGGCGCCGTCCACTACCGCGATTACCGGGCCGTGCCGCACGCGCTCACGCTCGGCGCCACCGAGTCCGGCAAGAGCGTGTATCAGCGCAACCTGGTGGCCGCGCTCGCCTCGCAGAACGTCGCCCTGGTCGGCATCGATTGCAAACAGGGTGTGGAGCTGTTCCCGCTGGCTCGCCGGTTCTCCGCGCTGGCCGACAACCCGGACACCGCCGCAGAGCTGCTGGATGCGCTGGTGGCGCACATGGGCGACGTGTATCAGCTCATCCGTGCTCAGCAGCGGATCACCGCTGATGTGCCGGATGCGGAGATCGCCGCCGACATCTGGGACCTGCCCGAAGACCTGCGGCCGGTGCCGATCGTGGTCCTGGTCGACGAGGTCGCCGAACTCGCTCTGTTCGCCACCAAGGAGGAGGAGAAGCGCCGGGACCGGATCATCACCGCGCTCGCGCGGCTGGCCCAGCTCGGCCGGGCTGCCGGGATCTACCTGGAGATCTGCGGACAGCGCTTCGGCTCCGAACTCGGCAAGGGCATCACCATGCTCCGCGCCCAGCTCACCGGCCGCACCGCGCACCGCGTCAACGACGAATCCAGCGCGAACATGGCCTTCGGCGACATCTCCCCGGACGCCGTGATCGCCGCGATCCAGATCCCCACCGACATGCCCGGCGTCGCCATCACGGGCGACTCCACCGGCGGCTGGGCCCGCATCCGCGCCCCGCACACCTCGCTGCGGCAGGCCGTCAACACCTGCAACCGGCACGCCGACCTGACCCCGGACCTGCCCGCCGTGGCCTCCTTCCGGCCCGCACTCGACGACCCCAAGCCGGTCCCGGCCCCGGCCGTCGAGTCCGCCCCGGCCGCTGCCTGATCCCTCCTGCTCCACGGTCGGCGCGAGCACATCGCGCCACGTCCCTATCCCCTCCATGCCTGATTCCGAAGGGAGCCCCGATGTTCTGCGAGTACTGCGGCGACGTCGACGGCGAGGAAACCGGCGTCGACCACGACGAACGCGACTGTCCCTGGTACGACACCGACAACGGCGCCGTCACGATCGACGCTGACCAGCTGGCCGACACCCTGAAGGCCACGGCCGACGGCGTCCCCGCCCTGCGGGCCGCGATCGGCCTCCTGGTCGGCCACGGCCTGTGGATCAACCGCCTGGCCGAACGGCCCGGACTGCTACTCATCGACTACTCCGGCCCCGCCCCCGAGCCGTACGGCGTCGACTGGGTCAAGGTCATCGAGGCCCTGGACGCGAAGGAGCTGCCCGCCTCCGGCGGGGAGCTGCGCATCCTCGCCCTCGCCGCCTCCCTCGCCCACCCGGCCGCCCGCATCCCGCTCGGGGACGCAGTCAGCGGCCTGGACGCGACCAACCTCGACCTGGTCCTGACGGCCATCGCCGAAGCCAACGGCCACCCCGAGGTGCGGTGATGGCCATGCCGTCCCGACTGCGCCTTGACGCCGTCCTCGTCCAAGCCATCATTGCTGGGGCCCTTTCCTTCGCCCACCTGCACGACTTGGCCGCCGCGGCCGGTCAAACCGGCTGGAAGGCCTGGGCCTACCCGGTCAGCGTCGACCTGCTCCTGGTCGCCGTCTGGCGCAGGCTGCGCACCGATGGCCCGTCCCGGCTGGCCTGGTGCTGGTTGCTCGTCGCCCTGGTCGCCTCGCTCGGCGCCAACATCGCCACCGCCGGGCTCCTCGACCTGGACCACGTCCCGGCCTGGCTGCGCATCCTCGTCGCCGGATGGCCCGCGCTGGCCTTCCTCGGCGGCACTCTGCTCGCCCACTCCTCCTCGCCTGATCGGGCCGGGGACCGGGTGCCGGTTCCGCCGGCGCCCGCAACCCCGGCCCCCGCACCCGACAACGGGGCAGATCCGGCTCCCGCCGTCGACTCGGAGACCGCTCCGGCTCTGCCCGCCGCCGACCCGGCCCCGGTGCGCGCTGCGGCCGTGTCGGTCCCGGCCGCGCTGGTCGACCACGCCCGCAAGGTCGCCGCCGACCACGAAGCGCGCACCGGTGCCCGGATCGATGTCGACACTCTGCGCGCCCGCCTCGGCGTCCCGCCCCAGCTCGCCGACGCGATCGCCGCCCAACTCGCCTGACTGACAAGGAGATCAGCTCATGCCCGCCCGCGATTTCTTCCACTCCGTGATGCGGATCGGCCCGGTGCAGATCGGCACCCACCGCGACCGCCACGGCCAGATCAAGCACGCCGCTGTGTGCACTGCCGACGGCTGCGGCTGGTCCGCCGACTACACCAGCCAGTCCGCCGCCCAGCTCGCGGCCCGCACCCACCGCTGCAAGGTCCGCTAGGGAGCGTATCCAGTTGTGATCAATCTGCAGGATTCGCTCCCGCAGCGGGGCAAGTTCCGGTAGATCGTCATGCATGACGCAGATGCAACTG
>NZ_JBVHHL010000134.1:0-4763 GCF_055561075.1 Streptomyces sp. NPDC022910
GAAGGAATCCTGCAACGAACCGGCCCCGGCAGCTACAAGCTCCCCAACCCAACCGATTTGACCTGCGGCGTTTCCGCTTAACTGCCGGGCATTGGCCCAGGGCCAGGTGGTCTCGATCCGCAGGTAGCGGCGGCGGGCGTGGGTGGAGAGGCGGGCGGGCAGGTGGTAGAGGCGGAAGCGCATGGTGTCCGGCTCGGCGTCGGCCAGGTCGTCGATGTCGTGCAGGGTCAGTAGCCGCACCCAGGCGTCGAGGTCGGCGGCGAGGTTGGCGGCGAGCATCCAGCCGCGGTTCACTTCCCAGGAGGCGGAGGGCAAGTTGCCCAGCCCCATGGCCTTGTTGGTGCGCACCCGGTCTTCCACGGACGCGTGCGAGCGGTGCAGCACGTCCAGGAACTGGGCCTGACCCGAGCCGGCGATGCCCCACATGTGACGGATATTGGTGGCGGTGATGCAGTAGCGCCAGCCGGTCTTCTTCTCGAAGGCGGTCAGTTTCTTCAGGTGCCGCCGGGTGGGCTTGACGCGGCGCACGATCAGCCGCATCCCCTCCGGCCAGCCCTCACGGGTGTTCAGCCCGGTCAACTCGGCGACGAAGTAGCCCTCCTGGAGGCTGCCGTCCTGGTGCACGGAGGTCTCCCACGCGGCCTCGGGCAGTTGGGCGATGGCCCGCTCGTCGTCATCGGTGATCTTCCAGCCGACGGTGTAACGCACCGTGCGCCGCGTGGTGTTCAGCGCCTCCAGGTGTTCCAGCAGGCCGTGGGTGGCTCCTGCCCCGTCCACCCTGACCAGGATCTTCGCGGTGGAGGAGCCGGGGATCTGGGTGAGAGCGTCGGTGAGCACGGCGATCTGGTCGGCCACCGTGTTTGCTCCGGCATTCCCCGGCCGCAGGACCATCGCCAGCGACTCGGTGGTGTTCGCGCACCACGCGGCCAGCGGATGAAACCCAAATGTCTTCTTGAACGTGACCGCCGCCCCGGCCTTCTTGGACGCCGCCGTGATGACGGTGGCGTCGATGTCGATGACGATCCAGCCGGTCAACCGCTTGCCTGCCACCATCAGCCACGGGAAGCCGCCCGGCCGCAGGTGCAGCAGGCTCCACACCTGCCGGCGAACCCGCGCCCGCACCTTCGCGATCTTCGCCAGGGCCGGCTCGTCGAGCGCGCCCAGCGTGCGGCGTGCGGTGGAATCCGAAGCCGCCGGCCCGAACAGCGGCCCGTGGTGCAGTTGGAGCTGCTCGGCCTCCGATAAGTTCGCCGCCCCCAGCACGATCGCGATAGCCAGGTGCACCAGTACCCCGGCGCGGTCCCGCCAGCTGGCCACTGTGCTGGACGGCAGCACCCTGGCCAGCGCCCACGTCAGGCCCGTGCGGTCCGCGCACCGACGCAGCAGCACTGTCCCGGAATGCCCGATCAGCCTCTTCCCGTCAGCCACCACGGACAGCCGGCGGTCCCACCCTGTACGCTCGCTCACCAGGAAGGTGCCTTGCTCTCTGCTACGGATACGACCTAGACACTCGCATCCTTGCAGGTCAACGGCACCTTTCTGCTATCGGGGCATCAGACCACCCAATTCCGCTGAATACCCAGGGTTGAGTGCAAAGCGCCACGACGTCCTGCGGGACTTCGAGCGGTTCTGCAACTCCCATCGGCCGCATCAGGGCATCGCGAACGCCCGGCCGCTGCACCCTTTGCCTGGGGCGATCACCGATCCAGGGCGGATCGCCCGCCTCGACATACGGAGGCGTGAACGCCTGGGCGGCATCCTTCACGAGTACGAACATGCCGCGTGACGGGCGCAGGTGCCGACTCGTCCGTCCGGCCGGGGATGTCCCGATGCTCCGGAGTGGCCAGCGGCGGGAACACTGCCGGGTATGACGGGCTTCACGTTGCGCCCACCTGCGCCATTCGGCAAGATCAATTCGTCAGCGTATTCAGCCGGAAGGGGCATGACGTGCTGGTTTCCCTGGTGACTCTCAAGATCAAGCCGGACCGGCGTCCGCGGTTCCTCGCGGCCGTTGAGGACAACGCCACGTGCTCGGTACGTGACGAGCCTGGGTGCCTGCGCTTCGAGGCCTTCCAGGACACCACCGACCCGGACACCTACCACCTCGTTGAGGTCTTCCGGGACGAACAGGCGGTGGCCGCACACCGCGAGACCGCTCAGTACGCCCGGTGGGCGAAGGCATCGCAGGAGTTCCTCGCCAAGCCCCTCACCGTGGTGCAGGTTCGTGACGTCCTGCCGCTGACCCTGCCGTCCTGAAGCTCCTGCTGAGAGATGTGCGGACCTGCCACGACATCCCTTGCCATCTCCGTCTGAAGGTGCGCGACGAGCGTCCTGCTGCCCGGCGGGAGCGGCCGCTTCCGCCGGGCAGCAGGGGGCGGCCTCGGTGATGGCGGGTGACGGGGGCGTTCAGCTCTGTCAGTAGTGGATGGTGCCGAGAGCGCCGCCGCCCGCAGCCAGAGCGTCGCCGTTGAGGGCGATGCTGAGGGGGCTTGCCAGGAAGGCGACCACGGACGCCACCTCCTCGGCGGTGACCAAGCGGCCGATGGACACCCCCGCTGCCAGCTCCCGCTCGACCTCAGCACGCCCAGCACCCGGGCGTGGGTGAGCTTGCCCCACCGCAGCTGACCGGCCCATACCCCACCGAAGGCGCGGAGCGGGAAGCGGCGCCCGACAAACGCCGAGACGACCGCGTAGGCCGAGCCGCCCGCGGCGAAGCCGGCGAAGACGTCCCGGATGGCGGCCTGCACCTCCGCGTCCGGGTCGATTACGCACCGTCCCTCGTCGTCGTAGACGTAGCCCACCGGCAGCGGGAACCGCAGCTCGCCGCGCTCGGCCGCGGCCCGCTTGGCCCCCTGCAGCCGGGAGGCGAGGATGCAGTTCGGCCTCGCTCATGCTGCCTTTGAGCCCCAGCAACAGGCGGTCGTTGATGTCCGCCAGGTCGTAGACGCCGTCGCCGTCGACCAGCAGCGTATCCGTCAGCCGGGCCAGCTCCAGCAGGCGGGCGAAGTCCGCCGAGGAGCGGGCCGGCCGAGAGACCTCCAGCCCGAAGATCGCCCCGACCTCGCCCAGGCAGACCTGGGTGACCACCTCGCGGAAGCCTTCCCGGTCGGCGCCGAACTTCCCCGAGACCCCCAGGTCCGTGTCGATCACCCGCACGTCCTCGCGGGCCCACCCCAGCTCCACCGCCCGGTCGGCGAGCGCGTACTGCCGCAGCGTGGACTCGGTATTTTCCCGGACCTGGACGACCGTCGACTGACGCAGGTAGACGATCGCCGTCCGGGAGCGATGAGACCCGCTGATCTTCCCCTGGCCGTTCACGGCCGCCTCCCAGCACGGACTCGACCATGTTGGCCAGCACCATCACCGTCTCGCGTCCCGCCCCCGAATCCGACATCGCCCCTCGCTCCCGCCCACGCCAGGGCACCCGTGCGATACGACTGCTGTCCCATCAGGATCCGCCCCCCTCCACCGCGGCACCACGGCTCACCAGGGCATCCACCAGCGCACGTGCGGCACTCAGCCCCTCGACCGAGAGCCGGTGAGACGCAGCCTGCAGCCCGCGATCGGTCCACTCCTGCGGGAGCGTCACGCTCCGGCCCGCGCCGCGCGCGCAGACGAAGACCAGCCCACCGCCCCGGCGCTTGACGTACAAGATCTCCAGCTGCTGGCCGAACAACACATGGAACGGGTGCGTGACCTGCAACGAACCCAAAGACTGCCTGGACGATGCGGCACTATGCGACGTCCTTCGGGATCCCCAGCCGACGGCGCTTGGCCGTCCCCGGCTTGGGGATCATCCGTTCCCGCACGGGAAGCGGGCGGAAACTACGGTCCTTCAGATCGGACCGCACCTCGTTGAGGAAGACCTCAACCCCTTGCTTGTCCTCTACGGAGCGAGCGGTCTGCCCGTCCACTCCGGCCGAGCGGGCGCCCCTGTTCCTTCGCACCCGATCCCACGCGACCAGTAGGAACGCGGGATCGGCAACGAGATTGAACAGGTCATCGAACCGGCGATCACGATCGTCGGTCGCCCAACAGTGCAGCTTGGTCTGCATCTCCAGTACCCGGCGCTCGGCCTTGAGCAGCGCGAACTCCAGCGCGTCGGTATTCACCAGCGGCCTCCCGGCATTGCAGCATCCTCCCTGCCGACTTGCTGGCCCCCTTCGCCATGTACGGAGCTTTCCTCCGCTCGGACTACTACGGGGCCTCCGCCCCACCTGCGGCCCTCAGCCGGCAACGGGCTGGCCCTCCGCCGCCGGACCGGCTGTCGGAGAAGAAGGGCGACCGCAGGCGGTTCCCACGTTCACCATGTGCCGATCGGCCAGGTCGGCGTCCCGCTACTACCCCGGCAGCATCACCACGCCTACGCCGCAGACCTTCAGCGTGGCCTCCCCACCGGCAGTTGGAGACCGGCTTCGGAGTTGACCACCCCTGCTGAAGCGAGCAGTCACGCACTGCACCCCGGGCCCATATCCGCCAGGTTGGAGCCCGGTGCAAGACTTACGGGGCTTTACACGGATTCCTCTTCGTACGCCTTCTGGCCTTGCTTGCCGAACCCGACGCGTCTGGCAGTACCGCGCCGTCCCGGCGTTGTCAGGGCTGCTTCCCGTCCTCACCGGCGTTCCCCGGCTCGGACTACCCTCAGCTTCTACCCGGCCGCTGCGACGGCCCGGCGGTAGAGTAGGGGTCGGACCGGGGCGCGGTACTGGCCTTGCGACCAGCCCGTTTCCCCGGCCCGCCCTCCGCACCGGACATGCGACTCT
>NZ_JBVHHL010000135.1:0-4351 GCF_055561075.1 Streptomyces sp. NPDC022910
AACGTCACCCGCTCCCGCCTGGGACGACTCGTTCGCCAGGGATTCCTCGAGCAACCCGGACGTGGCCGCTATCAGAAACGGACTTAACGCCCTCTCACTCACGTGTGCTTGATCTCCTGAATCGGGAAAAGGTGCGTTGACCTGTGTGCGTCGGCGAGCAGGCCGACGTTCGGTGGCTGCTGAGCGCGGGCGAAGGAGGACCCCGAGCACTGCTGTCTTCGGGATGGCTCGCCATCGGTCCCGCGGTCTGCCGGGCCCGGCCGGGGACCCGTGTTGCGGCGCTCATGACCGTTTCCTCGGGGCGCGGGCTGGGCCGTGGTTGTGCTTGGGCCGCATGCGGGTGCCCGCCTGGTGCAGGAGCCGGTAGACGGTGCCGACGGAGTAGCTGCACTCCTCGGCGAGGCCCGGCACCGTGGCGCCGGCCTCGTACCGTGCCCGCAGGGACAACGCGAGCTTCTTGCGCCGCGCGGCATCGGCTGCGGAACGGATGCGCAGTGTCTGCTGCGTGGTGCGGGGTGTGCCCCCGGCCTCGATCAGCAGGCGCCGCGCGGCACGTCGTGTCACGGATCCTGCTGCGGCCAACTCTGCGAGCGTGGCGCCCTGTTCGTCGTAGAGGCGGCGCAGACGGGTGGCGAGATTGCGGCGGGCTTGCCCGTCGCGCATCCGGCGCGTCTGCCACGAGGTGCGCATCACGGTCCCGGCCTCACGCAGCCGGTTGAGGACCGTGCCGTACGACAGGCCACTGCACGCCGCGAGTTGGTCCACGGTGGAACCGGACTCGTACTGCTCCCGCAGTGCGTTCGCGGTGACCTGATCGTCGTGATCGGCCGTGGGTCGAGGCGGTGGGTTCACGCTGCGGACTCCCATTCACTGAGGGCTTCGGCATGGGCGGCGGCCAGCTCGTCGTAACTGCGCTGGTCGGCAGGGGTGATGAGGATCAGCCGTCCATCGGTGGCGATCCGCCAGTCGGGAGCGGCGCGGCCCGTGACCGGATCTAGGACACATCCGTCCGGGGTCTGCCACGTGGGGGGAATCTCGTCGGGGCGTGGCGCGGGAACCAGCACCTGGCGCCCGTCGCGGACGATCACTACGGCCTTGCTGCGGTGCTCCGACAGCCGCTCCAGCGCCTGTTGGTACGCCGCGCGCTCGGCGGCGTGTACCGCCTTGCGCCGGGACGCGACGCCCGCGGTCCCGTGCCGTACCGCGACTGCGTCCCAGCCGCGGGCCGGCTCGGCGATCTCTTCGGCCGCAGCCTCCAGGGGGCGGTCACCGAAGCCCTCCAGCGCGCGAGGTGCCAGGGTCCAGGTCTCACCGCTGTGGTGGACAAGGCCGTGGTCGGCCAGACGCCGTAAGGTGCGGTAGAGGGTGGCGCGGGAGACGGAGGACGAGCCGACAAGCTCGGCGACCGTCTGCGCCGCACGGGCGTGCAGTGCGCCGATGATCACCAGTGCGGCGCTGCCGAGACCGCGGTGGGCGAAGGCGTCGTGGCCCATCAGACGGCCGATGACGGTGGAGTCGAGGTCGGCCGTCGTGCCCGTCTCAGGGGTGGGCCACTCTTCAAGTGCCAGGTCGGGGGGGGACTGAGTGGTTCGGAAACGAGAATGCGGAGCAGGCATGCTGCGGCGGTCGGGGCTGCCCGCGGCGAGATACCAGGTCGAGCCCTCGCGGCCGTGGCCGACGCGCAGGCGTCGCAGCCAGCCCCGTGGTTTGAGGACGGTCTCGTAAACGACCCGGAGGGTCGTGCGGGATATCCCCGCTTCCTCCGCGGTCTGCCGCTCGCTCGCGTGGTGCAGGGGACCGCCCGCGATCTCGGCGAAGTTCAGATGTGCCCGCAGGACCCGCAGTGCGGTTCGCCCACGTTCCCCACGCCAGGGCGTCGTCTCGATGCGGTCACGCAGCGCGGCGAGCACCTCGTACGCGTGGTGCCGCGATTCCTGCATCGTCGTGCTGCTGACCGCGGCCGAGGCGCTGGCCCATACCCGGCCGATGTACGCCAGGGCACGTGACTGGCCGGAGCGCAGCGCGATGTTCCGGGCGTGCCGCCCACCTTCGTGCTCGGGGTGGAGCAGTAGTCGGGCCAGCTCGTCGACGGTGCCGCCGGCGCGAGCGACATGGCAGGCGATGGCCGCCGTGATCCGGTGCCCGTGCTCGGCCGCGCCCTGACGGCTCTTACGCGGGGACACGTTCTGGCCGTCGGCGGCGAGCTTGCTGTAACTGCCCACCGCGTAGCGGCCGGTGAGGTCCCCGAGCAGAATGAGATCGGCTGCCGCCGTAGGCAGATGATGAAGACCCAGTCGCTCGCCTGGGTGAAACGGCCGTCGGAGAGAACCTGTCTGGTAGGTGCTGTGTGGCACTGTGGAGCCGTCCCGCAAGGACAGAGACGCCACCCAGGCCCGCTAAAACCACGGGTGGTGTCCGGTACCGACCTTGGGGTCGGCTTCGCGCAGGGTCCGCAGGAGCCCGGGCGCGCGGTTGGCGAGCAGGGCGATGACGGCCGCCGTGCAGGCGTGGGCGGTGCCGACGGAAATGCCGAAGCCGGCGGCGAGTTGGGCGAGGGTGTCGTGCCGCCGCAGGTACACCAGGCCGACCAGCGCACGCTGGTGCGGCGGGAGCTTGCGGCGACGGTCACCCTCGCGGGTGACGATGAGCATCGTGACCCACTCGACCAGCGCATGAGGCAGGTCGAGTACGGCAGGACAGGCAACCAACAAGGCTCCCGTGCCAATGAGTTGAGACGTCGAACACCTCCCTCAACGGCATAGGAGCCTTGTCCGTTGCGGACGCCGACATCGTCACCCGAACAGTGGTCACACTGAAAGAGCTCACTGTCCCGGGCCCGCCCGCATTCAGCGCAGCCGCGCGAGCAGCAGATTCGGATCCGTGCGCGTGAGGTACGCCCCGCTCGCCACGTACACGGTCGAGCCCTTGACCGCCACCGACGTCGGGTTCTCGATCCCGTCCGCCGCCGTCAGCACCGTCTGAACCGTGCCGTCCGAGCTGACGATGCTGGCCTGGTTGGTGCCGTTCTGGGCGGCCAGCACCTGGTCGCCGCGGCCGGTGAAGGTGAAGTCGTCGATCCCGGACAGGCCGGTCGCCTTGACGGTGTCCGTACCTGCCGTGCCGTCCTTGTTGATCGGTACCCGAAGCAACGTGCCGTTGCCGGTGTTGGTCACCCACACGGCGCCGTTGTGCACCTTGACACCGTTGGCCCCCAACGAGGACGTCGAGGTCGAACCGGGCTGGAAGTCGCCTCCCTGTGTCCATAGGGAGGCGGCCCTCGTCCTCAGCGACACCTTCCACACGGTGCCGGACGAGGAGTCGGTCGCGTACAAGGTGTCACGGCTCGCGTCGATCGCCAGGCCGTTCAGCACCTTCACATCGGGCATCGCCACCACCAGCACGGGAGTGCCACCGCCCGCCGGGATCCGATAGATGCCGGAATTGGCGCCCGCGTTGTAGTTGACGTAGAGCGTGCCGTCGGCGGTGCGTACGATGCCGGACGCCGTCGCGCTGCCGGTGGTCGGCGCGGGAAGGGTCGCCAGTACGGTGATCGTCCCGCTCGTGGCCACCTGGGCCACCTGCCGGGACTTCTGGAACGTCACATCGGCGGCCCCGCCCGGCTCCAGCGTGATGTTCTCCGGCTGCTGCAGGGCGGCGATGTCGAAATGGACGACCTCGCGCGCATCGCTCAGCGGCGCGGTGGCACCGAAAGCGGTGCCCATGGTTTGTGTGCCGACGGCCAGTCCGGCGAGCGTGACCGCGCTCAGCAGGAGGGAGCGGCGACAGCGGCGAAGGCGAATGGAAATGAGGGCTCCCGGGTCGTTCGCGGACCGATGCGAGCAGTTGACGGGCCTGATGCTCGCAACCTTGTCTGAGAACAGTCCAGGATTCGCATGAGAAACCCCCTTATCACCGTGCCAAACGGCGCCGCGCGCTAGGGCCGGCGGATTCAGCTGATGTGCGCGAGCAGCAGATTCGGGTCCGTGGGCGTGAAGTACGCACCGCTCGCCACGTACGCGCCGCACCCTTGACCGCCACCGACGTCGGGTTCGCGCCGAAGGCCGAGTACCGGCCCGATGAGCATCCGGCAAGGGGTCTGTACGGTCACTGGTGTAACTCCCGAGCTGGAAGCGACAGTTGATGACTGACGTGGTGAGTAACACCGAGGCCCAGGAAGTGCCCGTCTCTCATGCCGATCGACTTGAGCGAGGCGATGTGCTGGACCGATCTATTCTGGTGCCCTCAATCGGATTCCGCTCGCCTGATTCGAAAATCCCCCGTCCCGTGTCCGTAGTCGCTGGTCAGGCAGCTCCTTCTGCTTGGAGGGTCACTTGGTAACCGAGTTGGTTGA
>NZ_JBVHHL010000136.1:0-4344 GCF_055561075.1 Streptomyces sp. NPDC022910
CACGCTCGCGCAGTTCGTCAGGGTACTTACGGGGAGCAGCCATGATCGGCATCCTTCCGGGTCTTCGATGTCTCCATCAAACCCGGGGCGATTCAAAGACCTACCTGGCCCTGTACAAGGAATCCATCGGCCAGTTGAACCGATACTTCGATCAGCCGGTACTCAACAGTCATTATCTGACCGCCGAACGCCTTGCCGAAGAGCTCGATCGGCTCGAAATGTGGGCGGCCAGCCACAGGTTCGAGCCCTACGGGGCACCAGAACATGGCTGGTCCCCTGTCAAAGGCCATGGGGGCCCGACGCCGGTAGGCGTCGCGAACGGGTGCGTGCGTCTGATCAGCCCCGTTCAGTCGGGGGCCCACTCCGTGCACCTGCGGTGGGTGCTGGAGAGTCGGTAAGCGCTACCAGGCAGCACGTTGGCCCTCGGCACGGGAGGGAGGCCGTCGTGGCGCAGGGCGGAGTGGTCGTGCTCGCGGAACTCGATGAGCTGGTAGGCGCAGGCCACCGTGGACGCCTGCGACGACGGGGAGCAGCCTCCATACGTGCTCGGGCCCTGGATCGCGGTGCCGAGGAAACGGGCGAGATCCTGGTCCTCGAGGGTGGTGGTGAGGTCCTTCACCGCGCCCTCTCGGTGAGGTCGGCGATTTCGGCGACATACCGGCAGGAAACCGCGAGGCGGGATACTGCGGTGTTCATGAGCCGAGCGCGTCCGTGCAAGCCCGATGAGGGCCTCGACCGCAAGATGGAGGCCCTCGTCATACCTGCTCGTCAGCTCGGCAGGCGGTCGGCTGCTCCCACTCGATCGCGTCCAGCTCCGGCCCGCTGCCACAGTTCGGCGGCGAGGCGGCCACGGAGCCGGAAGGAGAGAGTCGACAGCCATGTACCGCGCACGCCCACGACCCATTCCCGGGCTGTGGCTGCCACCTCCACCGGATCCCAGGTGTCCGGCAGATGGTCCGTCGTACAGGCGCCGTGGTCCAGGAGCCTGTCGCGGGTCGCGGCACCCTGGGCGCCGATGAGCAGCGACACTCCGCTCGCCTCCGCACCGCCCCGGGGTGAGGGGAGCAGCGGTTGCACCGAGTCCGGGGAGTCCTCGGGCTCCTCCGTCCCCGGCCCCGCCAGGTTCAGGGCCGCCTCCTCGACCCACTTCTCCGCCAGACGCCGCCAGCGGCTCGCAGCGAGCTCCGTGTGGTCGTCGGGGCTCTCCTGCCACCACCCGGAGGCCAGCAGGGCCAGGGTGCTCAGCCCGCGCACGTCGTCGACGAGCACAGCGGGGCTGAGTGCCTGATCCTGCGCCGGCCCGGACAGCAACCCGGCGCCCAGCACGGCGACCGGCCCGTCACCGGTGTCCGCCAGGACGAAGTCGGCCTTGGCGGCCGCCGGTGTTCTGTTGAAGAAGAGCTTTCCCGGAGCCGATCGCCCGCGTGCCGAATCCAGCGCGTCGACCAGGCGTCTGCGTGCCTCTTCCGACACTTCGGCGCAGGACCAGAGCACATCGACACTCACACCGCGGCCGCGCAGGCCGGTGACCACCTCGCTCAGCCGCTTGGCCTGAGCGTCGTCCAAGTGCGAGGCCGCGATCAGCACACGACCGGACGCACGCTCCAGGGCGCGCTCGGCGAGCTGGCGGCTCTCCCCCGCGCACAGGGCCGCTTCGGCGCAGGGCACGGCGGTCGGCTCCGGCTGCGGAACGTCCCCTCCGGCGGTATGCCGGCCCCGGCCGCGGTAGCCTCCCCGCTCCTTCAGCAGACTGCCGAACCTTCTCTGGGCTTCGGAGCCGACCGCGAGGTCCGGGAACTGCTGCTCGGTCTGCTCCAGCACCAGCGGGACGAGCTGTCTCCAGTTGCCGGGCAGGCCCCGCACGGTTCCTTCCTCCAGGTCCACCCGGAGCGGCAGGAAGTACTTTCCGCGCAGCACCCTCGCGTCACTGTCGATCCGGCGGATCCACTGCTGCTCGCCCGAGCTCCGCGGCAGCAGCCACTCGGTCTCGCCTCCGTTGAGCGTCCTGCGGTGCTGACGTCTCCTCAGGGCGAAACCGATCGCCATCCGGCCGGTCTTCCGGCGGATCTCCTCGGCGGTGAACACTTCCAGGTTGTTGATGTGTTCCACCTGGCAGCTGAGCGTTTCCCGCACGATCTTCGCGTGTCTGCGCTGGACCCGCAGGCCGGCCGGCCTGCGGCCCTTGTCGATGGTGACGAGCCCCTCGTCCGTTGCGACGTAGCGGATGTCGTGGTCGCTCTGGACCATGGCCACCCACCCTTCGCGCAGCAGTGTCACCAGCCCTTCGACGAGCAGCCTGTCGTGGACCTGGAACGCTTCGCGCAACTCCTGGAAGACGCGGCCCTCTTCACCCTGGTCCTCGGCGATCAGCCGCAGCAGCAGTTCCTCCAGCTTGCTGTAGGGCCGGCCCACCGCTAGTTCGTACGACACATGAAAGACGTCCAGCGGCAGCAGAACGTGGGTCACAGCCGTTCCCCTTCCGTGTGCGTGGACAAGCGTGTTCCGCTCCTGTGGCCGCCACGCTGCGCACCGATCCGGCGCATCCTCTCGTCCACGCCGGTCAGGTCGGCCGCCACCCGGATCGCCCGGCCGTCGGCGAACATCTTCTCCAGCCGGTCCACCAGAACGGCCACGTGGCGCAGTTCGTGGTATAGCCGTTCGTCGCGCGGCACCTCCGACACCTGGTGCCGGAAGAAGTCCCAGGAGCCGACGAGGATCAGCAGGCGTTCGGCTCGCGATATGAGGACGTTCATCCGTGATGCCGCCTTGAGGAAGCCCAGGCCCTGCCCCGGCGGCTTGATGTTGTTGCGCACCAGGCTGACCGCGACGATCTCGGACTGGTTGCCCTGGAACGAGTCGACGGTGAACACACCTCCCCGGTCCGGCTCGCCGGCCGCGGCGCTCTGTCCGCCGCCGACGCCACGCGGGTCGGGAGCGAGGGCGATCCCGTTACGCCTCAGTTCGGCACGGGTCTCGCCGCCCTGCAGGCGTCTGCCCAGCGCGACCACCTGCTGGGCGTAGGGCGACAGAACGGCGAGGTCGACCGGGTGCGCGGAGTTTCCACGCAGGGAGCGCAGGAAGAGTTCCAGGGCGTGCGCCTCCGCCTCGTTGCGGTACTTCGGCTGAGCCGTCTCTGCGGTACGCGGGTCGGCCGAAGCTGCCGGCAGGTCGAGCCAGACGACGGCCTTGCCTGCCAGCACCGGGGGAGCGGTCAGCCCGTGCGGATCCCGGTGGTGGGTGTGGTGCTCCAGTCTTCCCTCGTAGTACGTCTCCGAGACGAGGTCACCGATGTCCGGATGCATGCGGTACTGACCGGTGAGCATGCCCCCGCCGTCTTCGTGCTCCACGGACAGGTCGTGCAGCTGGCCGAAGAAGGTGAGCCACCGGTTGCAGTACGCGGTGAAGTACTTTTTCCCCTCGTCGGGCTTGTCGCGCCACCGGTTGAGCACCTCCCAGTCGACCAGCCCGTCGGCGCCTCCGAGGTCGCGCAGGGCCCGCACAGCCCGCTCCGGGTTGGAGAGCGCCTTCCTGTACTCCTCCATCCGGTAGGGAGGCAACTGCTGGGGATCTCCGATCAGCAGCCACCGGTGACCGAGATAGAGGGGCAGGGCCAGTTCGAAGCCGTGGGCCTTTCCGGCCTCTTCGACGATCGACCAGTCGTAGCTCACCTCTCCCGCCAGCCCCGCGAGGCCGCCGTCGCTCGCGCTGCTGTAGGTGATGCTGGCGCTCCGCCGCACGAGTTCCTGGAACTCGCCGGCCTGGGTGGCCTGCTGGGTGACGATCTCCTGGCGCATGGTCCGGCACGCTTCCAGCCAGTCGGCGGTCACCTCGGACAGGGGCTTCTGCGCCTGGAGCGCTTCCAGCTTTCTGACGGTGGTGTCCAGGAGTTTTCGGGCCACGGACTGGACCGACCAGGGCTCATCCTGGGAATCCCTGGTCTGCAGCGGACCCTTCGTCGGGAGCAGTCTGATCGACAGCGGCCGGCTCTCGTCCGGGATGTCGGCGAACGCCTCGCCCTCGACCTTCGTCTTCAGGACGTCCACCGCCGAGTGCGCCTGTGCGGTGATGAGGATCTGGGCCATCGGATCCTCGGCGAGGATCTCGCGCAGCAGCCACGCCGCCATGTGTGTCTTGCCGGTGCCGGGCGGCCCTTGCACCGTGTAGATCGGGCGCGAGCCGAGGATGGCGCCGATCTGCGCGCGCTTGCTGGCATCGACGGGGCGCCGGTCGAGTGCGTCGGGACGGGCGCCTGACCATCCCCTCGTAGCGTGGAGCCCGTGATTGCAGGGGAAGTTGGGATTCATGGGGTCCAAGAAGAAGCCGCCGTACGACGCCGAGTTCCGT
>NZ_JBVHHL010000137.1:0-4097 GCF_055561075.1 Streptomyces sp. NPDC022910
GCGCGGAAACCTCCGACGATGTCATGGACGAGCAGACCGTGGTCCAGCTGGTGTACCGGCCCCAGCCTGCCGACACACGGGTCGGTCTGCGGGTCAGAAGACGACGGCAACGGAGCCGTACGCATGGGGACCTTGGGGGTAGCAGGGGGACTGCCTTGAGCCCTTGGAGTAGCAATGCGGCAGCACGCACGTAGCTATGAATGAACTCCTAAAGCGGGTGTCGCAGGTTCGAATCCTGCCGGGGGCACAGTGTCTGACCAGCGCGTTTACCTCTCTGAGGTAGACGCGCTGTTCGTCGTAGCCATGGCATTAACCATGAATAGGTTCCAGAACCATGGCGAACACCAAGCGCAAGCGACGTCAGCGCGGCAGCATCCGCCGCAACGGGGCCGGCTTCCAGGTCCAGGTCTATGCCGGACGTGACCCGCTCACGAAGAAGGACATCTACCTCCACGAACAGGCCGAGACAGAGCCCGAGGCGGAGAAGGCCCGCACCAGGCTCCTGCACCAGGTCGACGAGAAGCGCCACCCCAAGACGCAGGTGACCATGTCCTTCCTGCTCGACCGGTGGCTGGGCGTCGCCGAGCTCGACGAGACGTCGTACGAGCGGGCCGAGGGCATCATCCGTAACTACCGCGCTCGAGGCATTCGAGACACTTCGCTCCGCCGTTCCGCTGCGAGCCAGTGGCCGGCACCGAGCGCACGTCCAGCAAGTCAACCGACATCGACTGGCTCACGCCCGACGAGGTCCGCGAGCGTATGTCCGAGGTCATTGCGATCAGGGTCCTGGATGCCTTGGATGACAACGGCCCCACGTACGGAGCCACGATGGCAGGCACCTCATCCCTGTGCGGTCCCGGTAGACGCTTGACGCTTCGGTCCCAGCTGATGGTTGTCAGTGGCCCCGCTCATCTGACCGACGAGGTACCGGATCCCGGGCAACCGAATCCGCCGACACTGTGGTCTGGAGGGCGAGGGAGGGTGCTTGATGCAGGCCAAACAAGAGGCCGAGTTCCAAGAATTCGTCAGAGCGCGGTGGTCCCATCTCGTACGGACCGCGTATCTGCTCACGGGCGACGTGCACCACGCCGAAGACCTGACTCAGACGGCGCTGGCCAAGGCGTACCGCGCATGGCGGCGCGTCTCGCGCAGCGACAGTCCGGAGGCGTACGTCCGCCGGATACTGGTCAACTGCAACAGCGACCGGTTCCGCAAGCGCCGGGTTACGGAGGCTCTGACCGCGGCGCCCCCGGAGGTGGCCGGGCACGACGAGGCCGTCTCGCGGGCCGACGAGCGCAACGCCCTGCTCGCAGCGCTAGCCGGACTGCCGCCGAAGCAACGTGCGGTGATCGTCATGCGCTACTGGGAGGACCTGTCCGAGGCGGAGGTCGCCGAGGTGCTCGGCTGCTCGCCCGGCACGGTCAAGAGCCAGGCGTCCAAGGCGCTGGCGAAGTTGCGTACGCATCCGGGGCTCGCGCAGATCGTGGACGAACCTGTCCGCAGCCGAGTGTCGTCCGGGCAGGGAGGCAGCAGGTGAACGAGGAGCAGAAGCAGCAGGGGACGGGAACCAGTGGGGACTTCGAGGAGCAGCTGCGCGAGCTGCTCGCCGAGGGCGCGAACACAATCCGGCCCGCGCCGGTGCCGTATCCGGCGATCCGCCGCCGGGGCGCGACCGAGCGGCGGCGCCGGGTGGCGGCGGCCGGGGCGGCCCTGGTGACGCTGGCGGCGATGCCCGTGGGGGCGTATGCGCTGGCCGACGGGGATGCAGGCGGGGACACGGCGGCGTCGACACCGTCGGTCAGCGCCACGCCGCGGGCGTCGGCGACGCCGACACCGACGCCGTCCGCGTCGCCATCGGGGCCCGCGCGGCCGACCACGGAGGGCCAGCTCCTCGACGGGATCACCTTCGGGCAGGCCGTCGACGGGCTGAAGAAGTGCCTCGCATACGACCAGTCGCACACAGGCGGCCTGTCCGACAAATTCCGCACGGACCTGGGCGCGGCAGAGGACTACCGGATCATCCTGGCAATGAACAGCACCGGCGACTCCAACGCGCCCGGCAATGGCATGTATGTCGTCGCGGTGAAGGAGCAGCCGAAGCAGACCCGGCTGATCTGCAATGTCAAGGACGGCGAGGCCAAGGGCCTCAACACCAGCGTAGGCTTCGACGATCCGCCGGGCGCCGGCCCCGTGATGGCCGACATCAACGGCGGCAAGCTCTACCAGCAGTCGGTCATCGACCGCGGCAGCTGGAAGCTGCCGTTCCGATGGGGTGTCATCGGCACCGTCGAGCCGTCGGTGGCCCGGGTGACCGTCTCCTACGGCGGCGCCACCAGCCAGGCCGCCCTGGACCACGGCTGGTTCGTCGCCTCTGGCGTCCTGAACCAGCAGGTCACCGTGGCCCCGCGCATCAAGGGTTATGACGCCGACAGCAAGCTGGTCTACGACTCCGACGGGGACAAGAACTACGAGAAGCGGCTGCCGTAGCGCCACCGGGCCGGGGGCGCCACACAGGGGATGGCGCCCCCGGCTCTCGGTCAGCGGTGCGGCACGAGGGCCTTTCTGGTCGCCGGTGCAGATGTGGCAATCCACACCGAGCCAGAAGGCCCTCACCCATCTTCAGATCCCTGAGCCGAGAGCTCCGTCACCAACCGCTGTGGACAAAACTCTGGATGATGCCGATGCCATAGAGTCCGGCACCGCCGTGGAAGGCGCTCGCCGGAATGGTGAGGCTGCCGGAAGTGGCCGTCATGGGTGGAGGCAGTGACCGGAAACATTGACCACTGGCGCCCTGGCTAGTAACTGAGCCTTTTTCAAGGTGAGTTCACGAAGGTTAGGTTGAGACAGTCGGGCTGAGCGTTTTCCGTCTCCCAGGGGTCGTGGCAGGGCCAGCGGACGGTGCCGTCGGCACCCTGGTGTTCCTTGTCGGCCCAGGGAGCGCACGCCGTTGGTGCCTGCCTGTGTCGATCGCCGATCCGGAGCAGATGGCTCGTCTTGACGTACGGGGGCGACCGCCTCGGCGGCATTCCCCACGAGAACCAACGCGCCGCATGATCTGCACGGATGAGGTTATCGGCAAGCGCAAGGCCGGCCCGCGGCTCTTCGCCCGCCATTGGCCGGCGAGTTCTGAAAGCACGGGCCACCGAGATCGGTGGCAAGACCCAGAGGATTGAGATGCGTGCCGGGGCCGTGCCTGACTGCCACCCTTACACGGCGGCGTCGCCGCCAATGCATGAGCGCCCTCCCCGGCCGTCTTGGGGCCGAGGAGGGCGCTCGATGGTGAGCAACGTCGACAGCTGCCGACAGCTCATCAGTAGGTAGTCAGGCTGCCGATCAGAAGGAGGCGAAGACGCCGGCCTGGTGGAACTGGCCGATGGCACCCAGGGCCTCGTTCTTGACGGCGTCGACCTGGGCCAGGACATCCGAGTCGCTGATCGCCATCGGGCCGGCGATGACGCCGACGTGCGGGCTCAGGCCACCGGAGACGCTGTCGAGCTCGGCATCGGAGATCTCAACGGTCTGAACCTGGGGAGCGGAGTTCATGATGAAAATTCCCTTCACATGGATGTTCCACAAGGGGGGCGGCCCCGCTGGGGACAGAAGGCGGGCCTCGACCGCAGGCGTGCGACATACCGTTTCCGGAGACCTTCGCGCGAGCCCGACGGCGCAAAGGATCAAATCACGGAGCGCACCGGGCATCCAGTCAATCAGCGCTCCCACCAACGGAGTTAAACGCACATGTTGCTCATCCGTGCAGACCTGAACACGGATTGAGGACAACCTCTCTACACGCTGCACGGCACCGAGAGGTGACGGGTATTGCCACGGTGGTTCCGAACTGGACACTCCACATCAACAGAGCGCCATCCGGCAGGCTCATGCGCAGATCCAACACACCCTGTGTCGCGATTGCACATTTGGTGTGCAGATTTCACCCCCACAGGGCGCACACAGGGGCGATCGAAGGCTCCTTGCGATCAAGCGGCGCGAATGGATCGAAAAGGGTGCGTTTCTCCTGAGGTGACGGGCGTGTCTGTCGGTGCCGCTGGTTCGTTGCCGTGGCGGAGTGATGGTGCTGGTCGGTGAGGTGGGCTGGT
>NZ_JBVHHL010000138.1:0-4003 GCF_055561075.1 Streptomyces sp. NPDC022910
CCCCGGGCGAAGTGCACGCCGAGTTCCAGGAATTGCAACTCACGGCATGAATTGCTCGGCCAGACCCTGTCCGAAAAACGCGAGGCCCCTCAACTCAGCGGGGCCGCAGCTCGTACGTATGGGCCTGGCCGCGATCGCCCAGCTGGATGTCCGACGACAGGCGCGCAGACCCTTGGAGGAGCTCTCCGAGAAGCTGCAGGAGACGGTGTGCCTGTACTCCCTGGATGCGGCCGTCGTCCGACTACTCGACGGAGTCGAGTGCCGGCATGTCCTGCGCGTCAGCGTTCCGCTCGGACAGGAGCTCCCCGCCCACGTCACAGCGGCGGGCAAGGCTCTGCTCGCGCTGCGCGACCCGGCAGATGTACGCGCGACACTCCCGGCCGCGCTCCCTGCCACGGCGGCAGGAAGCATCACTGAGTGGCCGCTGCTTGAGGTGGAGTTGGAGGAAGTCAGAGTCCGGGGATGGGCGGCAGACCTCGAGGAAAGTGCACACGACCTGCACGGCGTAGGCGTGGCCATCCGCAACCGCATAGGGGAACCGCTCGCCGCGATCTCCGTGTACGCACCCGCCGTACGTCTGCGTGAACAGGACATGCCAGCGATTGCCACGGCCCTGCAGGAGACCGCCACCACGATCGCCAGGGCAGCGTGACAGCGGGCGCCGAGGTGCCAGGGCTCAAGGCCCCAACGTGATCCGCCCGTCCGGGATCCACCCCTCCAGGTATCCCGTCAACAGCACATCCACATCTGGCAGATCGCACCGTGTGCACAACTCCTGCCACTGCTCAGGCCCCGCCCAGCGTGTCGCTCCCCAGGGCAGATGCTCCGGCGGAGCACCAGCCGTAGCGAGACGAAAGATGAACACGTGCGCCTCTCGACGGCTCCGGCCTATGGGCACAGGCACCTGAGCCCAACGGCATCCTTCAACGGCGCCCCCGTGCACCGGCATTGCGCCGACCGCATCGCGGAGTACGCGCACTGCCGCCTCACGGTAGGGCTCTGCGGCTCGGACCGATCCTGACGGGAGCACCCATCGGGGAACAGCTCCAGGCAGGTCGTCTGCCACCAGAGCGAGCCGCCCGTCCGAGCTCAGCAACGCAACGAACACCACCCGCCGCATCCTGGGGGGCGGCACGGCAGGGCACCTCGAACTCTCGGCGGCGTCCAGGAAAGCAGGCACAGTCCGATCCTGACATGCGGCCGCTTAACCGGCCACTCGTGTTCTGGATCGACGCGAATTTCATCTCGGAGCTAAATGCGGTGAACCTGATCCGCGTCTGGGCAGCAGCAAGTCGCACGGACGATTCCGATGCGGTGTCTCACGTACAGAGACAAACGAAGCCTCACTATCCCGGAGAGGCCTGCTCGGGCGAGCAACGCCAGCTCGGATCGGTCTTGTGTCCCGAAATGCCGTTGAGGTGGGCAGGGTCGGCGAAGGGCGGACGGGGAAGACACTGCGAGCCGACGTGATCATGGGTAAGGGCCTACTCGCCTGCCGGGTGCCGCGCGGCACCCGGCAGAGCGCGGCGTACGGACCGGGTCCGTGCCCAGGCTCTCACATATCGCAGCCCGCCAGGCTGAAGTGGGATCGGTAGTCGACTCGCGCGGAGGTGGCTGCAGGTAGCCCACCTGTGGACTGGTTGCAGCGCACGCTGCTCGGGACTCGCACTACCCCTATGCTCATTTTGGCTTTGAAACTTGGGGGGTGAGGTCGATGTCCAGTCCGTTCGGCCCGGCAGCAGATAGAGCCCGCGACGAAGAATCTCGCGCCCAAGTGGGTCGCGTGCTGGAAGAGGCCGTCGAAGTGGGCAAGGAGGCCGCCGACGCAGCCAAGAAGCTGGTCGAGCTCTACAAGAGGGAAGCAGACAAGTACAAGCGGCTCGCCGATATGGAGCGCGGTCGACGTCGTGAGGTCGAGGCGCGGTTGAGGGCATGCTCCAAGCTGCTTGATGAAGGGCCGGACCTCGAAGCGAAGCTTAACTCCATGATTCCTGACCTGGTACAAGCAGCGGCGAGCCTTCCGCCGCCGCCTGAGGGATCCGAACTCCAGACGCGGCTTGAGGCAACGGAGAAGGACCGAGACACGTTCGCTCAGTTGCTGGACACTGCGACGAAGGAGCGGGACGCGGCGTTGCGGGCACGCGATGCCGCTATTGCCCGGCTGCAGCCTCGCCGGAGGGACGACGAGCAGCCGCCAGGAGACGCGGAGGCGTTGAAGGCACGGCTGCATGCGCCCACCCTCCAAGGCGTGCTCGAACAAGCGCAGCGGCACTGCTCCTCGCTCGTCATCACTGCAGATATGGATGAGACCAAGAAGCTGGAGCACCACCAGAAGGCCCCGCGCTGGCGTGACCGACTGGCGGCAACCCTGGCCACCATGCAGGCCTACGCCGAGACCAAGGACCTCGCTCAGGCGCGTGGTCGGGCGGGTCCCGAGCTGGCCAACCTTAAGGCGTACTGCACGAGCCAGCCGTTCCCGCTACTGGCTGAGGACAAGGTGATTCTCAGTGAGGGACAGACCGCCAGCAGCAGCCCCCGAGGCAAGACGCAACGAACCCTCCGCGTCCCTGAGCACATCGACCCCTCAGGTAAGGTCCTGATGCTCGAGCACATTCGCATCGGCGACGGTGCTCCTCCTGCGCCGCGACTGCACTATCTCGACGACACCAACAGGAGCGGTCAGCTCGTCATCGGATTCTTCGGCGACCACCGATACAACGCCGGGACCAACTGAGCCCTGTCCTTGCCGAAAATCTCATCCACCCAGGTGAGAGCCGGTGTGCGGGAGGCGCAAGGTCTCGAGCGCGGACGCTCGGATCGGTAATCTCGCGCGTCTGGCGATCACCCCGGCATGATGACCGGTCGTGCTGCTGCGATTGGCTTACCTGACCGTGGCGAACGCGTTCGCCGAGCTGCGCCTGCCGCCCATGAGCGACCGGGACAAGGACACGGAGATCCTGCGGGGCGATCGCGCGTTCCTGGCGGCGCTGCTGCACCGCCTGCCCGTGCAGGTGCTGCGCGGGATACGGCTGGTGGTGCGTCCGGACACGGTGCTGCGCCTGACGCCGCAATCTGATCACACGCCAGCATGCTGCCTGCTCCCGGCCCAGACGGCCGGGCAGGCCGCGCACCGTGCGCTCCATCCGGCTATTGGCGCTGCGGCTCGCCTGCGAGAACTCCAACTGGGGATATCGCCGTATCCACGGTGAACTCCTCGTCCTGGGCGTCACTGTCGCTGCCTCCACCGTTTGGGAGATCCTCCGGGAAGCCGGGATCGACCCGGTACCCGAACGCGCTACCAGCACGTGGGCTCACCTCCTGCGCTCCCAGGCTGATGCCCTGCTGGCCTGCGACTTCCTGGAGACGGTCACCCTGTCCGGGGCGCGGATGTATGTGTTTGCGGTGATCGAGCACGCCAGCCGCCGGATCCGGATCCTCGGCGCCACCGCGCACGCACCCCACCGCCACGTGGGTGACGCAGGTCGCGAAGAACCTCGTCATGGAGCTCGATGACGTCGGCTGCCGGGTCAGGTTCCTGATCCGGGACCGGGACGGGAAGTTTCCCGTCTTGTTCGACAGCGTCCTCAACGATGCGGGGATCGAGGTGGTGCTAAGCGGAGTACGGATGCCGCATGAACTCGATCACGGAACGGTGGGTGCAGACCTGCCGGCGCGAACTGCTGGACCGTACCTTGATCTGGAACCAGCGGCATCTGCTCCACGCGCTGAGGGAGTTCGAAGATTTTGACAACTCCCACCGGCCCCACTAGGGCATGGCCAACGCCCGCCCGCTGCACCCCTTGCCGACGCCGATCAGCGACCTTGAGCAGATCACCCACCTCGACATACCACGACGCCAACGAGTTGGCGGCATCCTCGACGAGTACCAACATGCCGCCTGAACTGGGAGTGAGGGGCCTCGCGTTTTTCGGACAGGGTCTGGCCGAGCAATTCATGCCGTGAGTTGCAATTCCTGGAACTCGGCGTGCACTTCGCCCGGGGG
>NZ_JBVHHL010000139.1:0-3634 GCF_055561075.1 Streptomyces sp. NPDC022910
GGCGAGTACTTACTGGGTGGTGCCACGTCTTGCCTCTCGTTTCCTTACGTAGAGATCCTATTGGGTCCCTGTCCGGAAACTTCGGGGCACCTCAGGCCGCATCGTTGGATGGGGACAGCCGATGCTGCGGGAGTTGGTGCAAGAGATGCCGCACCTGTTGCTGCGCGAGATGCACGGCAACCGCCGCAGTGAGCGCCGGTCGTGGTGCCCGTCGGCGTGACTTGCCCCCAGTCGGCGTCGCAACCCCCCAGAGCGCTGTCGTGCCGGATTGACGCAGCGCCCCATCTCCGAGCTCTTTCGGAGTACGGCCCCAAGGCCGTGATGCTCTCCTTCGGCGACCCGAGCCCCTACGCCGAGCACGTCCGCCAGGCAGGGGCTCGGTTGATCCCTGAGTTGCAAGCCCCCCCTCGCGCGCCCCGAGGGTCCGCACCGGCGGGGGTCGAACCGGTCGGCCATCGGATCAGGGAGCGCCACACCGGGACCCTGGTCCCAGCGCCGGTCAGGACGGCAAGGACGACTCCGGCCAGCGGGCTGCTGCTGAGGAAGGCAAGAGTAGCGAGCGGGTTGGCCGGCAGCCTGAGTAACCTGCGCGTGCTCCGCAAGACAGCCGGCCGGAGTGCTTCCGTGGGAGGTCGGATCAGCGGGCCGGCAGCCAGGCCCCTGCAATGGCGGCGATGGAACAGGCGATCAGGAGACACGCGCAGACGGCGTGCCGTCTGAGCAAGGTGCGACGCAAGGTGGCGTAGCGGGTCTCGTATTCTCCGCGCAGGCGCTTGGCCCGGTCGGCAGTGGCCTGCAGCGCTTGCCGTGTCAGACCGAGGCGCTGCTCGATGTAGTGGCGGGCCAGATCTTCGGCCTGCGCACTCGTGAGCCAGGGCAGGCGCGCGCAGAGGGCTTCGGCCTCGCGCTGTGCCACCTCTCGCTCTGCTTGCAGCAGGAGGTAGCCCTCGACCTCGTTGGCGAGTGTGCCGCTGTGCCGGTCCAGCCGGGCCCCATCACGGCTCGACGATGTCAAGGCCGGCCTCTTTCGCGTCTCGGCGCTTCCACCGCGCCGTGTTTGCTGAGGTAATCCTCGTAGTCGAGTTGGGCAACCTCGGGGTGGTGCACGTCGAACGCCGGGGATTCGGTGCGGACCCGTGGCAGGGTGAGGAAATTGTGCCGCGGTGGCGGGCAGGAGGTCGCCCACTCCAGCGAACGGCCATAACCCCACGGGTCGTCGACGCCGACCGGCTTGCCGTACTTGGCGGTCTTCCAAACGTTGTAGAGGAACGGCAGCATCGACAGGCCGAGCAGGAACGAACCGATCGTGGAGACGGTGTTCAGCCAAGTGAAGCCGTCGGCCGCCAGGTAATCGACGTACCGGCGCGGCATGCCCTCGGCACCCAGCCAGTGCTGCACCAGGAAGGTGGTGTGGAAGCCGACGAACAGCGTCCAAAACGTGGTCTTGCCGAGGCGCTCGTCGAGCATCTTGCCCGTCATCTTCGGCCACCAGAAGTGGAAGCCGGCGAACATCGCGAAGACGACCGTACCGAAGACCACGTAGTGGAAGTGGGCCACCACGAAGTACGAGTCCGAGACGTGGAAATCCATCGGCGGCGAGGCCAGGATGACACCGGAGAGGCCACCGAAGAGAAACGTGACCAGAAAGCCGGTGGCCCACAGCATCGGGGTCTCGAAGGACAGGGAGCCCTTCCACATCGTGCCGATCCAGTTGAAGAACTTCACTCCCGTCGGCACCGCGATCAGGAAGCTCATGAACGAGAAGAACGGAAGCAGCACGCCACCGGTGACGAACATGTGGTGCGCCCACACCGTGATCGACAGGCCCGTGATCGAGATGGTGGCCCCCACCAGGCCCATGTAGCCGAAGATCGGCTTGCGGGCGAACACCGGGATGACCTCGGTGACGATGCCGAAGAACGGCAGGGCGATGATGTACACCTCTGGATGCCCGAAGAACCAGAACAGATGCTGCCACAACAGGGCACCGCCGTTGGCCGCGTCGTACACGTGGGCGCCGAACTTGCGGTCCGCCTCCAGGGCGAACAGCGCGGCGGCCAGGACCGGAAAAGCGAACAGAACCAGGACGCTGGTCAGCAGCACATTCCAGGTGAAGATCGGCATGCGGAACATGTTCATCCCCGGAGCACGCATGCAGACGACCGTGGTGATGAAGTTGACCGCACCCAAGATCGTGCCGAAGCCGGAGAAGGCCAGACCCATGATCCACATGTCGGCGCCGATGCCTGTCGAATGGATCGCATCCGACAGCGGTGTGTAGGCGAACCAGCCGAAGTCGGCCGCGCCCTGCGGGGTGAGGAAGCCGCCGACCGCGATGGTCGAGCCGAACAGGTACAGCCAGTAGGCGAGCATGTTCAGCCGCGGGAACGCCACGTCCGGTGCACCGATCTGCAGCGGCATGATCCAGTTCGTGAAACCGGCGAACAGCGGCGTCGCGAACATCAACAGCATGATCGCGCCGTGCATCGTGAACGCCTGGTTGTACTGCTCCTTCGACATGATCTGCAGGCCCGGCCGGGCCAGCTCCGAACGCATCATCAGCGCCAGCACGCCGCCGATCAGGAAGAACGCGAACGACGTCGTCAGATACAGCGTTCCGATGGTCTTGTGGTCGGTGGTCGTCAGCCACTTCACCACGACATTGCCGGGCCGCCTGCGCCGGACCGGCAGCTCGTTCGCGTACGACTCCTCAGCTGCCGCGGCACCATGGGGTTCGTTGAGGATGCTCACAAGTAGGTGTCTCCCGATGCTCGCGGTTCGCGTCGTCAGTCAGCCGCCATCCTTGCTGCGCCAGGGGCAGGGCTGCCGCCCTCATCGGCCAGAATGCGGCCACTGGTGTGACGGTCCGACCCCAATGGAGCAACCGGAGCGTGTCGTTGTTCTCGGCCCGACACGCAGGACCACGGCAACCGCTGCAGCGTTCGGCCCCCTTTCGTTGCAGCACCGACCAGGCAGCATGAGATCCCGACGAGCCGGTCACCGCGCGTATTGGGGCTCACCTCGGCCAGACCCCTCGGGAAGGCCATCACGGATCCGGCGGCCGGACACAGGGACCGCGTACTGCACAGCCGTCGAACACCACGGCCACCCGGCGGGGCGATGCTGCAGCGGGCGGCGGGTCCGTTGCCGCGGCCTGACCACCCTCCCTGCCAAGACCACCAAGTCCCAAGGCCGCATCGCCCTCCCCACCGAGTTCCTCACTCGCTGGAAGGCCATCGGCAGCGGCAAAATCAGGAGCGGGCTGGCGCTGGGGGAGGGCTGGCTGGAGACCGGCTACGTGTTCAACACTCCCACGGGCCGCCCGATCGACCCCACCAACTCTGGCGGCGGGGCATCAAGCCAGTCATCGCCCGTAGAGGAGCCCCTCACGGATCCGGGCTGGGCCGCACCCGATGGGTCGTGGAGCGAACATTGACCAACCGACTCCGCATCCGCTACGAACGCCGGTCCGATCTCCATCAGGGCCCTGCTGGAACTGGCCTGCAACATCTGCCTACGGCGCGGCTATGAACCTCATACTGAAACGATCAGGTGCGACACGAGGTCGCTCCAAGTAAGTAAGGACAGCCAGGTGAAGGAGGTATCGGTCGGCTGAACTTCGGGCCAGTGTCCA
>NZ_JBVHHL010000140.1:0-3460 GCF_055561075.1 Streptomyces sp. NPDC022910
ACAGGCGTGGATCAACGACCCAGCAAAGCGGAGGGAACCCGCGCGACAGATCTCATAGCATTACAAGCGTCTCAATTGACTTGACATCCACCGCACGAGCACAGTTCCCTGTCAAGTCCATGTGTTCACGTCTTGTTCTCCTCTGTGTTGTGGGGTGCAGTGGTGGCCGTCGAAGGAGTGGGACGGCCACACAGCGGCTCGGTCGAGCAGCTCCTGTCAGGCTGGCTGCGCCTCGTTCACCGGCGCTATGTAGGCCACTTCGATGAAATTGGCGAACCTGGGTGTTTTCTCGTCGCCTTGCACCCTCCCGATGCAGAGGAGTATGTCGCGGGCGATTCTCAAGTTCTTGGCCGATGTCCCGATGTTCCACTCACGCAGATTCTTCGAAGCGGCCCGCAGTTTTCGAAGTCATCGGATGTCGTCGTTCGCTACCTCCCCCGAATGCCTCTACTGACTTGTAATGCGTGATGTCGTGGGGTGCTGACAGGTCGTGATCGTCGCGGTACACCACGGGCATGAGGTACGCGCAGGGTGGCGGGCTGACTGCCGAGCGGAGGGCGTTTCGCGAGCAGATCCGTCTGGATGCGGGCGAGATGTTCGCGGCGGGCAGCGACAACGCCGAGGTGGCGAAGGTGCTGCGGGTACATGTGCGCTCGGTGCAGCGCTGGCGGCGCGAGTGGGCCGAGCGGGGTGAGGCGGGACTGGTCTCGAAGGGGCCGGCGTCCATGCCCAGGCTCAGCGACGAGCTGTTCGTGAAGCTGGAGGCGGCGCTGGCGTTGGGGGCGGCGGCGCACGGCTGGCCTGACGAGCGCTGGACGCTCGCGCGGATCCGGACGCTGATCGGGCGGATGTTTCACAAGAGCTACACCGGGCCCGGGGTGTGCCTGCTGCTGCACCGGCACGGCTGGTCGCCCCAGGTCCCGGCTCGCAGGGCGGTGCAGCGCGACGACAAGGCGGTCGCGACGTGGGTGAAGGAGACCTGGCCGGCCGTGGAACCACCGCGGCGGCGCTCGGCGCCTGGACCGTCTTCGCCGACGAGGCCGGGTTCTCGATGACGCCGCACACCGCCCGCACCTGGTCCCGCAGAGGCGTCACCCCGGTGATCCGGGTCAACGGCGGCAGCAGACGCCACCTGTCGGTGGCCGCTCTGTGCTGCTACAAGCCCGGCGAGCGGCCGCGGTTGGTCTTCCGGCACACCGGTGACCGGCGGGCCGACGGCCGCAAGGGCTTCTCCTGGAAGGACTTACGGGACCTGCTCACCGCCGCCCGCACCCAGCTCGGCGGACCGATCGTGCTGGTCTGGGACAACGTCGGCCTGCACCTCAGGCGCGCGATGCGCGCCTGGATCACGGCTCGGGACTGGCTCACGGCGTTCCAGTTGCCGGCCTACGCACCGGACCTCAACCCCGTGGAGGGGATCTGGTCCAGCCTGCGGCGCACCAGCCTGGCCAACATCGCCTTCACCGATTACACGCACCTGGTCACCGCAGTTCGCCGGGGCCTACGCCAGATCCAGTACCGGCCCACCATCATCACCGGCTGCCTCATCGGCACCGGCCTCGCCATGAGCCCTGGCGACATCACGCATTAATCCTCAGTAGGAAGTAGTCCAGTGACTTCTGAAGTCGTCCTAGTTGAGCACCCCCTGGACCGTCTTGGACTACCGCACGGCTCTCGCAGGTCCGCTGCATGAGGAGCGTCGTACCAGGAGGTGCCCGGAACCCGCACCGGCTAAGATCGCCGCCCGGGGGCACCGGGGGAGAGCGGATCGGCGGGCGGTGACGCCGGAAGGGGGCGAGCGCGGTGTCTCGAGGGGTGCGCTACGGCGCCGGGGTGGTGCTCTTGGCGGCGGTCGCGGTCTTGATCGGGCTGCTGGGACGGAATTCAGGCGGCGACGGCGACCTCGGCGCAGACGCCGCGACCCCGGCCTTCTCCGTCGCTCCGGGGTCCTCCGGGCGGCTCATCACGCCGACGGCGCTGGTGTCGGAGAGCCCGGTGGAGACGCGCCTCAATCTCTTCTCGTTCGGTGGCCTGTGCCAGGAGGACGGGAGCCGTCCGGTCCCCCGGGCGGCACGTGTGTCGGCGTCGGGGCCCCGCCCTCTGGTCGTCCATGTCAACGGGGTGCTGCACCAGTTCGAGGGCAGTGGCGGATATGACCGCGCCGACCCGTTCACGCCGCTGCCCGAGCGGGTGCAACTGGTCGCCTGCGCCCGGTACGAGGGGCTGGGCAAGCTCCTCAAGGTGTGCCGGTACCACTTGCCCACCCAAGCGAGCCGGGAGATCTCCCACTACGAGGGCCGGTACGAGGTGCGGGTTCTTGAGGCCCGTACCGGCCGTCTGTTCGGCACCCACCGCATTTCCGGTCGCACCTCCGTCACCTGCACACCGTTCGTCGAACGCGGCACGGACACCAAGGAGTTGCACCCCCCTGGCGACGGCGCGTTCCGAGAACTCCTCGGCCCGTACGCGCGCGGCGAGAAGCCCTGAGCGGGGCGCTGCCCCAGACCTGTCACGACGACAGGGACGGTGAGGATAACCTCCTGTTCGATGGCGGCCTCCTTGATGTCGTACGCCGGCGTGAGCGCCTTCTGACGCTCCAGCTCTTTCCCGGCGGCGTCGATGCCGGAAAAGTTGTTCTGCACAAGCTCGTCAGTCGGTGTGAGCGGCCGAGTGGCCGAAGCCGTCGGCGGGGAGCGTGTTGAGGGAGGCATGGGCGCGGTCGCCCCGCCACTCGTCACCTTCTTGACCGTCAAAATCTGTGATCTCGTGGTCACGGGGATCCGCCGCTGGCGGTACCTCCCCCGCATATGCGGGGGACTTCATGCCGCAGTGCGGGACGGCGGCGAACGAACAGGTGGCGAAGGACAAGCCCGACACTGGCGGCTTAACCGCCCGGTCGGGGAAGACGGGGGAGCAGCAGATGGGGACGATGATCGTGAGGATGCGGGTGCTGGCCGAGGACCCGTCACGGGTGTGGATCGCGGTCAGCGGGATCATCGGCCCCGCCACGCAGCACCACATTCGGCAACGCCTGCACCATCACGCTGCGGCCGGAACCAGCGCGTTCTACCTGGACATACGGGAGGCACGGTGCGCCGACGGGATGTCGCGGGACGACATCCCGGCTGTGTTCGACGCCTGCCCCGACGCGGACTTCCATCTCGTCGGCGCACCGGACGACATCCTCGACGAAGTCCGCAACGACCCGCGGTTCACCGTGCACCCCAGTCTGGAGTCCGCATGGAGCATCTGGTCCCAGGGCGAGTGACGCAGGAATCAGTGCGTCAGTGGCAGGACCGCGGAGACGGCCTTGCCGCCGGCTCCGACACAGCGCTTTGGTGGTTTCTCTCGCCCGAGAACAGTGATCTCAGAGGGCGTTAAGTCCCGTTCCAGATGATCTGGTGTCACCCGTTCGTGGGTGACTGGACGGTTCCGCCCTTGTGTCATGTCGTGTGCATGA
>NZ_JBVHHL010000141.1:0-3255 GCF_055561075.1 Streptomyces sp. NPDC022910
GACGAACGTCCTCAACAGGGCCGGGCTGGCCCTCTGCGACGTGGCCTAGCCACCGACACAGGAAGCCCGCGCGTTTACGCGCGGGTGGAGTCACCCCACTCGGCATCAGGTGCGGCCGCCGGGAACAGGGGCCCGCAGCGGCCTTCCCAGCAGCCCGCCCGGCCCGGGCCAGTCATGGAGTCCCGCGAAATGGGGGAGCCGGACGAGAGCCGCGCGCCGAGGACGGGCGCGAGCGCCTCACGCCGCACGACATCCACGGCCGGCGCGGCGGGGACCGGAAGCGCCCGCGCTGGAACTCCGACCCCAGCGGCTCCTTCGGCAACGGCGCGATCTCACAACGGTGTGGTCGGCGGATGTCAGGTGGGAGTGAGCGGCACTCTTCAGCTGGTTGTCAGGGACGCGTCCGAGTGGGCTCCGCGGCGCGTTCGGCGTCCCGCTTCTTGATGCGTTCCGCTTCCTTGCGGACCTCGGCCTGGGTCGCTCGCTCCTTCTCCAGCCACTCGGGCCGGTCCTGCTTCAGGACCTCGATCTGCGCGGTCGTCAGAGGTTCCGTCACCCCGCCGCGCGCGAGGCCCGCGATGGAGACGCCCAGCTTCGCCGCGACCACGGGGCGGGGGTGCGGGCCGTTGCGTCGCAGTTCCCGCAGCCACTCGGGCGGATCGGCCTGGAGCTCGTTCAGCTCGGCGCGCGAGACGACACCCTCCTGGAACTCGGCGGGGGTGGCGGGAAGGTACACACCCAGCTTCTTCGCCGCGGTCGCGGGCTTCATCGTCTGGGTGGTCTGGTGCGACTTCATGGTGTCCAGACTATCGGCCGCATACGAGACGTCCGACCACGCCGGGTAACCTGGCGGGGTGACAGGCTCGGATGTACCCCCCTCTTTCCGGCTCGCGTACGTCCCCGGGGTGACGCCCGCCAAGTGGGTGCGGATCTGGAACGAGCGCCTCCCCGATGTCCCGCTGACCCTGGTCCAGGTACCGGCC
Source organism: Streptomyces sp. NPDC022910 (assembly GCF_055561075.1). Classification (NCBI taxonomy): domain Bacteria; kingdom Bacillati; phylum Actinomycetota; class Actinomycetes; order Kitasatosporales; family Streptomycetaceae; genus Streptomyces; species Streptomyces sp. NPDC022910. The sequence continues at coordinate 984 of NZ_JBVHHL010000141.1, forward strand.
GCCGAGGCATCGGATGTGCTGAGCGGCGGCGAAGCCGATGCGGCGCTCGTGCGGCTGCCTGTCGACCGCACGGTCTTCAGCGCGATCCCCCTCTACACGGAGGCGACCGTGGTCGTGGTCCCCAAGGACCACCTCATCACGGCGGCGGACGAGGTGTCCGTGGAGGACCTCGCCGACGAGGTGGTCTTCCACCCCCTCGACGACGTTCTGGGCTGGGACCGGCCGCCCGGAGAGCCTGCCTTCGAGCGCCCCGGCACCACGGCGGACGCCATCGAACTCGTTGCTGCGGGCGTGGGGCTCCTCGTCGTCCCCCAGTCCCTGGCGCGTCTTCACCACCGCCGGGATCTCACCTACCGGCCGGTCGTCGACGCCCCGCAGTCGAGCGTCGCCCTGTCCTGGCCCGAGGACGCCACCACCGACCTGGTGGAGGACTTCATCGGGATCGTCCGCGGGCGGACGGTCAACAGCACACGGGGCCGGTCCGCCCCAGCGGCACAGCCCAAGCGCAAGCAGTCCGACGCGGCTGCGGCGCGGAAGTCCACGGGCCGGAACCCACGCAGCGGTTCGGGCGGCGCCAAGGGCGCCAGGCGCGGCAAGCCCCGGCGTCGCTCCTAGGCACCGTCGCCCCCTGCGCCGACTCACCGGCCGTACCCACCTCCCGTATGCCGCGCCCGCCGACCGCCTTGATCACGAGCGGGCCACCAACCGGCACCGCCTCGTCAGTGTGCCGGGCGGGCAGGTCGCCGCCGTCGGTCCACGTGGCGCGCCTATGAGGATGCCGGGGCGGAGCCCGAGAGCCAGTCGTACGCGGCCCGCGCCGTGAACCCCGCCTGCCCGCCGCGCAGCAGCAGTCCCGCGGTGGCGAACGCCGGGTCGTCGGCCTGCGCGGGGACGTACGGGACCGCGATGCACCGCATCCCGGCGTCGTGTGCGGCGGCGGCACCGGGCGCGGCGTCCTCCAGGACCACGCAGTCGGCGGGAGACGCACCGAGGCGGCGGGCGGCCTCCAGAAAGACGTCCGGGGCCGGCTTGCCGTGCGCGACCTCGTCGGCCGAGACGGCCGTGGTGAGCCAGGAACCCAGTCCAGTGCCCGACAGGATCGCTTCGATGGCCTCCGGCGACGAGCCCGAGGCCACGGCCATCGGTACGCCTTCGCCCGCCAGCAGTTCCACGAACTTCCGCATCTCCGGGTAGACCCGCGTGGAGGCGCGGGCCAGTTCCAGATAGCTGCGGTTGGTCTCGGCCAGCAGTTCCTCCAGCGGGGCCCGAAGACCGTAGCGCTCATTGAACAGCGCCAGCGTCTCCTGGGTGCTGATGCCGACGTACCGCTCGTGGTCCGCCCAGGTGAAGTCGGTGACGCCGCGCCCGTCGAGGAGCCGCCGTGCCGCCTCGAAGTAGTTGGGCTCGCTGTCGACGAGCGTTCCGTCGAGATCGAAGATGACCGCGGTGGCGACGGGAGTGCTCATGGGGTACAGGATGCCAAGAGCCGTATCCGGGCGGTCGGCTGACCATCCGTCTGCGGTGCCGGAGCGGTCATCGCGCGGCGGCGCGGCCGATCGACTCCACCAGTGGCAGGAGCCGGTGCGGAACGCGCTCGCGCAGTGCCACCTCCGTGCGGGTGCGGACGACCCCGGGCAGGCTGATAAGCGCCTGGATGACGTCCTCAAGGTGCTCGTTGTCCCGAGCCACGACCCGGGTCATCAGATCGCCGCCGCCGGTGATCGAGAACGCCTCGACGATCTCCGGCACGGTCGCGAGTGCGTCGCCCACGTCGTCCAGGTGGCCCTGGGTGACCTCGATGTGCACGAAGGCGAGCACCGGGTGGCCGAGCGCGGCGGGGGACAGGCAGGGACCCGTGCCGGTGATCACCCCCTCCCGCTCCAGACGGTCCAGCCGGGCCTGCAGCGTGCCGCGAGCGATGCCCAGGATGCGTGCGTACTCGCGCACGCTGGTGCGCGGCTGTTCGAGCAGCAGCCGCAGGATGCGGGTGTCGAGTTCGTCCACGGCCATGGTCCGTTGGCCTCCCTGTCGCACGAGTGGATCTTCCTGGACAGTACCAATGGCTCATCGAGCAAAGGTCTGCTTGAGCCACAGTCGTCCTGATGCTTTCCTTGTGGGTGTCAATGGCGCCGCGCAGCGCAGGACCGGTGACGAAGCCGGAATCCATGCCCGCGGCTCCATCAGGACCTAGCCAGGGGACGCCCCGCTTTGGCGGGGTGGGGAATGGCTTTTCTGGGCTGCTGTGACCTTAACTGGGTGCACGGGTCTGCAC
>NZ_JBVHHL010000142.1:0-3191 GCF_055561075.1 Streptomyces sp. NPDC022910
ACAGGCGTGGATCAACGACCCAGCAAAGCGGAGGGAACCCGCGCGACAGATCTCATAGCATTACAAGCGTCTCAATTGACTTGACATCCACCGGGCGGCCTCGCTGTCATGGACGGGTACGTGCTGGAGAGCCTCGACGATCTGATGATGGTTGCCCGCTTCAAGTGGGTGGCTAGTGGGGACCCGTCCACAGTGATGCTGGCCCTGTGTGAAGCGTCTGGATTGCCGCTGGACCGCGACGCCAGACGCGGTCAGTGAGCTTGGACAGCATGCAGTGGGGGTCACCCTCCGGCTCGACGGGAAGGTGCTGCAGGTCCTGGACGAGCAGCGTTCTGCAGGCCACCCTGCCCAGTCCTCTGCCACCCTCGGCCTGCGGGCGCCTGCAAGGTGCTCGGCCGGCCGGGCCGTCACCGCTGCTGCCTCCGCCCGCCGAGCAGGTCGCCGAGCGGACGGTCAGCAGCGTCGGCGGTTTCATGTCGCCGGACAGCGCGTCCAGCTCGGCTGCGGCTATGCCCACCAGGTCGTCACCGCCCACCTGGACGAGGAAACAATCCGCGTCTTCCATGGCCAGGAGCTGATCACCACCGTCCCGCGTGTCACCAGGAAGGAGGTGGTGGTCCGTAAGTCCGGCGAACACAACCGCCGGAAGATCGTCTAGGGCAGACGTCAAGCATCACCCGACGCCAACCCGTCAACCATCAACTGAGACTCGACACGGTCTGGTTGCGCTCGCCTCGGTACTCGTCGAACAGGCTGAAGAACAAGTCGATCGCGAGTACGCCGGCAGCTTCGGCCTCACGCTCGATCTCCGCTGCCCAGCCCAAAGCGCTGTGCCGACCAAGGCGCTTCCACAGCCACTCAGCGAAGGGACCCTGGCTTCCCGGGCTCCAGAAGTCGAAGTCCTCATGCACGCCATGGACGGCCATCGCAGCTCGGTACCCGATCAGCATCGAGTCCAGGTGTTGGAGTGAGCTGCGTCGTAGCCACTCGATGGCCGTAGTCGAGTCTGGTCGAGGAACTCATGGACGTTGCTCAGCTCGGTGAGCTGAACCGCCCCGGGTTCGGTAGAGATCTCAGATTGTGGTTGTGACCTGGGGGTTCGTGAGTTCCGTGTAGTAGTTGGCTTCGTACTCGACGGGCGGGATATGGCCTATCTCACCGTGGAGTCGGCGGTGGTTGTACCAGTCGACCCATTCGGCGGTGGCCAGCTCGACCTGGGAAAGCGTCTTCCAGGGCCGCTGGGGTTTGATCAACTCGGTTTTATACAGGCCGATCGCCGATTCCATCAGGGCGTTGTCGTAGGCGTCGCCGACTGAGCCGATGGACGCGGCTATGCCGGCGGCGTCCAGATGCTCAGCGAGCCTGAACGACGTGTACTGCGACCCGGCATCCGAGTGATGGATCAACTCGCCCGGTCGGATGGGTTGTTGGTCGCGGTCGCGTTGCCAGATCGCCATCTCCAGGGCGTCCAGGACGAAGACGGTCTCCTTGACGGTGGCCGCCGACCAGCCGACGATCCGACGGGAGAAGGTGTCTACGACAAACGCGACGTAGACGGTGGCCGACCATGTCTTCACGTAGGTGAAGTCCGCCACCCAGCAACGGTTGGGGGCGGCGGCGACGAAGTCGCGGTCGAGACGGTCGGGAGCTCGCTCGACCTGCCCGCCGGGAAGCGTGGTAATCACACGCTTGCCGCGGACCGCCCCCTGGATGCCCATCTCCCGCATCAGGCGTTCGACGGTGCACCTGGCCACGACGTGTCCCTGCCGGTTCAGCTCACGCCAGACCTTTCTCGCCCCGTAGACACGGTAGTTGGCGGTGTAAACCTGGCTGATCAGCTCCTTGAGCTGAGCGTCCCGCACCGATCGTGCGGACGGGGCGGCCAGTCGTTTCTTGTGGGCGTAGTAGGTGGAAGGGGCGATCTTGCAGTCGTGCTCGGTGAGCGTCCTGCAGATCGGCTCGACCCCGCCGAAGCGGTCCCGGTGCTCGTCGATGAACGCTACGAGCGTGTGTGTGGCCGGTCGAGCTCGGCCGCGAAGAAACTCGCCGCGGCCTTCAGGATCTCGTTGGCCCGCTTGAGTTCGGCGTTCTCCTTCTTCAGCGCCTTGAGCTGGGCAGACTCCTCCGTCGTCGTCCCCGGGCGCTGGCCCGCGTCGATCTCGTGCTGCTTCACCCAGTTCCGCAGCGTCTCGCGGGAGCCGATGCCGAGCTTCTCCGTCACCGCCTGCAAGGCGGCCGTCTCGTTCGGGTAGTCGTCGCGCACCTCGGCGACCATGCGCACCGCACGGCGGCGGAGCTCAAGCGGGTAACGGGAAGGTCGTGCCATGACTCGATCCTTTCATGAAATCGAGTCTCTATTCGAACCGGGGCGGTTCAAGCTGCCTCGGTTCTCTCCGAGCTCCCTCTTCTCCTGCCATGTGTCGTCCTAGGGCGTGTATCGGAAGTGGAGCTTTTCGGACGGGGGTGGACCGACGAGCGCCGCCAACTGGTCTACGACCTCGACGAGGGGCTTGCGAGTGTCGATCTCCACGGTCGCTGACGAGCGGAGCAGCGGCTCGACCTCGGCGGTGTCCGCCACGATCTGGGCGCGTTGATCTACGGTCTTCCCGAAGGGGTTGGTGTCGCGGGTGGCGATGCGTTCGAGCATGATCTTCAAGGGTGCGCTGAACAGCACAATCTCGTCGAACCGGGGGTAGAACCTGCCCTGGTTCCAGACCGTGCCCGCGATGAACAGCGGCTCCCCCGAGATCTCATGTTCGGTGATCAGCGCGTCGATCCGGTCCTCTCGCCACTGCGGCTCCACGCCGGCGCCATCGGGAAGAGGGACATCCTCGATCCACTTCCCGACGTCGGTGTCCACCACCTTGTATCCCCGCTGTTCCAGCTGCTTCAGGGCCGTCGTCTTGCCTGTACCGGACATGCCCGTCACAAAGATCACAGCCATTCAGTCAGGGTAGGATCCTTGGGCACAGTCAGATCAGCATCACCATGGACGTGTACACGCACGTCGTCCGGGACACCCAGCGCGAGGCCATGAGCCACATGGACCGGTTGCTGCGGAGGCGTCCCGGTCGCCCGTGACCGACCCCGTTGATGTCAGAGGGCGTTAAGTCCCGTTCCAGATGATCTGGTGTCACCCGTTCGTGGGTGACTGGACGGTTCCGCCCTTGTGTCATGTCGTGTGCATGATG
>NZ_JBVHHL010000143.1:0-3054 GCF_055561075.1 Streptomyces sp. NPDC022910
GGTACCTCACCCCACTCGAAACCCGAGCCAGGCTGCAGCAAGACTTCACCCCCGCAGCGTAAGCATCCGCTGTCCAAGATCAGGGGGGAACTTCAATGACAGCTAATCCCGGCGTCCACGCAGGTCACAGGGGCAGCTACAGTGAGCCGCCGCACGTGACAGACTTAGCTCGTCACTTCCAGAAGTACTGATCGCATCCCGTGGTCGGCCGTAATCGACGCGGTCAATCCCACCAGAAGTACCATCCCGTGTTGCCGATGAGCCGTTGGGCGTACGTGGAGAACACCACATCGGGATTCTGGTCGATGTTGTCCGGGCACAGCAGGTAGTGCTCCAGCGCCAGCAGTTGGGCTTGTTCCATGCTCGTGGGCGGGGCGGCCACCGAGACGTACAGACTGGCGCCTGCCATACCGACCACGCGCGTCCCGAAGCGGTCCTCCCACGACCTCAGGACAGCCGAGAGCTCCCGGGAGCCCGTGTGATTGGTCATGCCGAGCCAGCCGATCGCGGCGGGTATGTCGGCGCTGCACCCGACCGGCACGAGTGCAACGTAGTGGGCTATATCGCAATCTGCGAGCGACAGTGCCACTGCCGCTGCGTGCTGGTCTGAGTCCTCACCCTCGGCAGAAGCGGGCGCCAGCCCTGGCCACTTCTCGAAGGTAGGCCCGGGATCCTCCGGCCACGGTGCGACGCCCTCCGGCACCGCCAGTTCGGCATCCTCAGCCGCCCACTTCGCACGCTTGCGCTGGAAGTGCTGCCACTCCTCCTGTAGATACTGGGTCACGTCGACTTCAGAAGGTTCAAGCGGCTGCAGGAAGTCGTCTGGGTAGCCGAGTAGCACGGGATACAAGTGCGTTTCCTGACGGCTGATGTGGAGGCGTTGCCACCAGGCGCCGGCGTCCTGGAGCGGCTCACTACTGATCCACATCACGGGGGCGGGTGCGGAGCCATACGCCTGCATCTGTTCGGAGGGCCCCAAGAGACGGCCCGGCGGCAGGTCGGCGGGTAGGTCGCGGAAGGCTTCGATGGAACTCTCAGTCATACGCAGAGCTTATGGGCAGCCTCGGGCAAGCAACGAAGCCCGAATCCCACCCGGGTCGTACGTGCCATAACGGGCGGGACTCACGGGGAACCCGCGGGGTGCGCCAGCGAATGGGGCCGCGTGCCATTGCCGTGCCACATCTGGCGGGGAATCAGGGCGAACCGTGGTCAACCACGGCCGGAGCCATGAACGCCGTACAGATGCTGGATGTGCAGGCCAGCGGGCGAACCACCGATCTCCAGGCGACCTCGCTCCTAAAGCGGTACTCATCTCGGCGCAACGGCACGGAGCCAACCCGCGAGCGCGGAGAAGTCGGCGTCTACGAGGCCCATGTTTGGGTCGACACGATGAAGCAGCGATGGCCCAGCATGTTGGGCAGCGACCCAGAGGCGGTCCATGGCGCTGATCTCGTCGTCGACCCAGATGAACGGCCGGCGGTTGGCCCACTCGACAAGGTGGCAGGTCTTCCAGTGAAGGCCGCGCGGGCTGTCGTCGGCGCTGACGTCCGGCCACTCCACGACGGGCAGCCTTGGCAGCCCGATGCGTGGGGCGACGGCCACGTTTGCATCCTCCATCCACGTCGAAGCCCACACGAGCTGGCAGCCCAGGGCCATGAGACGCGGCCCAAGGCCGGGGTTAAGCCGCCCAAGCAGCGGATTCCCCTGGTCGAAGGACGTCCGGGAGTCGAAAGCAGGAGCTTGTAGGCGACTGGATGACAACCCGAACGGGATGAGTGGGCCGTCCACGTCGAGGAAAAGGATGGGGCGCTCCGCTGCGCTTGTCACGGCGGCACAATAGCCCGGCGTGGCGGGGGAGTGACACTCTCTGCCCTGGGCCGTCTCTGGGCCGTCCCAGAGTGGCAGACGACGACAGATGACGACAGTCGACGACGGCTCTTCCCCTGCTCAGAGGCAGTGCTTCGAGTTCCCACGCAGGTGCTCATCCGTGAAGATGAGTTGAGGAACTCCAGAGGTTTCTGGGTACGCGAGAGCCTTTGGCCACCTGGACGACATGAACCACGCCCGCTCCACGGTGTGTGGGTCGACAGCAGACGGGATGGAAGTGGTTCGGTTCCTCCTTCTCAGCGCAGTTGCTCGGCCAGTCCGACGATGATGCCCTCCGGGCCGCGGAGGTAGCAGAGCAGATAGCTGTCCTCGAACCGGGCGATCTCGCCGACGAGTTCGGCGCCGTGAGGGCGCAGGCGGGCAACGGTGTCCTCGATGTCGTCGACGGCGAACATGACGCGGTGCGTGCCCAGAATGTTGTGCGGCCGGTTGCGCGGCCCGGCGCTGATCACCGCGGGACTGCGGTACTTCGCCAGCTCGAGCCGGCTGTGACCGTCCGGGGTCCGGACCATCGCGATGTCACAGCGGACGCCATCGAGTCCGGTGCACTGGTCGGCGAAGAGGCCCTCGACCATGGAGGACGCCCGAATATCGTTCTTGCCCCCTATGGCTTCGGCAGAGGGCGACGGAGGACCGATATCGAAGCTCGGGCGACTGTCGCAGATCTCGGGCCCAGCGGGGCCGATGTGAGTGCGCTCGGTGAGCAGTTGCGGCAGTGCGCAGGATGGAGGATCGCGAGCGGGTTGGGAACCAGGCCAGCGGGATGCCGCCGTCCTGTCCGACTCGCGATGTTCGGCTTACTGCTCGTGAAGGGCGCTGCGTTTCCTTGCCAAGGAAGGCCCGGGTGCCGACGGAAGATGGACAGGGGGAAGCAGAAAGGAATCTTCCATGTCTCACCCTTCCACCGTCGCTGTTCTCGGAGCAGGCGCACTCGGGGCCGCGATGGCGATGCGGCTCGGAGACAGTGGCCACGAGGTTCGGCTGTGGAATCGTACGGAGGAGAAGGCCCGTGCGGTGGGGGAGCACGCTACCGGGGTCACGGCAGTGAGCGCGGTGGGTGATGCGGTCTCCGCGGTAGCTGTCAATCCGGATGAGACGTCAGGCTGCTTGTGCGGCCTGTGATGACGCGGTGTCGGGTGCGGCTTCGGTGGCGGGTGGATTGATCCA
>NZ_JBVHHL010000144.1:0-3030 GCF_055561075.1 Streptomyces sp. NPDC022910
AACTGATCGGCGGCGTCCGCTTCCCCGCCATCGGCGACCTGCCCTACCTGCTCACCCTCGCAGGCCACGGCTTCTACTGGTTCCGGCTCCGCAAGGACATCGCGTAGAGCCTGGGGCGGGGCGGTTTCTCCCGCCCCGCCCGGGGCACGCATCAGTAACACCCCGACTCCCCGGGGAAAGGACGCACCCATGTCGGAAGCCGTCACCCGTGCCGCCGCGATCCACCCCGGCCTGATCGCGTCCCTCGACCCGCTGCTGCGGGAGTGGCTGCCACGACAGCGCTGGTTCGCCGGCAAGGGACGGCCGGTCACCGGGTTCTCCCTGGTGGCGGCCACCGAACTGCTGCCGTCCGGCGGCCCGCTGGGCCTGCTCCACCTGCTCGTACGGACCCATCAGCCCGACGTCCCCGCTCAGGGAGCCGTGGCGCATCCCGGAGACTGCTACCAACTGCTGATAGGGGTGCGCGAGGCGCTTCCGCCGCGGCTGGCGCCCGCGCTCATCGGGCATCCGGAGGAGGGACCGCTGGCCGGGCGGACCGTGTACGAGGCGCTGTACGACCCTCGGGCCACCGCCGTCCTCCTGGAGGCGATCCGCACCCGTGCCCGTATCGGCCGGCTCCGCTTCGAGGGGGACGCGCGCCAGAAAATAAGGGACGGGCTCGTCCCGCGGCGGGTGACCTCGGAGCAGTCCAACTCGTCCGTCGTGTACGGAGATACGTTTATCCTCAAGCTGCTGCGGCGCATCGTCCCGGGTATCAACCCCGACCTGGAGCTGCCGCTGGTCCTGTCGCACGAGGGCTGTCCCCGGGTACCCGCGCCGGCCGGCTGGCTGCTCGCCGACCTCGACGGCCTCGAGGACCCGTACGTCCTCGGTGTGCTGCAACCGTATGTGCGGGGCGCCACGGACGGCTGGGAGCTGGCGCTGCACGAGCTGGCCAAGGGCGAGGACTTCACGCCGGAGGCGCGGGCGCTCGGGCGGGCTACGGCCGAGGTGCACACGGCGCTGGCCCGCGCTCTGCCCACGGTCACCCTGGGTCACCAGCGGATACAGCTACTGGCCGACGGCATGACCCAGCGTCTCGAGGCGGCGGCGCAGGCGGTGCCCGCGCTGCGGCCATACGCGCCCGGGCTGCGGTCCTCGTTCGAGGCGCTGTCCGGCCTGGCCGCCGAGGGGCACACCTGGACCGCCCAGCGCATCCACGGCGATCTTCACCTGGGCCAGTGCCTGCGCTCGCCGTCCGGGGTCTGGTCGCTGATCGACTTCGAGGGCGAGCCGTCGAAGCCGCTGGCCGAGCGCCGGATGCCGCAGCCGGTGGTGCGGGACATCGCGGGGATGCTCCGCTCCTTCGACTACGCCGCGCACTCGGCCGTCCCTCCGGCACCGGAGTGGGCCGCCGCGTGCCGGGCCGCGTACTGCTCCGGGTACGCGGAGGTCGCCGGGCGCGATCCGCGCACCGAACCGGTGCTGCTGCGCGCCTACGAGACGGACAAGGCCGTCTACGAGGTCCTGTACGAGGCCCGGCACCGCCCCGACTGGCTGCCCGTGCCGATGGCGGCGATACACCGCCTGTCCGCCGACGCCACCCGATGATCCACCACCCCCTGCCGAGGAGGCCCCGTCCGTGACCCCCCGTCTTCCGTCCGACGACAGCACGAAGAAGAACGGTGACGGTCAGAAGATGACCGGTGTGAAGAAGGCGACCGCCGAGAAGAAGACGGCGGCGGCCGCCGGGAAGTCGACGGCCGGCAAGAAGAAGGCGGTGGCGAAGAAAGCGACGGCCGGGGCGAAGAAGGCCACAGCCGGGCTGAAGAAGGCCGCGGCCGAGCAGACGGTGGCCGGCGCGGAGGAGCTCGCGGCCGGGACAACCGCCGCCAAGAAGACTGTGACGAAAAAGGCCGTGGCGAAGAAGGCCATGGGGAAGAAGACCGCCGCCAAGAACACCGCAGTCGCGGCGGACCCGGCCAAGAAGGCCCCCGCCAAGAAAGCCGCCGCAAAGAAGGCCGTGGCGAAGAAGGCTCCCGCCAAGAGGACCGCTGTCGGGACGACCGCCGCCAAGAGGACCGCCGCCGGGTCCGCTCCCGGGAAAGTGGCCGCCAAGAAGGTGGCCGCAAGCCGGACTTCGGAGCCGATCGCCGTCGAGGCAGGGAAGGCGGCCGCGGTGGCGACAGCGGAGCCGGCCACGAGCGAGTCGGGTGCGCCACTGGCCGGGGCGGGGGTGCTTGAGACGGCCGTCTTCCCGGCCGTCGATGCCGGTGACCGCGAGCGGCTGCTCGGCGGCACGCACCACGACCCGCACGCGGTGCTGGGCGCCCACCGTGTGCCCGGTGGGGTCGCCTTCCGGGCCTTCAGGCCGTACGCGCTGTCCATCACCGTCGTCGCCGGGTCCTTGCGGGCCGAGCTGCACGACGACGGAGACGGCTTCTTCTCGGGGCTGCTGCCGCTGCGCGACGTCCCGTCGTACCGGCTCCTCGTGGCGTACGAGGGGACGGTCCAGGACACCGAGGACGCCTACGGTTTCCTGCCCACGCTCGGCGACCTCGATCTGCACCTGATCGGCGAGGGACGCCACGAGGAGCTGTGGCAGGTGCTCGGCGCCCACCCGATGACCCACCAGGGCGTGACCGGCACCCGCTTCTCGGTGTGGGCGCCGAACGCGCGGGGCGTCCGCGTGGCGGGAAGCTTCAACTTCTGGGACGGCACCGGTCATCCGATGCGTTCGCTCGGCTCGAGCGGCGTCTGGGAACTGTTCGTGCCCGGCATCGGCGAGGGCGAGCTGTACAAGTTCGACATCACCCGCCCCGACGGTTCCAGGACCCTGCGCGCCGATCCGCTGGCGCGCCGCACCGAGGCCCCGCCGAACACGTCCTCGATCGTGCACGCCTCCCACCACGAGTGGCACGACGAGGAGTGGCTCGCGCACCGCGGGGACACACCGGTGCACGCGGCGCCGTTCTCGGTGTACGAGGTGCATCTGCCGTCCTGGCGCCCTGGGCTGACCTACCGTCAGCTGGCCGAGCAGCTCCCCGCGTA
>NZ_JBVHHL010000145.1:0-1359 GCF_055561075.1 Streptomyces sp. NPDC022910
GGGGGATGTGGGGGTGCCGTGGGCGATCGGGTCGCCGGAGGGTGGGCACGATGCGGTGCATCCGGGTTTGGGGACGGTGGAGGATTTCGTCTGGTTCGTGGGGCGGGCGCGGGAGTTGGGGCTTGAGGTGGCGCTGGATTTCGCGTTGCAGTGTTCGCCGGATCATCCGTGGGTGGAGAAGCATCCGGAGTGGTTCCGGCGCCGTGCGGACGGGTCGGTTGCGTATGCGGAGAATCCGCCGAAGAAGTATCAGGACATCTATCCGGTGTTCTTCGATGGGGACATGGATGGTCTGGTGGCGGAGACGCTGCGGGTGCTGCGGTGGTGGATGGGGTGTGGGGTGCGGATTTTCCGGGTGGACAATCCGCATACGAAGCCGGTGGTGTTCTGGGAGCGGGTGATCGGGGAGGTCAACCGGGTGGATCCGGATGTGATCTTCCTGGCGGAGGCGTTCACGCGGCCGGCGATGATGCACACGCTGGCGCAGGTCGGGTTCCAGCAGTCGTACACGTATTTCACGTGGCGGAATACGAAGCAGGAGCTGACGGAGTATCTGGGTGAGTTGTCGGGTGAGGCGGCGGCGTATATGCGGCCGAACTTCTTCGTGAACACGCCGGACATCCTGCATGCGTATCTGCAGCACGGGGGGCGGCCGGCCTTCGAGGTGCGGGCGGTGTTGGCGGCGACGCTGTCGCCGACGTGGGGGATGTACTCGGGTTATGAGTTGTGTGAGAACGTGCCTTTGCGGGAGGGCAGTGAGGAGTATCTGGACTCGGAGAAGTACCAGTTGCGGCCGCGGGACTGGGAGGCGGCCGAACGCGAGGGACGCAGCATCGCCCCCCTCATCACGCAACTGAACGCGATCCGGCGGGCCAGCCCGGCGCTGCGGCAGTTGCGGGACCTGCACTTCCACCACGCCGACAAGGAAGAGGTGATCGTCTACTCGAAACGCTCGGGCTCGAACACGGTTTTGGTGGTCGTCAACCTGGATCCGCACCACACCCAGGAGGCGACGGTCTCGTTGGACATGCCGCGGCTCGGCCTGGACTGGCACGAGTCGGTGCCGGTGCGTGACGAGCTCACCGGCGTCACCTACCACTGGGGCAGGACCAACTACGTGCGTCTGTCGCCGGGAGAGGCTCCCGCGCACGTGCTGACCGTCCTGCGACCGTCCTCACTGCAGACCGGAGGGTCACCCACACGATGATCGTCAACGAGCCCGTCCCGGACACCTTCGAGGACACTCCCGCAGCCGACCGCGATCCGGAGTGGTTCAAGCGTGCCGTCTTCTACGAGGTCCTGGTCAGGTCCTTCCAGGACAGCAACGGCGACGGCGTGGGCGATTTGAAGGGGCTGACC
>NZ_JBVHHL010000145.1:1456-2991 GCF_055561075.1 Streptomyces sp. NPDC022910
CCGCGAAGCTGGACTATCTGCAGTGGCTGGGCGTCGACTGTCTGTGGCTGCCGCCGTTCTTCAAGTCGCCGCTGCGCGACGGGGGTTACGATGTCTCCGACTACACGGCGGTGCTGCCGGAGTTCGGGGACCTGGCGGACTTCGTGGAGTTCGTGGACGCCGCGCACCAGCGGGGCATGCGGGTGATCATCGACTTCGTGATGAACCACACCAGCGACCAGCACCCGTGGTTCCAGGAGTCCCGCGCCAATCCCGAGGGCCCGTACGGGGATTACTACGTGTGGGCGGACGACGACAAGCAGTTCCAGGACGCGCGGATCATCTTCGTCGACACCGAGGCCTCCAACTGGACCTTCGACCCGGTCCGCAAGCAGTACTACTGGCACCGCTTCTTCTCCCACCAGCCGGACCTGAACTACGAGAACCCGGCCGTGCAGGAGGAGATGATCTCCGCGCTGAGGTTCTGGCTCGACCTGGGTATCGACGGCTTCCGCCTGGACGCGGTGCCCTACCTCTACCAGGAGGAAGGCACCAACTGCGAGAATCTTCCGGCGACGCACGAGTTCCTCAAGCGGGTGCGCAAGGAGATCGACGCGCAGTACCCGGACACGGTGCTGCTGGCGGAGGCCAACCAGTGGCCCGAGGACGTGGTCGACTACTTCGGCGACTACCGCAGCGGCGGCGACGAGTGCCACATGGCCTTCCACTTCCCGGTCATGCCGCGCATCTTCATGGCCGTGCGCCGCGAGTCGCGCTACCCGGTCTCCGAGATCCTGGCCAAGACCCCCGCCATCCCCTCGGGCTGCCAGTGGGGCATCTTCCTGCGCAACCACGACGAGCTGACCCTGGAGATGGTCACCGACGAGGAACGCGACTACATGTGGGCGGAGTACGCCAAGGACCCCCGCATGCGCGCCAACATCGGCATCCGCCGGCGCCTGGCCCCGCTGCTGGACAACGACCGCAACCAGATCGAACTGTTCACCGCGCTGCTGCTGTCCCTGCCCGGCTCGCCGATCCTGTACTACGGCGACGAGATCGGCATGGGCGACAACATCTGGCTGGGCGACCGGGACGCGGTGCGCACCCCGATGCAGTGGACCCCGGACCGCAACGCGGGCTTCTCCTCCTGCGACCCGGGCCGCCTGTATCTGCCCACGATCATGGACCCGGTCTACGGCTACCAGGTCACCAACGTGGAGGCGTCGATGTCCTCGCCGTCCTCGCTGCTGCACTGGACCCGGCGGATGATCGAGATCCGCAAGCAGAACCCGGCGTTCGGACTGGGCTCCTACACCGAACTGTCCTCCTCCAACCCGGCCGTACTGGGCTTCCTGCGCGAGCACGGGGACGACCTGGTGATGTGCGTGCACAACTTCTCCCGCTTCGCACAGCCCACCGAACTCGACCTGAGCCGGTTCAACGGCCGCCACCCCGTCGAACTGATCGGCGGCGTCCGCTTCCCCGCCATCGGCGACCTGCCCTACCTGCTCACCCTCGCAGGCCACGGCTTCTACTGGTTCCGGCTCCGCAAG
>NZ_JBVHHL010000146.1:0-2821 GCF_055561075.1 Streptomyces sp. NPDC022910
TCCGTCACCCCGACGACACCGGAAAGGACAGCACCGCACCACCCTCGGGCCCGTGGAACCCGACGCCCCCGCAGCGTCACGCGACGGCCAGTCCCAACACGGCACGGGACATATCGGGCAGCCAGCCGCTCACAACGCCGCCGTCAGCCCTCGGAAGAATCGAGGTTGGTGCCGAGCGATAGGTGGACGGCGCTCTGGGGAATTACCTCAATCGGCCGGCCGCTGGCCTGCCAGGCCTCTGAGAGGCGCGAGTACAGTCCTGAGGCTCGTGGAGCGGTAAAAACCAGATGGAGACTACCTCTGGCGATTAGCCCACAATTGCCCCACTCGGCACTTCGATTGATTCGATTTATGGATGCCTCAGCGCGTTCCGGCCGGGATTGACGGTCGCTGGTCCGTCAACCAGTCAAGCTCACCCTCGGGTTCGGGAAATTCACCGAGCCGGTTGAAAAGAGGAGCAGAGTAGATGAGTCCTGAGTGTAGGAAAGGGGCCCGAATGGGACCGCCGCCCCGTCAAGGCAGGTGGACGACCGGCGGCACGCTCGCCTGCCTCGCGATCGTCCTGGCGGCCGGTGTGGCCGGGTCGGCCGTGGCCGCAGTGCAGAGCATGAGCGGCCCTCGCGGGACCGTGACGAACGGGTTCGGCGGCGACAAGTGCGAGGACGAGTCGCACCACAAGAAGAAGACGAAGGCCCTGTCGGAGTCGGACGGGGGGCGGGGTGGGGACAACGACGAGTGCCGGAGGGGACCGACGGGCCCGACCGGACCGGCCGGTCCGAAGGGTGACACCGGTCCCACTGGTCCCGCAGGTCCCACTGGTCCCGCCGGTCCCCCCGGCCCTACTGGTCCCCCCGGCCCCACCGGTGCGACCGGAGCGGCTGGTCCGAAGGGCGACACCGGTCCCACTGGAGCCACCGGCGCAACGGGGCCTGCCGGGAAGGCCTTCAATATCGGCGCCAGCGTCTCATCGGGATCCCAGACCATCTCGAACGGCCCCAGCACCAAACTCACGTTCACCAACGTCGACTACGACACGGACATGATGTTCGATGCCACGAATTCGACGCTGGTGGTCCGCACGGCCGGGCGTTATCTCGTCACGGGACGAATGTCCTGGACGTGCAATGTTCCGACGAACACGGGTCTCACGCAATTGGCCCTCAGGGTGAACGGCAGCGACGTCGACACCGATGAACGGGACATGAGAAACCCTATTGGTACCGCCACCAATAGCTTGTCCACGATTCTGCTGCTGAACGTCGGCGACGTGCTCTCCCTCCACGCCTCCCAGAACACGAGTGCAAACTGCACGTCGAATGGGTTCCAAGGGTTTCCGCACTTCCAGGCGGAGTGGCAGGCGCCCTAGTAGTCGGGTCGCCCGGGGGAATCTCACCCCCGGGCTCCCACGGAGTGAAGTAGGCCGCCGACGAGGTGCCCGTGGCTCGGGTCCTTTTCCGACGGCCCCTTCCCGAACCGGACAGGCCAGTTGTCCCGGCATCCGGCTCTCCAGTGATCATTTCCGGGTGGAGGCTGTACTCCGTCCGGCATGGATGTCCTGGTGGCAGCGTTCGCAGACCACGAGGGTCTTGCGCTTGCGCATGGCCATCAGTCGGACCCATGGTGGCCGTTCCGGGCGTCCTGGCTTGTTGAGATCGGCGAGTTTGCGGACGTGGTGGACCTGTAGTCCGGTGCGTCCCTCGCACATCTCGCACTGCCCGGCGAGGAGCCGGTGGATCAGCTCGTTGCGTCGGGTGGTGGCCATGACGGGCCGGCGGTCGGTGAGGACGGCGGTGCGCTGACGCTTGAGCGGGATCCCGCCGAAGCGGGCGACCAGCGGTTTCCTGCCGTCGTCGCGCTGCACCGTGGCTTGGAAGCAGGTCCGTCTGCTGAGGGGCCTCGCGTTTTCCGGACAGGCATCTGACCGCTGACTTCACGCGGCGATTGGCAACTGCTGGTGTTCGGCGTGGACTTCGAGCGGAGGGCGGTAACCCACTGCCGAGTGGAGGCGTTTGCGATTGTACCAGAATTCGATGTACCGGATGATGTCCCGCACAGCCGCCTCGCGGGTCAGGTAAGTCACCCGTGATACACGCTCGTTCTTCAGAGCGCCGAAGAATGACTCGGCCATAGCGTTGTCGAAACAGATTCCGGTACGCCCAGCCGATCTGCGGAGACCGAGACGCTTCAACTCCTTCCCGAACTCGGCTGACATGTAGTTGCTTCCGCGGTCGGTATGAAATATTGCACCGTTCGCGAGCTTCCTGTTCCGCGCCGCGTTGCGTATGGCTCGGGTTATCAGAGGAGTCTGGTAGTGGTCGTCCATCGCGTACCCGATGACTTCCTTCGTGCAGCAGTCGATGACGGTCGCCAGATACAGCCACCCCTCGCCGGTGGGAATATAGGTGATGTCGCCGACGAGTTTTTCACCCGGGGTCTCGGCGGTGAAGTTCCGGCCGACCAGGTCCGGCACGGGCCCGGGCGTGTGCCGGGTGAGGCCGAAGCGTTTCGGCTTTGGCTGGCAGGGCTCAAGGCCCAGCTCGCGCATGAGCCGGCGGACCAGCTCCAGGCCCGCGGCGATACCCCAGCGGTGCAACTGTGCTTGGATGCGCCGATGGCCGTAGGTGCTGTCGGAGTCCTCGAATGCCTTCTGGATGAGCAGCTTCAGTTCTTCGCGCCGCTGGGCCGTCATGGATTCCGGCCGGCCGCGCCAGTTGTAGTAGCCGGATTTAGGACTCCTAGCAAAAAGAGGTCTTCAGTCGGCGCCAGCAGATGATGCTGCAGCCGAGGGTGAGGAAGGCTTCGTGGAGGTCGTCGCGGATCT
>NZ_JBVHHL010000147.1:0-2655 GCF_055561075.1 Streptomyces sp. NPDC022910
GAGCAATGCTCAAGACCTGTGGATCGGGGCTCGGGAGGCGCGCGATGGGCGTACCTTCCCGAGTGATCGATTGAAGGTCACCGAGTAGGCCGACGCTGCGAACGTCGGTCGGGAAGGCACGCCCGTGCTCAGCGTAGTCAACGCCGATGGTTCCACCCCGAACGGCTCCCTGATCGATGAGATCGTCCGGGAGGGCGCGCGGCGGATGCTGGCCGCTGCGCTGGAGGCGGAAGTCAACACCTACATAGCCGAGTTGGCCGGGGAGTGTGACGAGGCAGGCCGCCGTCTGGTGGTGCGCAACGGCTACCACCAGCCGCGGAAGGTCGCCACCGCCGCCGGGACGGTCGAGGTCAAGGCGCCGCGCGTGAACGACAAGCGCGTCGACGAGGCCACGGGTGAGCGCCGGCGGTTCTCGTCGGCGATCCTGCCGCCGTGGTGCCGGAAGTCCCCGAAGATCGCAGAGGTGCTGCCGCTGCTCTATCTGCACGGCCTGTCCACCGGCGACTTCGTGCCCGCGCTGGAGCAGTTCCTGGGCTCCTCGGCCGGCCTGTCGCCGGCGACGGTGACCCGGTTGACCGCGCAGTGGCAACAGGATCACGCCGCCTTCCAGAATCGTGACTTGTCCGCGACCGACTACGTCTACGTCTGGGCGGACGGCGTGCACCTGCGGATCCGCCTGGAGGAGGCGAAGGCCGCGGTGCTGGTGTTGATGGGCGTGCGGGCGGACGGCACCAAGGAGCTGATCGCGATGACCGATGGCTACCGCGAGTCGTCCGAGGCGTGGGCCGGGCTGCTGCGGGACTGCGCCCGCCGCGGCATGCGGGCCCCGGTGCTGGCCGTCGGCGACGGCGCACTGGGCTTTTGGAACGCTTTGAACGAGGTCTTCCCCACAACCCGCCACCAGCGGTGTTGGGTTCACAAAACCGCCAATTGCCTGGACGCCCTGCCGAAGTCGGCGCAGCCCGCGGCCAAGCGCGCGATCCAGGACATCTACAACGCCGAGGACAAGGAGCACGCGGTCAAGGCGGTGGCCGCCTTCGCCAAGCAGTACGGCGCGAAGTACCCCAAGGTCGTCAAGCGGATCACGGATGATGAGGACGAGCTGCTGGCGTTTTTCGACTACCCGGCCGAGCATTGGATCCACCTGCGTACGACAAATCCCATCGAATCGACTTTCGCCACCGTGCGACTCCGAACGAAGGTCACCAAGGGTGCCGGGAGCCGGGCCGCCGCCCTCGCGATGGTCTTCAAGCTCATCGAGTCCGCCCAGGCCCGCTGGCGAGCCGTGAACGCACCCCACCTCGTCGCCTTGGTGCGAGCCGGCGCCCGCTTCGAACGCGGCCTGCTCGTCGAACGCTCCGAGGCTCACGCAGCCTGAACCACCCCAACTGACTGCTCTTGACTTACGCCTCTGTCAACGGCCTCTTGATCGTCCCCACACGTCACGCCTCATCAGGCCGATGAGTTTGCCTGCTGCCTGAAGTCTTCCACTGTGACCTTCCCGCCCCTTACGGGCGGGAAGCGGAGCATCCCCACGTCATGGAGGAGAGATGGAGGTCAGAATGAGCAATCCGATTCGGCTGTACATGTCGATGTCGCTCGACGGCTACGTTGCCGGTCCGGACGATCGACCGGGCCAGGAGCTCGGACGTGCCGGTGGACGTCTTTTCAACTGGCTCGACGACCGGGAATCCGACGGTCCCAGCGGACAGATTTATCGCGAGGCGTTGGCGACCGGCGCGGTAATCTCCGGCCGTCGGACCTTCGAACTCGCCGGGCGTTGGCAGGGCGACCATCACGACGGTGTGCCGATCTTCGTCCTCACCCACCATGTGGATGACGGGGACGTGCCACCCGGCCACGCGCGATTCGTCACCGACGTCGAGGACTGCGCCCGTCAGGCTCGCGCGGCTGCCGGGGACCGGCCGGTCATGGTCCATGGGGCGGGCGCGGCCCAAGCGCTCCTCCGAGCCGGGCACATCGACGAGATGGAGATCCACCTGGTTCAGGTCCTCCTCGGGGACGGCCGACGGCTGTTCGACCACCTCGGTGGTGATCACATCGAACTCGACCTGGTCCGACGGCTCGAGGACCGAGACGTCACGCACCTCCGCTACCGGGTACGTCGCCCCGAGGAGACCGCATGAAGACGCTCTTCGTCTCCTACCGCGTCACCGACCTGGACCGCTCGCTCGATTTCTACACCGGCTTGGGCTACGTCGAGCTGGGCAGGGTCAGCAGCGGCGACGGGAGTCGCCTCGTGATCCTCAAGTTCCCCGGCGAACCGGCAGCCTCGCTCGAACTGGTCCACCGTCCCGTCGGCGGACGCGTCGACGTGGGCAGCGGTTTCGACCACCTCGCGATCCAGGTGGACACACTGGCCGCCACCCTGGAGCGGCTGACCGACACCGGCCTGGAGCCGGGACCTGTCCAGTATCCGGGCGGCCCTCGCGGCCCGAAGACGTCGTGGCTCACCGACCCGGATGGCTACCAGATCGAGTTGGTGGAGTGGCCGCCTGGACACCCCGACGGCATCACCGCCGCGGACTTCTCCTGAGCGCCTCGTGAGCGGAGTGACGAAGCTTCGCTTTAGGGGGACGCGGCGCAACGAGAGGCGGCCTCCCCACCCCATCCACAGGTCTTGACAATTACTCC
>NZ_JBVHHL010000148.1:0-2478 GCF_055561075.1 Streptomyces sp. NPDC022910
CCATCTGAGTACCGCATGCCTCCGGGGTACCAGCCAACGCGGACACCGTCACCAGGCCCGACGAAGACCCAGACCCTACGACGCCGAAGTCAGTAGACACTCCCGGGCGGTGCAGCGTTCGCGGAAATCCGTTTCGAGCGTTGCTGCGGTGCCTCTACTGTGGCGCGGTGATGACTGAGGTGATCGTTCTCAACGGTGGTTCCAGCTCGGGGAAGTCCGGGATCGTTCGGTGTCTACAGACAGTCCTGCCGGATCCGTGGCTGGCCCTGGGGACAGACACGCTGGTTGAGGCCATGCCCGCGTCCATGCAGGCGTCGGATGCCGGGATCGAGTTCGCTCCGGACGGACAGGTGATCGTCGGGCCGGAGTTCCGGACGCTGGAAGCGGCATGGATCGAGGGGGTCGCCGCGATGGCCCGTGCGGGTGCCCGGGTCATCGTTGATGAGGTCTTCCTCGGCGGAGCGGACTCGCAGAAGCGATGGCAGAAGGCTTTGGGCGAACTGCGGGTGCTGTGGGTCGGTGTCCGATGCGACAGTGCGGTAGCCGCAGGCCGTGAGGTCGCACGAGGTGATCGGGTCATCGGCATGGCGGCGTCCCAGGCGGACGTGGTCCACCGGGGCATGGTCTATGACCTGGAGGTGGACACCACGCATGCCGAGTCGATGGAGTGTGCACGGACCATCGCTGCACATGTCAGCTGATCGGCGGCCCGACTGTCTGCCGCTGTGACCGCAGTGCCGGGACGGTCAGGCCGCTGTGGCCAGGGGCCGTCCTCCCCAGCGGATGCCCTTCTCCGCGCGGATCCGGGCGCGTTCGCGGCGTTGGGCTGCCAGCACGTCGGGGTGGCGGGCGTTGGCGTTGCGCCAGCGTAGGTACCGGTGCAGCTCGCGGGTCTGGACGGTGTGGTTGGAGTGGTGGGAATTGGCGAGGGTGAACTGCCGCAGCGGCCCGAAGTGCGCCTCGATGGGGTTGGCCCAGGAGGCGTTGGTCGGGGTGAAGCACAGCTCGACCTTGTTTTTCTTCGCCCAGCGGCGGATCTTGGCACCTTTGTGGGCGGAGAGGTTGTCCAGGACGATGTAGATCGGGGCGCCGTCGGGGCGGGCGGCCCGAATCGACTTCAGGGCTGCGAGGGTGTTGGCCGCGCCTTTGCGGCGGCGGTTGATGCCCCACAGGGTGTCGTCACCGACGGAGTAGCAGCCATCGAAGTAGGTGACGCCGTGGGTGCGGTGGTAGGTCGCCGGCAGCCGGTCGGGCCGGCCTTGTTCGGCCCAGCAGGTGCCGCCGGTGGGGCGGATGCCCAGGGGGCCGAACTCGTCGAAGGCGAACGTGCGGTCCGGGAAGTGCTCCAGGACGTGCTCGATCCGGTCGAGCTTGGCGTCGCGGTCGGGGTCGGTGGACTCCTTCCACGTCTTGGTGCGCTGGAAGGTGACCCCGCGTCGGGCGAGTAGCGTCCGCAGGGCCTCACGGCCGATGCGTATCATCCTTCCGTGGACTTTGCGCAGGTAGGCGGCGAGTTTGCGGATGGACCAGCAGGTGAAGGGCTGGCCGAGTTTACGGGGGCGGGTGGTGACCGCGAGGACGCCGAACGCCGCCGCTCTGTTGCGAGACGTCGAGGCCAGGGCCTCCTGAGGCGTCCGTCCGACACCCCACGCGACCACCACCATGAGCATCGGGGCCCACACCGCTCTCAGTGGAGGCCTCATCGGCCAGGGTCCAGAAAGGCGTCGTAGTCCCGCGCTCGAACAGTCCGGCGCGGGTGGTCCCCGCTGCTGGAGCTGTTAACAAGGAATTAGGGTCCAGGCAGGCCAGGCCGATCTCGTTGAACCGGTGGATCACGTCGCGGACGGTGTCCTCGTCGGCCTGGACCAGTTGGGCGATCACCGGGACCCGGTTACCTCCGGCCGAGGCCAGGATCATCATCGCCCGCCGGTAACGCACCGTGCTGGTGCTGCCCCGGCGCACGATCTGTTGAAGCTTCTGCCCTTCTTGATCGGTCAGTCTGCGGACCTTGACCGGCTCTGCCACCGCACCTCCACGCATCAGATTGGATGTCGTCACATCCAATCGCCCGCAAGGCCCGCACCGCGAACGGCACCCCGGTGAACCTTCCCGGTCAGAGCACTAGTAGGACTCCGTTAGGTCTGTGTGTTGGTCTTGTTCAGGGGCATTCGCAGTGGGTGGATGCACATGAAGTCAATCGTGTTCGGGCGACGTTGGCGTTATTCGTGGCGGATGTGTTCGCTTCGGTGCCGCGCAAGGACCAGCGGGCCAAGAGCGACTGTTATCTGCGGGGATTGATGATGGATGGTCGCCGCAAGTCCATCCAGGCCATGGCCTCGCGGTTGCCGGACGGCAATGAGCAGAACCTGCAGCAGTTCGTGAACCTGAGGTGCCCCGAAGTTTCCGGACAGGGACCCAATAGGATCTCTACGTAAGGAAACGAGAGGCAAGACGTGGCACCACCCAGTAAGTACTCGC
>NZ_JBVHHL010000149.1:0-2437 GCF_055561075.1 Streptomyces sp. NPDC022910
AACTGATCGGCGGCGTCCGCTTCCCCGCCATCGGCGACCTGCCCTACCTGCTCACCCTCGCAGGCCACGGCTTCTACTGGTTCCGGCTCCGCAAGAACGTCCCCCAGGCCACCAAGGTGAACTTGTTCGTGGGCGGTTGATTCAACGCCGCTGATCCGTCGGCCGCCACGGAAAGGACGCGACGCCATGGCGAAGACCCAGACCGCAACGTTCCGCCCGGACAGCCTCGGCGCCGCCTCGCTGCTGCCCTCGCTGCCCGGTCTGCTGCGCGAGTGGCTGCCGCGCCAGCGCTGGTTCGCCGGCAAGGGGCGCCCCGTGACGGATCTGGCGCTGCTGTCGGTGACCGAGTTGCAGCCGGACTGCCTGCACGTCCTGATCCGCGCCCACCACGCCGAACGGCCCGCGATACGGGGGCCGGGCGCGGCCCCGGCCCACGACTGCTACCAACTCTTCCTCGGCATGGGGGAATCGCTGTCACCCCGGCTCTCCCCGGCCGTCCTGGGACGCATGAGCGAGGGCCCCTTGGCGGGGCTGCTGGTCTACGACGCCCTCCAGGAACCGCACTCGGCGTCCCTGCTCCTGGAGCGGCTGCGTACGCCGGGCACCACGGGCGCCCTCCGCTTCGAGCGCGACAGGCGCGTGACGATTCCCTCCGGACTGGCCCCCCGCCTCCTGGAAGCCGAGCAGTCCAACTCCTCGCTGGTGTACGGAGAGGCGTACATCCTGAAGGTCTTCCGCCGGGTGCGGCCCGGAATCAATCCGGACCTGGAAGTGCCCTGGGCTCTGTCCCGGCAGGGGTGCACCCGCGTACCCGCCCCGGTGGCCTGGTTCCGTACGTCGAGCCCGTGGGACGCGACGCTCGGTGTGCTCCAGCCCTTCCTGCACGGCGGCGTCGACGGCTGGACGCAGGCCCTCGAGGCACTCACGTCAGGGCGGGATTTCACCGAGGAGGCGTACGAGATGGGGCGGGCCACGGCAGAGGTCCACCTGGCGCTCGCCGCCGCGTTTCCCGTCGAGTCCCAGGGCGCGGCCGAGAGCCGGTGGCTCGCGTCCGGCATGGGCGAGCGACTGCGGGACGCCATCCATGCCGTACCGGAGCTGCTGCCGTACGCGTCCGGGCTGCGGTCCGCCTTCACCGAGCTGGTGGTGCTGGACGCGCCCCGGCCCGCCCAGCGCATCCACGGCGACCTGCACCTGGGACAGGTCCTGCGGGCCGAACGGCAGTGGCACGTGATCGACTTCGAGGGTGAGCCGGCCCGCCCGCTCCCCGAGCGGCGCCGCGCCCAGTCCCCGGTGCGCGATGTGGCGGGCATGCTCCGCTCCTTCGACTACGCCGCCCACGCCCGTAGGCCCTGGCGCCCCGAGTGGGCGCTGCGCTGCCGCGAGGCGTACTGCGCGGGCTACGCCGCCGAGGCGGGCCGGGATCCCCGGGCGGAGGGCGAGCTGCTGCGCGCGTACGAGACGGACCGTGCCGTGTACGAGGTCCTGTACGAGGCCCGGCACCGCCCCGACTGGCTGCCCGTGCCGATGGCGGCGATCGCACGCCTCGCCGACCGCACCGGCCTGAGGAGGCTGACGCCGTGACTCTGCGCACCGAGCGACAACCACCCCTTTCCTCCCCGCGGTTGGGCACACCGGGACCGGCGCCCGCGGCGTCCGAGGACCGGGAACGGCTGCTGGCGGGTACGCACCACGACCCGCACTCGGTGCTGGGCGCGCACCCGCTGCCCGGCGGGGTGGCCCTCCGTGTGCTGCGCCCTTGCGCCCTCTCGGCCACCGTCGTCACGGGCGACGCATGGGCGGAGCTGCACGACGACGGGGACGGCTTCTTCTCGGGACTGCTGCCGCTGCGCGACGTGCCGGAGTACCGGCTCCTGGTGGCCTACGAGAGCACCGTGCTGGAGACCGACGACCCGTACCGTTTCCTGCCCACGCTGGGCGCGCTCGATCTGCACCTGATCGGCGAGGGACGCCACGAGGAGCTCTGGAAGGCGCTCGGCGCCCAGGTGATGACCCATGCCGGCGTCCGGGGAACCCGGTTCACCGTCTGGGCGCCGGACGCGCGCGGGGTCAGGGTCTGCGGAGACTTCTGCCACTGGGACGGCGGTGCGTATCCGATGCGTTCGCTCGGCTCGACCGGCGTCTGGGAGCTCTTCGTGCCCGGCATCGGACCCGGAACGCTCTACAAGTTCGACATCACCCGCCCCGACGGCACTCACACCGTGCGGGCGGATCCCATGGCCCGCCGTGCCGAGGTCCCGCCGGCGACGGCGTCCATCGTGACGGAGTCCGCGTACGAGTGGCGCGATGCGGAGTGGATGAGCCGACGTGGTGACCGGCCCGTGCACGCGGCGCCGTTCTCGGTGTACGAGGTGCATCTGCCGTCCTGGCGCCCTGGGCTGACCTACCGTCAGCTGGCCGAGCAGCTCCCCGCGTA
>NZ_JBVHHL010000150.1:0-2366 GCF_055561075.1 Streptomyces sp. NPDC022910
GGAACTCGGCGTCGTACGGCGGCTTCTTCTTGGACCCCATGAATCCCAACTTCCCCTGCAATCACGGGCTCCACGCTACGAGGGGATGGTCAGCATGATGGCGGTGCTGGACATGGAGAAGTGACGCACATGGGCGTGAACCGGGTCAGCCGGCGGCGCCGAGCGCGGCGCTGACGCCGGCGATGACCGCCCCGCCGATCGCGATGGAGACGAACGAGCGAAGGAAGCCCATGTGGACGAAGCGCCAGCGGATCCAGGCCAGGAACAGGCCGGCCCGACGTCGCTCACCCCGGGCGAGGTGGCCGTCATCGCCGATGCGTTCCGCCGCCCTGACTGCTCCGTCCGGGAGATCGTCGCCCGTACCGGCTTCGCGCAGAGCCATGTCTCCGCTTCGGTGGGCCGCCTGCGTGAACGCGGCCTGCTGGAGACGGTTCCCGACCCCGGCGACGGCCGCCGGACCCTGATACGCCTGACCGACCGGGCACGCCGAGCCGTGCACGCTCGCGCCGACCGCCCCGCCGACGAGACGATCGCCAGAGCCAGTACGGACCCCGGCCGCGCCGAGCGGATCATCGCACTGCTCGACGAGCTCGCGGACCTGCTGCTGCCACCGACGAACGGCAGGCCGAGGCCCTGACCCTCTGCACGTGTTTAGTGTTGGTTGGTGGCCGGGCTCAACGCCGCTTCCAGGTGCCGCACACGCCGATAGTGGAGGCCGTGGACGGGCCGCTGAGCACCTGCCCGGAGGCTCGGCGAAGGGTACTGCGGCCGGAGTGCGGCAGCCAGCCCGCGCAGGCCGCACGGGCCCGTTCCGGGCAGCTCCGAGTTGCCCGATTCCGGTGCGCCGCATGCCGACCGGAACGGCCGTCCACCTGTTCGAAGAAACCGTCCCGGAAAACGGAGCGTCAGGCGACTACCGGCCGTCAAGTT
The DNA here is from genome assembly GCF_055561075.1 of Streptomyces sp. NPDC022910. NCBI lineage: Bacteria > Bacillati > Actinomycetota > Actinomycetes > Kitasatosporales > Streptomycetaceae > Streptomyces > Streptomyces sp. NPDC022910. Next base: position 931 of record NZ_JBVHHL010000150.1, read on the forward strand.
GCATGCGTGCACAGCTGTTGAGGCTGGATCTGCGCAGGGCGATGGCACTGCTGGGGAGTAGAGCGCTGCGGTTTCACAGAGCTGCGAGTGGCCGCCGCCACAGACGGGTGCCCACTGCCGAGACGACGAGAACCGCGCACCCCGTGAAGATCACGCCGGCGTCCCGCACCCCGAGTACCACCCCCAGGGCACCGATCCCCACCACGGGCAGCGAGATCCCCACATACGCGACCACGAAGAACGCCGAGATGGTGGCGCCCCGGCGGGCGTCCGGTGCCGCAGAGCCCACCTCGGTCAGGCTCGCGCGGAACGCCATGCCCTGCCCCACGCCGCCGGTGACGGCGCCCAGGAGAAGTAATGGCAGCGACGCCAACAGCAGGGAGGCTCCCACCAGCAGGAAGCCCGCGAGGAGCACCAGGCATCCCCATGGCAGAGCCTTGCGCACGCCGACCCATCCCATGAGGAGCTGCCCGCCGGTGGAGGCACAGAACACGCAGAAGACGACAGCGCCGACCACCGCCAGATTGTGCTCGCCCAGCGTCCGGACGAGGAAGTCCGGGGCAACCGCGGTGAACAGGCCCAGCAGCGAGAAGCCGGCGAACGCCGCGAGGGCGCAGGGTGCGAACACGCCGCGCACCTCGGGCGGGACCGACATGCCCTGCGGCCGCAGCGGGAGCCGAGGGCTGCTCGGACGCGCGGTTTCCGGGAGCAGGCAGGTGACGGCGGCAGACAGCCCCAGCAGGACCAGATGGACAAGGAAAGGCAGCTTCAGCGGCCATGGCGCGTACTGAGCGAGGAGACCGGAGAAGAGGGGGCCGAATCCGAGGCCGCCCATGTTGGCGGCGGTCGCCGCGAGCGCGGCGCGTGCGCGGCGCTCGGCCGGCGCCAGTTCCAGGACCGCAGCGGTACCGGTGCCACTGAACAGACCGGCGGAGAAACCCGACAGGACCCGTCCTACGTACAGTAGGGGCAGCCCGCCCTCACACAGGAAGCAGACCGCGCTCAGCGCGGACAGCCCGAGCGCGCACCACAGCATCGGGCGCCGCCCCAGCACGTCGGAGAAGTCACCGGCGACCAGCAGGGCGGCAATCACGCCCACCGCGTAGACGGCGAACACCACGGTCACGATCAGCTCGGAGAACCCGATCTGCCGCCGGTACAGCTCATACAGCGGCGTCGGCAGGGTGGTGCCCATCATCCCGACAGCGAACACGCCCGCCGCGGCCCCGTACCCCGGCCGACCAACCCGTCCACGGCGTTCGGTGTCGCAACTGGCCACACCTCACCGTAACCATTCGGCACCGGATGGCACGCAAGGCCCGGCTCGGGCGTGTCAGCTATTCGTGAGGGGCCTCGCGTTTTTCGGACAGGGTCTGGCAGAGCAATTCATGCCGTGAGTTGCAATTCCTGGAACTCGGCGTGCACTTCGCCCGGGG
>NZ_JBVHHL010000151.1:0-2321 GCF_055561075.1 Streptomyces sp. NPDC022910
TCCGGCGAGTACTTACTGGGTGGCGCCACTTCTCCCTCGTTTCCTGTTCAGGACAACCCTATTGGGTCCCTGTCCGGGATCTTCGGGGCCCCTCAGGCACACGGACCAACTCAAGACAGGGCGAACGTTGCCTGATACGGCACTAGCGAGGGCGGCCAAGGGGATGAGTGGGCGGCCTGTGTCGTGCTCGATACGTACAGCGAAGACGTACCGCGGGATCGCCTACGGGGCGCGAGCCCTATGGCGACGGAGTGCCCGTAGTAGTCGCCGGAGTCACGACCGGCCATGAAGTCCGGGAAAGCCGGAATGAGGGCGAAGGGGCACAGGTGTTCACGAGGTTCAGCCGGGGAGGGATGCGAAATTGCAGAGTGCTGAAACCGTGCTGAGCGTCATCCGGGAACGCGGCAGGCGGGGTCTGCCGCTGGAAAGGTTGTACCGGCAACTGTTCAACAAGGAGTTGTTCCTGCTGGCCTACGGGCGCCTCTACGCCAACAAGGGTGCTATGACGCCCGGGGTCACCCGGGAGACCGTGGACGGCATGTCCCTGGCCAAGATCGACAGGATCATCGCGGCTCTGCGTGCGGAGTCCTACCGGTGGTCCCCGGCCAGGCGCGTCTACATCCCGAAGAAGATCGGGAAGCGCCCACTGGGCATGCCTCCGTGGTCGGACAAGCTGGTCGCCGAGGTGGTGCGCCTGCTTCTTGAGGCGTACTACGACGTCCAGTTCTCCGACCGCTCGCACGGTTTCCGCCCCGGTCGGGGCTGCCACACCGCGCTGGATGAGGTGGTGTCGGTCTGGAAGGGGACGCACTGGTTCATCGAGGGGGACATCTCCGACTGCTTCGGGAGTTTTGATCATTCGATCATGCTCTCGATCCTGGCGGAGAAGATCCACGATGGCCGGTTCCTGCAGCTGATCGACCGGATGCTCAAGGCCGGATACCTGGAGGACTGGCAGTGGCACGACACGCTCAGCGGCTGTCCGCAAGGCGGTGTCGCGTCGCCGATCATGTCCAATGTCTATCTGGACCGGTTCGATCGGTTCGTCGAACAGCAGCTGTTACCGGAGTACACGCGGGGCAGGCGAAGGCGCACGCACCGCGCGTATGAAGACGTCGAGAACCGGATCGCCAGGGCCAGACGGCGCGGAGACCGGGAGGCGGTCCGCGCGCTGCGGCGCGAGCGCCGCACCCTTCCGAGCCAGGACCCGGACGACCCCGGCTACCGGCGGCTTCGCTACGTGCGCTACTGCGACGACTTCCTGCTCGGATTCGCCGGTCCCAAGCACGAGGCCGAGGAGATCAAGACCAGGATCCGGACCTTTCTGCGCGAGGAGCTCGAGCTGGAACTGTCCGGGCCCAAGACCTTGATCACCCACGCCGCCAGCCAGGCGGCGCGCTTCCTCGGCTACGAGATCAGGGCCCAGCACGCCGACACGAAGATCACCCGGAATCGTCGGGCGGTCAACGGCGCCATCGGCCTGTTCGTGCCCAGGACCGTCATCCGGGACCGATGCGCCCGCTACATGAGCAAGGAAAGGCCCGCCATGCGCGGACCGCTGCTGCACGACGAGGACTTCACCATCGTCGCCAAGTACGGGTCCGAGTATCGCGGGTTCGTCCAGTACTACCTGCTCGCCCAGGACGTGTCCCGCCTGGGAGTGCTGCGCTGGGTCATGGAGACCTCGATGCTCAAGACCCTGGCCGCGAAGCACAAGTCGACCGTCACGAAGATGGCCCGCAGATATAAGGCGACCATCGACACACCCGACGGCAGTGGGGTGCCCCGAAGTTTCCGGACAGGGACCCAATAGGGTTGCCCTGAACAGGAAACGAGGAAGCAAAAGTGGCGCCACCCAGCAAGTACTCACCGGAGTTCCGCGAGGAAGCCGTCCAGATCGCGCTCCGGTCCAGCAAGACCATCTCCGAGACAGCTCGCGAGCTTGAGTTGAACCCGGAGACGCTCCGGGGCTGGGTGAAGAAGCATCAGAAACAGCACGAGCCGCCCGCTGATGCCGATCTGTCGGTTAGCGAACGCGCCAGGCTGAAGGAGCTCGAGCGCCGCAACCGTGAGCTGGAGATGGAGAACGCTTTCCTGAAAAAAGCCGCGGCGTACTTCGCGAAGGATCCCCGGTAGCGAGCAAGTACGAGTTCATCGATGAGATGCGGCTCGACACGGTGGAGTACGCGTACAGCGTCGAGTTCATGTGCATCCGGCTCGGCGTGTCTAAGGACTCCTAGCAAAATGACCGGTCGTTTCCTTGGAATGACAGGCCGTCAGTCAACGTTGTGCCCACATCCGATGGATCGGGGTGGGTATGG
>NZ_JBVHHL010000152.1:0-2308 GCF_055561075.1 Streptomyces sp. NPDC022910
CTTGAGTTTCGCGGTTTTGGCGGGCCTGATGTGATCATGCTGCGTGGGTGAGTCCTGCTTGGGCCCAGGCTTGCTGGACGGTCCGGATTTCGGCGTCGGTCGGCTGGCCTGCGGCAGCGGGAAGAAATCGGGCGGCGATGATCACGCGGCGGAGCTTGGCGAGCATGTCGGCGAAGGCTGGGTCGGTCTTGGTGGTGTACCAGGGGGCCTGCTCACGGCGGTTGGCTGCGTCGTTCGGGTGGTGGCCGTGCAGCGCGTACCAGACGACGGTGATCGAGTAGCAGTACAGGCCGAATGGGACGGTGCGACGCACCGCGTTCTCGGTGCGGCTGCGGGCCTGCCCGACGCCGAGTAGGGCGCGGGCCTCGGCGAAGGTGACCTCGATGGACCACCGCCAGGCGTATCTGGTGATGAGCGCCGTGGCCGGGGTGTCGGGGTCGGTGGTGACCAGGGCCAGGTCGTAGGCGGTGTCCGTGCCGTCGTCGCGGATCAGGATCACGCGGACGGTCTGGGTGTGGAAGGAGCCGTACCACAGGCACCGGACCTCGGCGATCCGTACCTGGTCGGTGCGGCCATAGCGTTTGACCCGCGCGGTCGTGAATGTCGCGGTCGCCGCGAGGTCGGCGGGCGTGCCCAGCCGGGCGCCTTTGAGGCGGGGGCGGCCGCGTCTGCCGGTCGGCGGTGGCGCGAGGTCGAACAGCACGGCGTTGGCCGGCAGCCGGGTGGTGAGGGTGATCGCCTCGGGCAGGTGGCGCAAGGCTTTGCCGTGATAGGCGGCGTCAGCCACGACATGTAGTCGCCGGTCCAGGCACACGGCCAGCAACCGGATCATCGACGCGGCGAGTTCGACCTTCGACGGCCCGGTCTTCGGCCGCCACAGCCTGGCTGCCACCGGCAGGCACACCGGCCGGGTGAGGAACGGCAGCTCCACGACGATCCCGACCACCACGAAGCACGTCCCCCGCCCAACCGGCTTGGCTCCGGCCGCCGCGCCGTCGTGCTGCCATGCGGCACCGAACACCTTCTTCCCGCGCCGCTTGAACAGCGTGTCGTCCACCGCGACCGTCACCGCCGCGCCGTGTGGCAGCAACGTCCTGACGATCAGGTGCGCCAGCGCGATCCCCAGGATCTCGACGTTCCAACTCGCCCGGGAGAAGAAGGAGTGGGCCCGGTCGTGCGGCCAAGCGCGGGCCAGACCCGCCCCCGTCAGCATCCCGGTCACCGTGCCGGCCCCGGTCTGCGCGACCAACCCGGTCACCATCGCGGTGAAGGTCTCGAAGCTCGGCGCGGTGAACACACGCAGCGTCTCCAACACGGCCAGCAAGGACGCCGGTACCGGCGGACTCGGAAGCATCGGCGGATCCCCTCCCCGGCGTGGTCGCCACACCGCTGATGCTGCCGCCGTCCGGCCTGCGGACAGCCCGAACCAGCCGGCCCGTCACCCGCCGGGGTGATCGTCTGCCGGCTCACGCGCCCCGGACAGTTACCGGCGCGCCCGGAACAGCCGACGCCGCCGCGGCTACTCGGGGAAGGCGAGGGTGTAGTGGAAGCCGTCGTCGCCGACGGCGTGTCGCAAGGTCCGCATGATCGCCTCGGGATCGTCGTAGGGGCCGTTGACGTAGAACGGCTTGCCATCACGACCGAAGCGGATCGGGCTGGGGCCGGCTGGCTCACCGAGCACAACGGCGGCGGCATCGAAGTCCGCCTCGGGAGCGAACCCGAGCTCGCGGGCGTAGTCGGCGGCGCCGAACACCAGGGCACGGGCAAGCTCGGCGGGAACCTGCACATGCCCCTCGAAGGCGCTGAAGTAGGCGTGCCGGTGCGCAGCCAGCTGACTCGGGGTCATCGGCTCCGGAGGCAGCGCGTTCTTCACCCCCAGGCACCACACATCCAGCAGGAACCCGGCAACCTGGGCCTTCGCGGAGCGCGCACTGTCCGCGGCGACGAGCACGGCGACAAGGCCGCGCACCTCCTCGGCGTCGGAAGCCCCCGGGTCAAGGCTTGTCCACTGCGGCGTACCCTCAAGATCCACACTGCGGCTCCAGCCGGCGTTCACCCAGCAACGCGGCTCGTCACGGCCCGACACCGAGACCTGCACAGCGCCGTTGAGCACCCCGACGACATCCCTGACGCCCACCCCCAGCGTCCTGGCGATCGCCTTCGCTGACCGACCCTGCTGGTCCAGCTGCCGTACCTGTTCTACAAGCTCATCCACAGCCTCACCCTATGGCCGCCGCCAAGACCACAGGACCCAAACACCAGCACCTACAACCGCCAGAGTGACCCTGCGAAAACGGCGAAACTCGAG
>NZ_JBVHHL010000153.1:0-2252 GCF_055561075.1 Streptomyces sp. NPDC022910
GTACCTCACCCCACTCGAAACCCGAGCCAGGCTGCAGCAAGACTTCACCCCCGCAGCGTAAGCATCCGCTGTCCAAGATCAGGGGGGAACTTCAGACCGAGGACATCTACGTGCTGTGCCGCTGCGGGCGCTCGGGCTCGAAGCCGTTCTGCGACGGGACTCACCCTGTGATCGGGTTCGACGGTAAGGAGTCGGCAGATGTTCGTCCGTATGAGGAGCTGCAGCACGTCCACGACGGGGTCGGTATCTCTGCCCGACGGGTCGGCGAGCTGTGCATCCACGCCGCCTTCTGCATCGGCCGCACCAGGCCGATCGCCGAGATGCTCGCCGACACCGACGACAGCGACGTCCGTTCCAACGTCATGGGACGGATCGGCCAATGCCCGTCAGGGTCGTACAGCTACGCCCTTCACCGCGACGGCGACGGCGATCGAGCCCGACCTTCGGCAGGCGATCTCGGTCCTCGAGGAGGAGAACGGTCAGGCCAGCGCGTTGTGGGTCACCGGTGGAGTGCCCGTGGTCAGGGCGGACGGTCAGCCGCTGCAGACCCGGTACAGGATGACGCTCTGCCGCTGCGGCCACTCCGACAACAAGCCACTCTGCGATGGTACCCATCGCAAGATCGGGTTCCGCGACGAGAACAACACGTCGGAAGGCAGTCCCGAATCCGATAGGTAGATGCTTTGGCCCCCTCGGCAGATCGCAAGCGAGACTCGGGAGCGCAGGACAGCCCCGTCGGCGGAGCACAGAAGGACATCGGAACCCGGTGCCACACGTCACGGTGTTCGCGGTTGCAAATGATCTCTCCGGCTTCCGTCAGTACGCAGCGCCGCTGGGATGCCCGGGAGGACACGGGCGGCGTGCGCCACGCAGTGCACCGGGGCAGTCTGGACGCATGACCGCATGACCGATCGGTGGTGACGGGAGGTGCCCCATGAAGTGCGCAGTGATCGGCGGTACCGGATTGATCGGGTCGCGGGTGGTGAAGAAGCTGGATGCGGCCGGACACGAAGCCGTCCCGCACTCCAAGTCCACAGGTGTCGACGTGATCACGGGCCAGGGTGTGGAGGAGGCGGTGGCCGGAGCCGACGTCGTCGTCAATTTGACGAATTCGCCGACGTTCGACGACGCATCCCCGGCGTTCTTCCGGACGTCGATGGACAACATCCTGGCCGCCGGCCACAAGGGCGGGGTCGGGCACGTCGTCATCCTCTCGATCGTCGGCGTGGACCTGGTGCCCGACCTCGTCTACTACCGGGCCAAGGTCCTCCAGGAAGACATCCTCAAGGCCGGGCCGATCCCCTACTCGATCGTCCGCGCCACTCAGTTCATGGAGTTCATGGACGCGGTCCTGTCCGATACCACCGAGGGCGACATCGTCCGCCTGCCCACCACCCCCCTCCAGCCGATTGCCGCCCAGGACGTCTCCGACACCGTCGCCGAAGTCGCTGTCGGCACCCCGTTGAACGGCACCCTCAACATCGCCGGACCCGACGTCTTCCCCCTCGACGACCTCGGCCGGATCACCCTGGACGCCCACCCCGACGGCCGCACGGTCGTCACCGACGACACCGCAGGCATGTTCGCCGCCGTCCACGGCGATGCCCTCACCGCCACGGGCGACGCCCGCATCGCCCCCACCCACTACACCGACTGGCTCTCCTGAACCACCCAGCCCACCACTGGAGGCCTCATCATGGCGAACAACGAGTCGGCGGCAGGCAGGGTTGAGAGCCGACCCCGCTCGGAAGCGTGGAAGACCGCGCTCACTGTCCTGCAGTCGGTGAAACCGCCGTCCATTCCGGAAGGGGTAGAGGCGATGACGGTCCTCGTCGAGTTCCCTCCCGGCGACCCCGGCACCCCTCCGCACCGGCACTCGGGACCCGCTTTCGGCTACATGCTGGAGGGAGAGATGCTCTTCGAGCTGGAAGGCGAGCCCGAGCGGGTGATCAAGGCCGGGGAGACGTTCTGGGAGCCGGGCGGCGATGTCATCCACTACCAGGACGGGAACAACCGGACGGACATCCGGAGCCGTTTCCTGGTCACCATGATGTGTGCGCCGGGTCAGCCCATGCTCACCCTGGTCGACGACGAAGAGCTGGCACAGCGTCAACATCTGCGAGCTCCCCGTCCGGGCACCGGACCCGCCGCTGATCTCTGAGAGGGCGTTAAGTCCGTTTCTGATAGCGGCCACGTCCGGGTTGCTCGAGGAATCCCTGGCGAACGAGTCGTCCCAGGCGGGAGCGGGTGAC
>NZ_JBVHHL010000154.1:0-2211 GCF_055561075.1 Streptomyces sp. NPDC022910
CCCGGCGGTAGAGTAGGGGTCGGACCGGGGCGCGGTACTGGCCTTGCGACCAGCCCGTTTCCCCGGCCCGCCCTCCGCACCGGACATGCGACTCTCACCGCATCCGGCGCTCCACGGACTCCCGCTGGACCGCGCGGCTCACGCCGTCGCGGCCTTCGCCCAGGGTGTTGGGATGCTGTATCCGCGCCAGCGATAGCGGGTCACCTTCACCCGCTGCGGGACGAACAGCGTGATCCCGTCCTCCTCGGGCCGCCAGCCGGGTTCACCCGTCAGATAGCGGCGCCGCAGAGTCCTCCAGTCGATCCCGGGATGCTGCTTCCGCAGCCACAACGTCACCCGACGCCAGCAGAAGTCGTCGAGATAGTGGAACGTGGCAGTGGATGACCCGAACCGGAAGTAGTAACACCATCCCCGCACCGCCGAGTTGAGCTGGCGGAGCAGGTCGGCGAGGGTCCGTTGACCTCTCTTGTTCGTCATCGCCCGCACCTTGCCCGTGATGGAGGCCAGCGCCTTCTTCGACGGATAGGTGTAGACGTAGTGCTCGCTGGTGCCCTTCTTGCGCCTCCGCTGGATGCGGAAGCCGAGAAAGTCCAGCCCCTCGTCAATGTGGCAGACCCGGGTCTTGGCCACGGACAGGCTGAGCCCCAAAGGGGCGAGCACAGCCGGGACCTCCTCCCACAGCGCGTCCGCGTGAGCTCGGGTGCCGCACACCATGATCAGGAAATCGTCCGCGTAGCGGACGATCCGGTATGTGGCGCCTCCACGTCGGCGGTGTGCTGTCCGCCTGCCACCGTTGCCGTGAGCGTCCCACTTGGCGCAGAAGTGTTCATCCAGCGCCGAGAGGGCGATGTTCGCCAACAGCGGTGAGACGATGCCGCCTTGGGGCGTGCCGGTGTTCGTGTCCCTGGTCTCGCCGTCGGCGGACATGATGCCCGCCTTCAGGAATGCCTTGACCAGGGCGAGAACCCGCTTGTCTCCGACTCGTCGGCGCATCCGTTCCAGCAGGACGGAGTGCGCGATGTTGTCGAAGCATGCCTCGATGTCCGCATCCAGCACCCAGTGGTATCCCTTGGAGCCGAAATGGTGCACCTCGGCGATGGCGTCATGGGCTCGTCGTTCGGGGCGAAAGCCGTAGCTGGCCGGCTTGAAGGACGCCTCGAAGATCGGTTCCAGGACCAGCACGAGCGAGGCTTGCACGAGCCTGTCCATCGCGGTGGGGATCCCTAGTCTCCTGAGCTTTCCTCCGCTGCCAGGCTTGGGGATCATGCGCTCCCTCACCGGCAGAGGGGTGAACGTGCGGGCCTTCAACTGCTCCCGCGTGTTCTTCAGGAAGGCCACGATGTCGGCGTCGTCGGCGATGAAGGCCGGGATGACCCGGTCCACGCCGGCCGTGCGTGCCCCCTTGTTGCCCCGCACCCTCTCCCACGCGACGGTGAGGAAGTCGGGGTGATGGACGAGGTTGTAGAGATCATCGAACCTGCGGTCGGGATCATCGACCGCCCATTGGTGCAGCTTGGTCTGCATCCGTCGTACCCGCAGCCAGGCCCCATCGGGGTCGGGCCACAGATCACCGGTATTCACCAGCGTCTCCGTCCCTTGCAGTTCCTCAACTACCTGAATCCGCTGGGCTGCTTCGCCATGTGGACGGCTTTCCCGCCCCCGGACTACTACCAGCCCTCCGCCCCACCCCGGGCCATCGGCGGACGTCGCGCCTTCCCGCCGGACGCGCCTGGAAGGCGCGCCAAGGCGAGAGCTTCGGGGTGGTTCCCACGTTCACTGTGATCCGCTCGTCGGGTGAGGCGGCCAGCTTTGCCCCTGCGGCATCGCCACGGTTACGCCGCAGTCCTTCACCGTGGCCTCCCGATCGGCAAGATCAATCCGATCCAGGAGTTCCTGCCCGTACAGGCAGTGCACACCGCGATCCAGCCCAGATCCACCGGGTTTGAGTTGGCGGAGGTCTTGAGGGGCTTTACACCGCTGGTTCCTCGCGTCCACCTTCCCGTCTCGCTTGCCGGGCCCGCACCGTCCGGTAGTTCCGGCGCGTCCCGTCGTTGTCGGGGCTGCTCTCCATCAGGTCCGGCCAACTCGCCGGGCCCGACTGCCCCCTGCTTCTGCCATCCCACTGCGATAGGACAACGGTGCGGGTCTCACACCCGCACACGGATCAGCAGCGCCTCGTGGCGCACGGTCTCGCACCTCCACTCGGTCACA
>NZ_JBVHHL010000155.1:0-2096 GCF_055561075.1 Streptomyces sp. NPDC022910
GGGTGCGTTTCTCCTGAGGTGACGGGCGTGTCTGTCGGTGCCGCTGGTTCGTTGCCGTGGCGGAGTGATGGTGCTGGTCGGTGAGGTGGGCTGGTGGGCTGTGAAGCGGTAGAGCGGGCGCTGGAGGAGCATGTGGCGGCCTGCCGGAGCGAGGTGGAGCGGCTGCGGGGCGAGGCGGAGCGGATCGGGAAGCTGCTGGCGGACGCGGAGCGTGGGCTGGAGCGGTTGCTGACGGCCCGACAGGTGCTCGCCGAGCTGCCTGGCGTGCACCCGCCGACCGTGCAGGTGAAGCTTCCCGCCCCGCGACGCGACGAGCCGACGTCGGCACCCGGTTGCGGTGCTGCGCGTCGGACGGCCGAACGCGAGGCGTTCACCGCCGTGATGCTGGACGTGCTGGCCGCGAGCCGCTCCGCTATGCGCTGCAAGGACATCGTGGCCGCCTTGGGCGGGGACGCGTCGGTGCCGCGGGAGGCGGAGAAGGTCCGCCACCACCTCAAGCGGGAGAAGCAGGCCGGACGGGTGCTCGAGCGCGAGCCCGGGCTGTTCACCCTCGCGCGTGGCGTCGTCGTGGTGGACGGGTGAACTGACCAACGACAAAAGGGCCTTCCCCGGTTGGCGAGGTGATCGAAGCCATCGACCAACAGGAGAAAGACCCGGTGGAACCCTATCCGCCCGCCGTCGTCGTCGGCGGCGACACGCCCGCCGCGCGACCGAATCGCGAACCGGCCGACGCCCACGCCGCGTTCGCCCGCGCGCGGGCCCTGCTTCAGAGGATGACCGCCCGACTGGGCTCGGCCGAACTGCTCGAGGCGACGCACGACCAGGTGGAGGACTACCTCACCAGCGCCGGGCGGGAACTTACGCGGCAGATGCTGCAAGACCACCTCGACCTGCGCGCCGCCACCGAGGAACGTGCCGAAGCGGTGACCGGGACGGACGGCGTCGCCCGACGCCGCGCCGAGAAGGGACGCCGCCGCCAACTGGCCACCATGGTGGGCCGGGTGGAGGTGTCCCGGATCGCCTACCGGGCCCCGGCCGTGCCCGCCCTGCACCCCGCCGACGCCACACTCGCGCTGCCCGAGGCGCTGTACTCCCATCCGCTGCGCCGCCAGGTGGTGCACGAGGTGACGGCCGGCTCGCTGCGCTCGGCCCGCGAGGCCCTGATCCGCGCCACCGGCCAGCATCTGGGCACCCGCCAGTTGATGGAGATCACCACCGAAGCGGCCCGCGACGTCGCCGCGTTCTACGCGCTGAGCACCCACCACGCCACCGTCGAACTGCCCGGCCAAGCAGAGGAGTTGCTCGTGTTGAGCGTGGACGCGACCGGGGTCAGCATGATCCCCGCCGACCTGCGCGAGGGCACGCGCGCCGCCGGCGCCGCCCGCGCCGCCGAGGCGGCCCCGCCCTCCGCCCAGCTCTCCGCCCGGGACAAGCCGGGACGCCGCCGGATGGCCACCGTCACCGCCGCCTTCGACGCCCGCCCCGCCCCCCGCACCCCCGCCGACATCCTCCCCAGCACCGCCGAAGAGCGCGCCGAACGCCGCCGCGGTCCCCGCACCGGCGGCCGGGTCGTCCACGCCTCCCTCACCCACACGCCCACCGAGATGATCCACGACCTATTCGACCAGGCAAGCGCCCGCGACCCGCAGCATCGCCGCCGCTGGATCGCCCTGGTCGACGGCAACAACCACCAGATCGACCGCATCCGCGCCGAGGCCGCCGCCCGCGCCGTGGACGTCACCATCGTCATCGACATCGTCCACGTCATCGAATACTGCTGGCGCGCCGCCGAGGACCTACACCGCACCCACAACGCCCGCGCGCTATGGGTACAGGACGCGGTCCGGCAGATCCTGGAAGGCCACTCCGCCCGCGTCGTCGCCGACCTGCGCGCCCACCTGGCCGCCCACACCGCCCACGGCACCCGCCCCACCACCGGCATCGCCCGCACCCTGGCCTACCTGGATGCCAAACAGCCCTACCTCGCCTACCACATCGCCCTCACCCTCGGCTGGCCGATCGCCACCGGAGTCATCGAGGGCAGCTGCCGCTTCCTCGTGAAAGATCGCCTTGACGTGACCGGGGCACGATGGAGC
>NZ_JBVHHL010000156.1:0-2075 GCF_055561075.1 Streptomyces sp. NPDC022910
GGGGCGGAACTCCTCGGCGGGACAGGAAGCCCAAAAAGCAGATGCCGGCGGCCGAAAGGCAGCGGGACTCGGGACATGTGGCCGCCTCTCCAGGCGGCCGTCTCGGGGAACCGGCCGGATGCCGGTCCTGGCGGCCGGGTCCCGAAAGGGGAGCTGACGTGGGCTGGTGAGCCTTTGACGACCGAGGCCCGGGGCCTCCCGAACCGAGGGGCAAGTTGGACACCGCGGTGAACGGACCCGAGGACGTTGCCGAATGGGACGACATCGCATGGCGTCACCACGAGGACAACGTAGTGAGGCTGAGGCAGAGGATCTTCAAGGCGACGCGGGAAGAGGACTGGGCCCTGGTCCGGTCCTTGCAGAAACTGATGCTGAGGTCATGGTCGAACACGCTGATCAGCGTGCGGCAGGTGACTCAGCGCAACGCTGGACGTCGGACGGCCGGGATCGACGGGGAGACCGCCCTGTCACCCGAGGCCAGGATGGACGTGGCTTTACGTGTGCATCATACGCGCTCGTCCTGGAATCCACTGCCGGTCCGACGCGTGTACATTCCAAAGGCCAACGGAAAAGAACGGCCGCTCGGTATCCCCGTGATTATGGACCGATGTCATCAGGCGCGCGTCCGTAACGCACTGGAACCCGAGTGGGAAGCGCGCTTTGAGCCGAAATCCTATGGGTTCCGGCCGGGCCGCAGCTGCGCGGACGCCATCGGCGCTCTCTACTCCACGCTGAAAGGCTCCCGGGCCAGGAGGCTGTGGATTCTGGATGCCGACTTGTCCGCTGCATTCGACAGAATCGACCACGAACAACTGCTTAAAGCGATCGGGTCCTTCCCGGCCAGGGAAATGATCCGGGGATGGCTGAAAGCGGGAGTGGTCGCGGACGGCCTGCTCACACCGACCGAAGAGGGATCGCCTCAAGGCGGTGTAATCAGCCCGCTGTTGATGAACGTTGCGCTCCACGGCCTGGAGGAAGCTGCCGGAGTCAGCTATCTCGCATCCGGACGTACTTCCGGAGAAACGACGCGAGGAGCTCCGGTGCTGGTGCGATACGCCGACGATATGGTCGCCTGCTGTCACTCCCGGCAGCAAGCAGAGCAGGTCAAGGCGCGGCTTGCAGCGTGGCTGGCTCCCAGGGGCCTGACCTTCAACGAGGAGAAGACGCGCATTGTGCATCTCTCCGAAGGTTTCGACTTCCTGGGATTCACTCTCCGCCAGTTTCACGGATCCAAGCTGATCATCAAGCCAAGCAAGAAAGCGATCATGCGGATACGGGGAAGGCTCACGGACGAGATGCGAAAACTTCGCGGATCGAATGTGGTGGCGGTCATCGCCAAACTCAACCCGATCATTCGGGGTTGGGCGGCCTACTACCGTGGGGTGGTGTCCAGCCGGGTCTTCTCGGATCTGGACTCTCATGTGTGGCGGCTCACCTACAAGTGGGCCAAGCACTCGCACCCCAACAAGCCGAAGAAGTGGATCGTGCGCCGCTACTACGGCAAGTTCAACAAGTTCAGGAACGACTACTGGGTGTTCGGCGATCGCGGCTGTAACAGCGAGAGCGGCGGCACCTTTCATGTGGTCAAGTTCTCCTGGACGAATATCGTCCGGCACCTACTGGTCACTGGCGGGGCGTCGCCCGACGATCCCGACCTGCATGACTACTGGGCCAAAAGACGGAGGAAGGTCAAACCCCCGTTGGACAACTACAACCTGAACCTGCTTGCCAAGCAGGAGGGCCGTTGTCCGCTCTGCGGGGACTACATCCTCACCGCCTATCAGCCGCCGCAATCCCCGCACGAATGGGAACGCTGGTGGCTGAACACCGTCCGCCGAGCGGTAGCCGCCAGCCACCTCACTCACCACGGACGACATGGCGCGCCGGACGGACCGCAGACACGCCTCGTGCACGCCTCCTGTCAACGCAGCCTCCGGGCCAGAACTCGCAGGAGGTCCGCAATTTCTGCATCACCGCGAACGCCCTTGGGGCTTGCTTGAGCCGTGTGCCTGGCAAGCGGGCACGCACGGTTCTGAGGGGGCGGGAACGCAGCAATGCGTTCCCGCTACCCGACA
>NZ_JBVHHL010000157.1:0-2018 GCF_055561075.1 Streptomyces sp. NPDC022910
CGTCACCCGCTCCCGCCTGGGACGACTCGTTCGCCAGGGATTCCTCGAGCAACCCGGACGTGGCCGCTATCAGAAACGGACTTAACGCCCTCTCAGTTGCCATGATGGGATCGCTGCGGACCTGGGCGGACAGCCTGCATCCACCGGTGGCCCTGACGTGTCCCCGTGCTGGGCACCGGCCGTGCATTTCTTCCACCTGTCGCGCCTGCGACCGCAACGGCGAGTAGCCCGGCTCCGCACGTGCCTCATCCCACACCCGGTCGCCTGCCTCGGCCCCAAGCCCACCTCGTTCGGAGGCTGACCATCACCGCCGGGCTGCCATCAAAAACACGGATCGTACTGCTGGGTAGCGGTTTCGGGCCGCATGTCTCTCGAACGGGGAACGACGCCTGGCCCGCCCGCCGACGGGGCGACTAGGCGACGCCACCGCCAGACGGACGGTGCCTCTCCACCGCGCCCACAGCCCTCGTCTCCGAGCCCACCCCAGTCTCCTGGCAGCCGCTTCGCGCCATGACCGATTCGTACTGCGGCGTCACGACCCTGTTGGTCGAGGCCGGGATCGGCTTGCACAAGCTCATGGAGCGCGATGGCGGCCCGGAGCTCAAGCTCGCTTACACGCTTCTCCAGAAGTTCGTGATCGCTCCCGTGGACGAGCGCGCATCGGAGGAGGCCGAGGAGGAGGCGAATCGCATGACCGCCACCGACATCGACCTCGACGCGCTCCCTCCGGACACCCTCGTCGCCGACAAGCGAAGGCTTCCTGGCCGTCCATGAGCTGCTGGATCGCGGCCAAGCCGGCCTCCTGCACCGCAGTACACGCGCCTACCTGCATCACGCACTCACCGGCGTCCTCCAGGAACTGGGGTACTCGGTGGCCCACACCACTTCCGGCCTGCGTATCGAGGGCCTACCCGGCGCCTCAGCCGGAGCGGAGACCGCCAGCACCCTCGCGGACTTCCTCCGCGTCGGCCTGGACAGCCTCGACGGGGCACGCGACCGCAAGAAACGCAGCGAAGACGACGAGGATGGCGACGACGGCCTGGCCGGCGTACCCGCCCGTGTGTAACCGCGTTGCCGTGAACGAGCGAGCCGGCACAACCTGAGCTCGCACTGCGAACATCCTGCAAGATCCGGCCTCACGCTTCCCACGAGGCCGGTTACTTGCCGTACGCCCGCTTCCAGCGTGTCCGGTGCCGGGAGTCGCCCTGTCCCCTGCCGTTCACTTCGCTCAGGGACACCAGGGAGGCCCCGTTGTTCCACAGCCCGAGGTGGTCCCGGTGCACAGCAAGGATTCCGTGCTGCAGCGCGAACTTCTCGGAGGGGCGGCTGAACCGCGTGGTCGTGACGAACACGGCCAGATCAGCCCCGAAGTGCACCTTGGCGCCCAACAGATCTCGCAGTTCCCGGCTCGCGATCGTGCTGCTCGGCGCATAGCGCTTGCACTGGATCACTACGCTCCGGCCGTCCGGGAGCCGGCCGACGACGTCAGCACCGTTGTCGTTCGCACCGCCTACCCGCCGAATGTCGGACCACCCGTCGCGTCGGCAGAGGGCTGCGACCAGTTCTTCGAACTCGGTGCCGGTCATCGCGTCCACCTCCGCGAGCGTCCGGTAACCAGCCTTCACCGCCTCTTCGTGCCGCCACAGACGGTCCCGGCCGCGCACGAGCCGGTCCGTACGCCACAGCCACCATCCCGCCAATGCGACGCCGCCAAGCAGCGCAGCCCCCGTGACGTACGGCCACACGAGCGACCAGAAGACCACCAACAGGACCAGCACCAGGCCACCGCCGACCGCCACCGCCTTCAGCCGTACCGCTCGCCGCCTGCGAGCAGCCGCACCCCGTCCACGCCCAGCCACGGTCGAAGCCCCTCCCCCATAGGTCCGTGTACGGAAGTCTGAGCACCCTGAGGCAGCACGAGAACGGTAGCTGTCAATCCGGATGAGACGTCAGGCTGCTTGTGCGGCCTGTGATGACGCGGTGTCGGGTGCGGCTTCGGTGGCGGGTGGATTGATCCA
>NZ_JBVHHL010000158.1:0-2009 GCF_055561075.1 Streptomyces sp. NPDC022910
TCTCGGCGACGGGTGAAAACGGACCGCTGATCGGCGGATGAACGGTGACCCACTTCGCGATCTTCTGATCATCCTGATCTTCTTCGAGGGTCAGGAGGAGAGGGTGATTCCTGTGGAGGACTGGGCTGAGATCCGTCGGCTGCACCGGGCCGAGCAGATGCCGATCCGGGCGATTGCCCGGCATCTGGGCATCTCGAAGAACACGGTGAAACGCGCCTTGGTGGGCAACGGGCCGCCGGTCTACCAGCGCCCGCTGAAGGGCTCGGCCGTGGACGCGTTCGAGCCCGTCATCCGCGAGTTGCTGAAACAGACCCCGACGATGCCGGCCACGGTGATTGCCGAGCGGATCGGCTGGAACCGCGGACTGACCATCCTCAAGGAGCGCGTACGCGAGCTTCGGCCCGCCTACCTGCCCGCCGACCCGGTCTCCCGGACGGTCTATGAGCCGGGCGAGCTCGCGCAGTGCGACCTGTGGTTCCCGCCGGTCGACATCCCGCTCGGCTATGGCCAGGCCGGCCGCCCGCCGGTGCTGGTCATGGTGTCCGGCTACTCGCGGATGATCACGGCTCGGATGCTGCCCTCGCGGCGGACGAGTGATCTGATCGACGGTCACTGGCGTCTGCTGACCGGCTGGCAAGCCGTGCCGAAGAGGCTGGTGTGGGACAACGAGGCAGGTGTCGGCAAGGGCAGGCTGACCAGTGAATTCGCCGCGTTCGCGGGCCTGCTCGCCACCCGGGTGCACCTGTGCCGCCCCCGCGACCCAGAGGCGAAAGGACTGGTGGAGCGGGCCAATGGCTATCTTCAGACCAGCTTCCTTCCCGGCCGCGTCTTCACCGGCCCGGACGACTTCAACGCCCAGCTGACAGCGTGGCTGCAGGTCGCCAACCGGCGCCATCACCGCCGCATCGGCGCCAGGCCGGTGGACCGCTGGGAGGCGGACCGCGCGGCGATGCTCACCATCCCACCGGTCGCCCCGCCCAACTGGTGGCCGCTGCGCACCCGCCTGGGCCGCGACCACTACATCCGCCTCGACACCTGCGACTACTCCGTCCACCCCCGCGCGATCGGCCACGTGGTCCAGGTCCGCAGCGACACCGAGGAGATCACCGTGACCTGCGGCGACGACGTAGTGGCCCGCCATGCCCGCTGCTGGGCCAGACACCAGTCGATCACCGACCCGGAGCACGCGGCCGCGGCCCGGCGCTTGCGCGAGGAGGTCTGGCAGCAGCAGGACGTCCGCGCGCACGCCGCCCGAGCCACGCTCCTGGCCCCGGACAGCCTCGGCATCGAGGTCGAGCAGCGCGAGCTGGGCACCTACGACCGCATGTTCACCCTCATCGAGGGCGGCGCAGGGAAGGAGGACACCTGATGCCCCGCACCATCACTCCCGCCGCAGGCGCGGCGAAACCCGACGATCGGGCGGCCCGCACCGGCCGGCAGACCGCCGCCGACCTGGCCTTCCTCGCCCGCGCGATGAAGGCCCCGGCCCTGCTGGACGCCGCCGAGCGCCTGGCCGAACGCGCCCAGGCCGAGTCCTGGACCCACACCGAGTACCTGGTGGCCTGCCTGCAGCGGGAGGTCGCCGCCCGCGACAGCCACGGCGGCGAGGGGCGCATCCGCGCCGCCCGATTCCCCGCGATCAAGACCCTCGAGGAGCTGGACCTCACCCATCTACGTGGTCTGACGCGCCAACACCTCGCCCATCTAGGAACATTGGACTTCATAGCGGCCAAGGAGAACGCCGTTTTCCTCGGCCCGCCGGGCACCGGCAAGACGCACGTCGCGACCGGCCTCGCCGTCCGGGCCTGCCAGGCAGGCCACCGCGTCGCGTTCGCCACCGCCGCCCAGTGGGTCGACCGCCTGGCCGCCGCGCACCAGAACGGCCGGCTCCAGGACGAGCTGA
This sequence comes from Streptomyces sp. NPDC022910, assembly GCF_055561075.1. Classification (NCBI taxonomy): domain Bacteria; kingdom Bacillati; phylum Actinomycetota; class Actinomycetes; order Kitasatosporales; family Streptomycetaceae; genus Streptomyces; species Streptomyces sp. NPDC022910. The sequence goes on from NZ_JBVHHL010000158.1 coordinate 1,904, forward strand.
TCAAGCTCGGCCGCTATCCACTGATCGTGATCGACGAAGTGGGGTATATCCCCTTCGAAGCCGAGGCCGCGAACCTGTTCTTCCAGCTCATCTCGAACAGATACGA
>NZ_JBVHHL010000159.1:0-1944 GCF_055561075.1 Streptomyces sp. NPDC022910
GTCCGGGAGCTTGGGGATCTCGACGTTGCCGACGCCCTTCAGCGCCGCCGTGACGTCCCCGATCTTCGACAACCCCGCACCCGCGGCCTTGCTGACATACGTCATCGGATCGATGACCCTGCCCGCCTTGCCCGCCACCGACAACGCCCTCGCGACCGCACCCGCCTTCCCCGCACCCGACGCCGCACCACCCGCACCACCCGTGAACACGGTCGTCAGCACATTGAACGTCACCGCACCCGCAGCCCGAGCCGGGTTCTTACCCCACTCGTCCCACGCCACCAGCGCCTTGCCCGTCTCCTTCATCGCCGTACGCGAATCACGCAACCACGACGGCAACTTGTCATCCGGCAGAGTCCAGAACAACGCACCCACACCCGGAACCGAGGAAATCACCAGACCGGTGGCCAGCTGCGCCAGACCCTTCCACGCCCGACCCATCGCCTCCCAGCCACCAAACCCCACCAGCGTCCCCAGACCCTTGACCGTCCCCCAGATCCCATCCACGATCAGCCCGTCCCACACAAACGACTTCACCCAGTGGCCGATCTCGTACCAGTGATGCCTCTCCTCCACCGGGTCACCCCAGGGAAGCTTCGCGCTCTTCATGTCCTCGGCCGAGAACCCGTACTGGTCCTTGCGGTCCGAGCCGTCCCCAGCCACCATCTGCGTCCCGCCGAACAACGCAGTGATCTTGTTGTGACAGGTCCGCTCCGCCGCCCAGAACGCCGCCACCGCCGCCGTGACCTCGTCCCGGATCTGGTTGTGCCGCTCGACCTTGTCCCCGTCGTACTCCCAGTCCTCATCGCCCCTGACCGAGTCCACAAAGCTCGCCGCATCCAGCTTCAACTGCTTCAGCTTCTCCACCAGCGGACGAACCTCCGCCGCATACGACGACAACGCACCCGAGACACTCTCCAGACCGGTCGCGAAACCATCCGCCCGCTCCGCCACCCGCTTCGTCGTCCCGAACAACTGCTCCGCCTCCGGAGCCCGGTAATACGCCGACAAACCCTGGAACCGCGAGTGAACATCCCCACCCGTGGTACGCACACCCGACGCAACCCTCTTCAGGCCGCCGCAATCCTTCTCCAACTGCGCCAGATCACCCGTGAACTGCGGAATCCGCCCCGGCTCGATCACGCCCTGCCCACCCCCGGCAGATCCACCCGCGGCTCCGCCAACGCCTTACGCTGCGCCTCCGCAGCCATCGCCTCGTCCCCGTTCAGATACGCCGTCGTCGCATCCACCGCACCCTGCAACGACTTCCCCGCCCGCACCCCCACGTACTGCAAATCCTTCGTCGCATGCTCCGCATACTGCGACAGAGCAAGAGCCACCAGACCCCCCTGCGCCTTCTCGCCCCCACCCTCACCCCCACCACCCCCCGCAGCGATGGTCCCGGCACTGGACGCCGCCGACGTCAGATACTCCCCATACGCCTTCGCAAGACCCTCAAGATGCGACGCCGTCTCACCCGTCGCCTTCAACACACCCTGAATACCCTGCGGCTTCAGATCCCAGCCGGTCATCCCCGTTGTCCTCTGCATCCTGCTCAGCGACAGCCCACACCACATGACAGCCCGAAAGCCGCCTACCTCAGCCGATGTTGTCGACCGCAGCCTTCGCCTTCGCGATCGTCGACTGCGCCGTCCCGTCGTTCTGCTCCAACGTCGACTTCAACAACCCGATGATGTTCTTGACCTCCTGCGACGCACGATTCCACCGCAACTCCTTGCCGTGGTACTCATCCGCCACCCCATCCGCCGTGAAGTCCGCCATCGCCGCCTTCACCTGACGATCCCGCGCCCCGATAACCTCCTCCAACCGGCCGATCACCGCCTGGATACTGCCCTGCACATCCGCCGACGCACCCGTGTCATACGACCGACGATCCGCACCCGAACCCGCCATCACACACCACTCCCCGCAAAAAGACGTCCA
>NZ_JBVHHL010000160.1:0-1881 GCF_055561075.1 Streptomyces sp. NPDC022910
GGCGTGCGACGCGTTCACCGCCGAGGTCAACGCCCGCACCCACCGCGAGAGTCGGAAGGTCCCGGCCCAGGCCCTGGCTCAGGAGCGGCAGCGGCTGCACCCGGTCCCCGAGAACCCCTACACCGCCGCGTTCGGCCAGACCCGCAAGGTCCACGAGAAGGAGGCCACCGTCAAGGTCGACGAGGTCCGCTACTCAGTCCCCTCCGCCCTGGCCGGCAAGAACGTGTGGGTCCGCTACCACGGTGACGACCTCGTCGTGACGGGCATCGTCGACGGCACCGCGGTCGAGGTCGCCCGGCACACCCGCTCCACCCCGGGCAACCCCTGCATCCACGACGAGCACTACCCCCACACCGCGCGCGGCCTGCTCACCGCCAGGGCCACCAACACGGCCGAGGAGGAGTTCTTGGCCCTGGGCCCCGGCGCCGAGGCCTGGCTGACCGAGGCCGCCGCAGGCGGGGTCCGGCTAATCGCCACCCGCATGGCCGAGGCCGTCGCCCTGGCCAAACTGCGCAGCACCGCCGCCGTCGACCGCGCGCTGGGCACCGCCGCGCTCGCCGGCCGGTTCGCCGCCGCCGACCTGCGCTCGATCCTGGACCACCAGGCGGACCAAAGCGGCGAGCACACCGCGACCCGCGCCGGCGAAGACCACAGCCTGCAGCCGGGCACCGGTGCCTGGAGCGGCTTCGGGGGCACCGCGTGAGCGCCGCCGACTACGACGCGGGCACCGGCGAATGGGCCCGCGTCCCCCTGCGGGTCTGGCTGGTCGCGGACCTGCAGCGCACCCTGCGCGCCGCCGAACGGCAGCTGCACGAACACGCCGACACCGACGGCGCCCACGAAATCCTGCGGGACCTGGGCTACCACGCCGGACTGCTCGGCTGGCACCTGCACAAGCACCACACCCAGTCCACCACGACCACCACGACCACCACGACCTGCCAGGAGTCCTCCCGATGAGCATCGAGACCCCAGCCCCGCCCCGGCTCGCGGCCCCGGCCACCGCCGCAGCCGCCGTCTCCGGCGCCGCCTACGACGAAGCGATCGAGCTGACCCGCCGGCTCAAGCTCCCGCACATCCGCCGGGCGATGGCCGAGATCATCCCGACCGCCAAGGCCCAGCGCTGGGACCCGGCCGAGACCGTGAAGGTGCTGCTGGCCGAAGAGGCCGCCGGCCGCGCGGCAGCGAACCTGCGCACCCGCCGCACTCGCGCCGCGTTCCCCACCGGGAAGACCTTCCACATCTGGAACGAGCAGGCGTCCTCGATCCCGGTCCCCACCCAGTCCGCGCTCCGCACCCTGGAATGGGTCGCCCGCCGGGAGAACCTCTGTGTGGTCGGTCCGTCGGGCACGGGCAAGAGCCACTTCACCGAGGCCCTCGGACAGGCCGCCGTCGACGCCGGGATGACCGTGGCCTGGTTCACCATCGAAGACCTCGGCGGGCTCGTCCGCCGCCACCGCGTCGACGACTCGGTGACCAAGGCGTTCGCCCGACTGACCCGCACTGATCTCGTCATAGTCGATGACATCGGCCTCCTGCCGGTCTCCGCCGACGCCGCCGAGGGCTTCTACCGCCTGGTCGACGCCGCCTACGAGCGGCGAAGCCTGGCCGTCAGCTCCAACCTCCACCCCTCCGGCTTCGACGAGATCATGCCCAAGACCCTCGCCACCGCGACCGTCGACCGGCTCCTGCACCACGCCCACGTCGTCGTCACAACCGGTGACAGCCACCGGCTCACCGAAGCCACCGGCGGCCACGGAGTTGTCCCCCTCGACTGACCAACACACCCCCCGAGATCTACTGCCCAACCGGGGAGAAACGCTGTCCACCAGCGGGGAGATTAACTGTCCGCCAGTGGGGAGTTCCTACTGTCCCTTGACA
>NZ_JBVHHL010000161.1:0-1851 GCF_055561075.1 Streptomyces sp. NPDC022910
CAACGCAGATCCGGAGAGGGCACGCCCGCGAGACGCACGGGACCGCGGTCGGTCGGGCCGCGCCAGAAGGAGGGAAGACCGCAGTGGGTGACGACAGCAACGCGGCAGTCGGGAACGGGGCTTCGGCGGGGCAGGCGACCACCGCGAGCGTGGGTGAGCCGGACGCCTGGCTGGCCCAGGCGATCGTGCGCGAGTCGTCCGAGGCCATCGTGGTGGCCGACCCGGAGGGGATCATCCAGGTCTGGAACAGCGGGGCGGAACGCATGTTCGGCCATACGGCGACCGAGGCCGTGGGCCAGAGCCTCGACCTGATCATCCCGGAGAAGCTGCGGGAGCGGCACGGGAAGGGCTACCGGAACACGATGGCCACCGGTCGCACCCGTTACGGCGACACGCTGCTCGGCGTGCCCGCCACCCACCGCGACGGCCACCGGCTGTCGATCGAGTTCACGGTGGCGCTGCTACGGGACGCAACCGGCCGGATCGCCGGAATCTCCGCGATCATGCGCGAGGTGACGGAGCGGCGCAACACGGAGAAGGCACTGCGCACGAGGCTGGCCGAACTGGAGCGGCGTCTGCCCGAGACGTCCCCGGCCTGACGGTGCGCCCGACGGCGGCACCCGGACGACGCACGAGGAGCCCTCGTAGCGGCGGACGGCATCGGGCGCCGTACGGCGCCGGGTGGTGTGCGGGGGGCCGGGCCGATGCCGGGCTGCTGGGGCCCGGACGTCGGGGCCGGCCCGCGGGGGCCGGCCCGGACGTCGGGATGGTCAGACGAGGTCGAACCGGTCCAGGTTCATGACCTTGACCCACGCCGCGACGAAGTCGTTCACGAACTTCTCCTTCGCGTCGTCGCTCGCGTAGACCTCCGCGAGCGCGCGCAGCTCGGAGTTCGATCCGAAGACCAGGTCGGCACGGGTGCCGGTCCACTTGACCTCGCCCGTGGCGCCGTCGCGGCCCTCGAAGGTGTTCTGGTCCTCCGAGGTCGCCTTCCACGCCGTGCCCAGGTCGAGCAGGTTGACGAAGAAGTCGTTGGTCAGCGACCCGGGGGTCTCGGTGAAGACGCCGTGCTGCGACTGCTGGTGGTTCGCGCCCAGGACGCGGAGGCCACCGACGAGGACCGTCAGCTCGGGGGCGCTCAGGGTGAGCAGGTTGGCCCGGTCGAGCAGCAGGTACTCGGCCGGCAGCCGGTTGCCCTTGCCGAGGTAGTTGCGGAACCCGTCCGCGGTCGGCTCGAGCGCGGCGAAGGACTCCGCGTCGGTGTGCTCGTCGGTCGCGTCGACGCGGCCCGGGGTGAACGGGACCTCGACGTCGTGGCCGGCGTCCTTGGCGGCCTTCTCGACGGCCGCGCTGCCGCCCAGCACGATCAGGTCGGCCAGGGAGACGTTCTTGGCGCCGGAATTGAACTCCCGCTGGATGCCCTCCAGGGTGCGCAGTACCGCCGCCAGCTGGTCGGGGTCGTTGACCTCCCAGCCGCGCTGCGGCTCGAGGCGGATGCGCGCACCGTTGGCGCCGCCGCGCTTGTCGCTGCCGCGGAAGGTCGAGGCCGACGCCCACGCGGTGGAGACCAGCTGCGAGACGGTAAGGCCCGAGTCGAGAAGCTTGGCCTTGAGGGCCGCGATGTCCTCGGCCCCGATGACCGCGCCCTCCGCCTCCGGCAGCGGGTCCTGCCACAGCAGGGTCTCCTCCGGGACCTCCGGGCCGAGGTAGAGCGACTTCGGGCCCAGGTCGCGGTGGGTGAGCTTGTACCAGGCGCGGGCGAAGGCGTCCGCGAACTCGGCGGGGTTCTCGTGGAAGCGGCGGGAGATCGGCTCGTAGATCGGGTCGAAGCGCAGCGCCAGGTCCGTCGTG
>NZ_JBVHHL010000162.1:0-1845 GCF_055561075.1 Streptomyces sp. NPDC022910
CCGACCAGCCAAGGCAACAACTGACAAGACCAACTGAAGACTGGGTCAGAACTCAACCGCCCAAAGAGGGTCACGATTCAGCCGCCGCCGACAGACGCTCCGGCTTCCGTACCCCTACCTCCGCCGAGACGCAGATGCCGTCGAAGAGCGGTGCGAGCCGAGTCGTGTCGAGCTTGGCTCGCTGAATGTCGCCCGCCCCGTTCGTTGCGATGCCGAGCGTCCACCCCGAGCGGCGTAGCCCTTCGAGCCCTTCCTGAACCCCAGGGAACGGGCGCACCGACCGAGCCACACCAGCGACGTACTCACGCCAGAGGCTGCTCGGATCATCGCGGAGTCCCAGCACCGTCCGCAGGTGTACGAAGTCCGCCGGATAGGCGCGCTCCCTGAGCCGATCGCATACGACGGACTCCGCAGTCCGGGGCAACCGGCGCGAGCGCACGAAGCTGCGAGCCCAGCCCTCAAGGCCCGCGCTGCGATCGATCAGGGTGTTGTCCAGGTCAAAGAGTGCCAGCACAAGGCGACGCTACGCGAGGACGCGCTGTCGAGGCCCCGGCCAGATACGTCGTCGGCACGCACAGAGGCTGCTACGACTCGGTTGTGCAGGTGGTCAACACGGTGGCGGTCTCCTCGTCAGTGAGGGTGACCCGCAGCGCGGGCATGCTGCTGTACTCGCCGATCCAACGGCTGAACTTGCTGCGTGCGGTCTCCTCGCGACCCCACCAGCCGTGCTGTACGGGCTGGCCCGCGGAGGTGAGGAGCAGGTGGTATCGGCCGGGCTCATCCATGCGGCTCATCGTTCCAGTTGCCCAGCGCAGGTCGGCGAGGATCCCCTCGATCGTGGTCGGCCCGGTCCACCGCGGCATCGTCGCCAGCGAATCATCCCGGCACAAGTCCACCCAGCGCGGACCATGCCCGGGGAAGTCGACGACGCGGGAGGTGCGGCAGTCCCCTTCCTTGCTGCAGGCCGAGCATGCCTTCTCCAGGTGCAGGGCGTAGCGGGCCATCGTCTGCGCGCGGGTCGGCGAGGCCGGCGCGGGGTCCAAGCGGGCCGGATCCACAGCGTGGCGAGCCAGCAGCTCGTCGACCGTCATGCGTTCGATCTCCACTCGGCCTCTCTGCCCGTCGCGATGCGGGGACGCACTAGCGCCTAGAATCGAACATGTGACCGACCTGCCGCCCGATCTGCCCCGGCTACACACCCTGGAGACATGGCTCGTCCTGACCCTCGACCGGGTGCGGCAGCAGATCGCGGACTTGGAGCGGCGCGAGACGGAACGGCAGCGGGGCGAGCAGGCCCGTCCGCCGGCGCCGGACTGGATGCTGGAGCTCGGGCTGAACCGAGACGCCGTGCCGGTGTACGTCCACGCGGGTGGCTGCTGGAACGCGGGAGGTCGCCGCAAGGGTGTCGATCGGTCGACCGCGCTGCGGGCGCTGGCCGAGGGCGTCGCGGCGGTCGCCCTACCAGATTCGACCAGGGACGCTATGCCCGCAGGAACGAAGTCGAGCGGACCATCAAAGGGCTTCCGGGCGGTGGCGACGAGGTACGACAAGAGAGCATTCGTCTTTCACGGCACGGTTACCCTCGCCGCGATCCGGCTGTGGCTCCGATGATGGTTCACCGGACAGCCCTTTAGGGCCGCCCGAGCAGGGCCACGACTTCGCCGGCCGCTGTCGGAGGGACACTGGGGCTCTCCGCGCGGACTTTCAGATACGCCTCGATGGCCCGCTCGTTGCGCTGGAGTACGTCAATGCGGTGGATGTCAAGTCAATTGAGACGCTTGTAATGCTATGAGATCTGTCGCGCGGGTTCCCTCCGCTTTGCTGGGTCGTTGATCCACGCCTGTT
>NZ_JBVHHL010000163.1:0-1749 GCF_055561075.1 Streptomyces sp. NPDC022910
GCCTGCCCGACCTCTGACGACGCCCCGGATGCGACCTCGCTCACGCTCGCCACTGGACCGATGCCGACGTCGTAGAGCTGTCTCGGGGGAACCCAGGCAGCTGGTAAACCACCGCACCAGATTGGCGCTGGCTCAATGGCCCAGGCCGCGTGTTGTATTCAACGAACCAGGCCGCGTGTGGTTATATCGTGACAGTGAAGGTGATGACGATGGCAATTAACGAGCACAACACCCACCGTCATCGGCTATCTGGTGCACGTGCGCAAGGTTTTATCGGCGCTGGAAACCCCGCATCGCGAGCAGACCCTCGTGAGGGAGACGTGATAGCAGGCTAATTGGGCGACGATCCTCAGCGGCGGCGCACTCACCTAGTTCTCACCTTCTGTTTCAACCCGTGACCCCTCCGATGCGCATTAGTGGCAGGAAGGTCAGTCCCGGTCATTCGAGCAGGTCAGACCTTCGATGCCGGGTGATGTCGGACATCTACCCCACAGTGGAGCGTCTCATGACAGATGGCAACGAAAATGCGGGTGCGGGACGACCGCGCGGGAACTTGAGCAGGCGACGCCTTCTTCAAGGGACAGCGGGCACCCTCGGTACCGCTCTAGCATCCGCCGGCATCTATGAGTTGATCGACAACATTGCAGAACCACCGGACCGGGCCGCTGTCGCCGACAGCCCGCCCATCGAGGAACAGTATATCCTGCAGAACGAGCCGGTGATCATGGTCAATGGCTCGGGCGTGAAGAGCAGCAAAGGCACTATCGCGGTCCGGGTGCCAGCCCTGCACGATCACATCATTACCGCAAGGCTGAATGTGCCGGCGAAAGCTAAGGCGCTGCAGGAGGCGCAGCACCACCTCGAGTCCGCCCTCCTGGAAGTGGAACGCCAATTTCCGCCCACTCCCACAGGAGTGGCCACCACGGTCGCCTGGGGACTTCACTACTTCCACCACTACATCCCAACCCTGGGCAAGACGTCGGGCTTCTTCAAGGCGGGAACACCTTACCCGGCGTATCTGCCGGTTGATTTGATGGCCTCCAAGACGGAGGGCCGTACTGTATATGCGCTGCAGGAGGCCAGGACGTTCCCCAGCGACCAGCCCCCGCCTGGCTTCGGGCCGGTCCGCTTGGAACAGAATGACGTGGCCGTGCTACTCCGCAGTGACTCGATCGCCAATATCAAGGAAGCCCAAAACGCCATCTTCGGGTCTGGAAGCAACCAGGCGGGCAGCCTGTTCAAGGTGACGAGTATCCGCCAGGGCTTCTCCGGAGGCGGTTTCTACGGGCAACAGGGCCTGCCGAGCAAGATGGCGCTGGCAGCTGATATCCCCGGTGCACAGTCGATTCCTCGACAGGCGCAGGGCTTCCTCGGCTTCGCCACCACCCTGGACTCGAATATGGGACCCGACAACGTCCCCAGTCTGGAGACCCTGCCCGGCCTCACCGATCAGTGGCCCAACGGTTACTTCAAACAGGGGACGACCATGCATCTCTCGCACCTGTTTCAAGATCTGGTGGCCTGGTACGAAAAGAATTTCCCTCGGTACGCGGATCGCGTCCAGGCGATGCTCCAGCCCGGCCTCTCGCCCGCGCCGGGTACGTTTGCCCTCCAACCGCCAAGTCAAAGTGAGGCCGAAGTGGCGCAGGGGGTCCAGCGGTACCACGCCTACGGCCACAGTGGGAGCATGTCGCAGGTGGACAGCACCACATCACCGACGACCAGCAATTACGGGAAGGCCTACCCCAC
>NZ_JBVHHL010000164.1:0-1665 GCF_055561075.1 Streptomyces sp. NPDC022910
GAGTGTCACAAACGAGCCGCGCTCGTCGACACTCGGGGGCACCCACCCGAACTTCGCTGGCGCAGACAATGATCCACAGGATTTGACAATTACTCGCGGCCGAAGACGTCGAACGACAACCCGTACAGCGAGAGCCAGTACAAGACCCTGAAATACCGGCACGACTTTCCCGAGTGTTTCGGATCCCTCGAGGATGCCCGGGCGTGGTGCACCCAGTTCTTCACCTGGTACAACGAGGAGCATCGGCACTCCGGGATCGGCCTGCACACGCCCTACGACGTACACTTCGGTCTCGCCGAGCAGCTCCGCGAGATGCGTGCCGACGTCCTCCAGTCGGTCTACGCGAAGCACCCCGAACGCTTCGTCCGCAAACCACCCGAGCCTCCCAAGCTCCCCGCAGCGGCCTGGATCAACCAGCCGGCACCAGACGGCCCACTGATCCCAGCACAGCGTTAGAACGATCTACCTGCCTTGATCGCTTTGACAGGTTCCGGGGCGTGGGCAGCAGCTCTGTAACCCGTTCCACGTACGTCCGGAGATCCGTGACGCCCTCGTACTTGAGGATTTCTCGGCGCAGCCCTCGCTCCCAGTAGCCGTCACCATTCATGTACCCCCCGCCCCCCATGGTGGGGGGCTCATGGTCCAAGACCTCTGGCAAGCGGGCCAAGAAACCGTCGCTGATTGTCGGAATCGAGTGCTTGAGCACGTCCGGCGCCACAGTTACTCGGCTGACCTCGAACGGCGAGGAGGGAGCGTTGCGTTGGGTCAGCACCAGAACGCGCAGCACGTTGATGAACGGGTGCCCTATGACCGCCATTAGGTCAGGTACATGCAACGCCGCTGCTGCCGTCAGACCGATCCGATCGTCCTCCGAGATGTGGTGCTGCGGGTGCCAGGTCAAGCCGTAAGACAGGCCGGTCAAGCCCTGCGATCCGACGCGCGGCAGGGACCGAATGAGCTGCTCGGCGTCCAGTTTCTCCCGGTCCAGCTCCGTCACCACGTGGTGCCACACGGGCCAGACGCCGTGCCTGAGGTAAGGCGCGGTGATCGTGTCGAGCAGTCTCATTTGGTCCTGACTGAGTCGCGCGAAGAGGTCCGGCAAGGTAGGTCCCGATCATGGAAGTCCGGCACGAAGGTGACGAACATCGTACTGACGCCCACTGACACTCGACCCTGGCTTTTCGGGGGGCCCCGACACCACAGGACCGGCGCCGGAGGGCCTGAGAGACCGCCGTGGGCACGAGGGACCGACCCGCACGCGAGAGCGCCCCGGACGGCCACGGAGACCGTCGGGGCGCTCGTGTAGTTCCTCCTTGCGTCCCAACGACCCGTCCGCTTCGGTGCAGTTGGCTTCGTGCGAACTCGGTCTCCGACGTACTGAGTAAGCGTCGCCGTGCAACCTACCCAACCCGTGGGGCACGTCGGCTGCTGGATCGCACGAAGAAGGGAAGGCTCCGGGGGATGAACTGCCCCGGGGTGACGAGTACGTCCTAATTCGGAGGACCGCCAGCGCGCCCTGGCAAGGCACCGAGACCCTGAACGTCGGCACGGCCTCAGCAAGACCTCACGTTGACCATCCCCTCGTAGCGTGGAGCCCGTGATTGCAGGGGAAGTTGGGATTCATGGGGTCCAAGAAGAAGCCGCCGTACGACGCCGAGTTCCGTG
>NZ_JBVHHL010000165.1:0-1637 GCF_055561075.1 Streptomyces sp. NPDC022910
TTCTCTAGACGAGTAGTTCCGATGTCTGGTGTCCGCTCTCACTTATCTTGCTGATTCTCAGTGGAGTTGAGCATCGATCTGCTTCTTCTGCCATGGTGAAAAGGCGTGAGTCTCCAGGTCACAGGCTCGATAGCCTGCGTGGCATGAACCTCAATGATCTTCCCCTGGCGGAGTTCGCGTTCCCCGGTCCGCTGCGGGACCAACTGGTCGCCGCGATCCTGTCCGGCGCCAAGACCTCTACCTCCGGGCTGGTGCTGGAATACGAGCGAGAGAACGAGCCGTTGCCCAAGGTCGGCCGACACGAGGCCGTGGTCGACTCCGAAGGGCGGCGGGTCGCGGCGATCGAAATCACCGTGGTCCGGGTAGTCCGACTCGCCGACGTTGACCTGCAGCACGCCCTCGACGAGGGCGAAGGCTTCAAGTCGGTGGCCGAGTGGCGGGCTGAGCACGAAGGGTTCTGGCACAGCGCGGAGATGCGCGGGGAACTGGGCGATCCCGATTTCACCGTCGACGACGACACCCAGGTGCTGGCCCAGCGCTTCCGGCTGGTGCACACGGCCTAACGGGCTCCAGCAATCACCAGAACCACTGAGAACGATCAACCTCATCGCGTCTCATTGGAACTGATCAGCCCAGCTGATCACGGCTCGACCGACCATCGAACGAGTCAGAACGGACATCTGGCTGCGGAAACGGGACGAGGACTCCCAAGATCCGTGTGTGACGACAGACCTGGAAGCCCTCTTGACCGCACTCTACGTGAAGATCGATGACGAGATCGGAGGAACCCGATGGATGGGCGCGCCGCCGCTACTGAGCGACAGCGAGTTGGTCTGTCTGGCGGTCGCGCAGGCGCTGCTCGGGTTCCACTCCGAGGCCCGATGGTTGCGGTACGCGAACAAGCACCTGTCCGGTATGTTCCCGTACCTGCCGCTGCGGCCCGGCTACAACAGGCGTCTGCGGTCCGCGCTTCCGCTGGTCAAGCGCATGATCCGGGAGCTGGCCATGGACAGCGACTTCTGGTTCGACAACCACTGGATCGTGGACTCGACACCAGTCCCGTGCGGGATGTCGCGCCCGACCGTGCAGCGGTCGGACCTGGCCGGTTGGGCGCAATACGGCTACTGCGCGTCACACTCTCGGTTCTTCTGGGGACTTCGGCTCTACCTGGTCTGCACGCCCACGGGGATGCCGATCATGTGGGCGCTGGCGTCCGCGAAGATCGGCGAGCGCGAGGTGCTGTCCGCGATGTTGGAGGTCGACGCCGACTTGGTCGCCGAACGCGAGGGCATCCTGCTCATCTCGGACAAGGGCTTCGCGTCCAAACCGTTCGAGCGGGAGCTCCTCGATCAAGGCATCGAGCTGTTGCGGCCTTCGCGCAAGCGCGAGAAGGAACGGTACGGCGAGCCGATGCTCAAGAAGGTCCGCCAGCTAATCGAGTCGGTCAACGACACCCTCAAGGGGCAACTTGACCTGGAACAACACGGGGGGCGGACCTTCGAGGGTGTCTCGATCCGCGTCGCCCAGCGGATCTTGGCGATGGCCGCCGGGATCTGGCACAACAACAAGATCGGTGCACCGGTCACCCGGTCGCTGATCGCCTACGACCACTGATCACATCGGAACTACTCGTCTAG
>NZ_JBVHHL010000166.1:0-1631 GCF_055561075.1 Streptomyces sp. NPDC022910
AGAAGGCTTCTCGAAACCGAGTGTGGGGCTGGGTTCGTGCTGGTCAGGCATAGTGCCGGGGTGGGTGAGGTAGGTCCGGTGCGTCCGTGGAGGTGGCGTGCTGGAGGTGTGTGATGGCGTCGGTGCTGGGGCGGCTGGAGGAGCGGGAGCGGGCGGCCCGGAGGCGGGTGGAGGAGTTGCAGGCCGAGTTGGAGGCGGCGCAGTCGGAGTGGGACGAGTGGCTGATCGCCCGCAGGCGGGTCAGCGAGGTGTGGGACGGGGGCGAGAGCGCAGGCCGGGACGGTGAGGCGGGGAAGGCGCCGGACGGGAACGAGGCTGCGGCGCTGGCGGCGGCGAGGCCCGGGTCGGTTGTTCCTCCCTGGCGGGAGGGGCTGTCGGCCGAGGTGCTGGCGCCGGAGTATCAGCAGGTCATGGGCCTGCTGGCCGAGCGTCGCGCCACCGGCGGCCAGCCACTGAACTGCCGTGAGATCACTGCTTTGTTGGGGTTGGAGGTGGTTCCGGCGAAGACGGAGGGCGTGCGGTGCAAGCTCAAGCGGCTCGTTGCGCGGGGATGGGCGCACGAGCCGGTGCCGGGCCGGTTCGCCTGTGGCGATGGCCGAGACGGCGGGTCATGACCATGGTCATCGACCACAGGATCATCGCCTCCGACGACGCGGGCAGCCGCTCGTAGTCGCGGGCGAGGCGCCGGGAGCGGGTGAGCCAGGCGAAGGTCCGCTCGACGATCCACCGTTTGGGCAGCACGACGAAGCCTTTGTGGCCGTCGCTGCGGCGGATGATCGTCAGTATCAGGTTCAGGGCCCTCGCGCACCAGCCCACCAGCATGCCGGTGTATCCGCTGTCCGCCCATACGCGTCTGAGCCGGTGATGCCGCCTCGTGGCCTGGGCCAGGAGGTCCTGGGCGGCGTCCCGGTCCCCCGTCGAGGCGGGGGTGACCATGACCGCGAGGATCAGGCCGAGGGTGTCCACCACGATGTGCCGTTTGCGCCCTTTGATCTTCTTCCCGCCGTCATAGCCGCTGGTCGCGGCCTCGACCGTGGACGTGCCTTTCGCGGACTGCGAGTCGATCGCCCCTGCCGTCGGCTCCGCATCCCGGCCCTGCGCTTCACGGGTCGCGGCGCGGAGCCGGTCGTGGAACTCGTCGATCAGCCCCTGCTTCCGCCAGCGGGTGAAGAACCGGTGCACCGCTTTCCATGGCGGGTAATCGGCGGGCAGCGCGGGCCACTTCACGCCGTTGTCCACCACGTACCTGATCGCGTCGAGTATGTCCCGGTGGCAGTACTCCTCCGGCCGGCCGCCCCGGCCCTCGGCCCACGCGGGCTTCGGGATCATTTCGCGGACCGCGGCCCACTCCGCGTCCCTCATGTCGGTCGGATAGCAGTGCCCGCCGGACGGATTGTCCGCGGCGTTGCCGTACTTGTGGGCGAAGCAGTCGCACGTCCGCGTGTCCGGAATGGACTCTTTCGCGGCTGACCGATACAACTGCGGCAACAGGGCCTCCCGGTGAGCAGTGGCGTAGACACCCTCTGTGCTACCGAGAGGCCCTGCCTTCATGCCCCGGCGCGGCCACAATCACCTGAACAGCACACCCGTACGGAACCCCCAGCTCCACACTCGGTTTCGAGAAGCCCTCT
>NZ_JBVHHL010000167.1:0-1613 GCF_055561075.1 Streptomyces sp. NPDC022910
CGGTAGCTGTCAATCCGGATGAGACGTCAGGCTGCTTGTGCGGCCTGTGATGACGCGGTGTCGGGTGCGGCTTCGGTGGCGGGTGGATTGATCCACACGCGCTTCGGCAGGGCTGGTGGCACGGGGCGGTGGCGGAAGCGCTCCGGGTGAGCGCGGTAGGCCGTGTCGAGGACGTCCGCGCGGCGGGCCTGGACAGCGTGAGCGCTGCCGTCGTGAACCGAGGCCGGGGTGTGCCAGCCGATGCCGGAATGGCGATGTTCGAAATTGTAGTAGAGGAAGAACTGCTGGCAGAACGCGTTGGCGTCCTCGATGGACCCGAAGGTTCCGGGGAATGCCGGACAGTATTTCAGGGTCTTGAAGTTGGCCTCCGAGTAGGGGTTGTCGTTGGAGACGCGGGGCCGGGAGTGCGACTGCTCGATGCCGAGCAGGGCGAGGAGGCCGGACACGGTGTTGGAGGTCATCGACGTTCCGCGGTCGGCGTGGATCGCCTGGGGCGGCACTCCGCCGTTCGCGGTGATGGCGTGCTCGATGAATTCCTTGGCCAGGATTCCGGTCTCCGTAGGCCATATCTCGAAGTGGACGGCCTTGCGGGAGAAGATGTCCAGCATGACGTACAGCTGGTAATAGATGCCGCGGGCGGGCCCTTTTAGTTTCGTGATGTCCCACGACCAGATCTCGCTGGGCCCACGGGCCTCGAGTTCGGGTTTCTTCTTCGCCGGGTGGCGGGCCTGCGCGCGGCGTTCACCGCTTTGACCGGCCTCCCGCAGGAGCCGGTACATCGTGGCCTGCGAGCACAGGTAGAGGCCCTCGTCGAGCAGGGTGGCCCACACCTGGCCGGGTGACTTGTCCACGAAGCGAGGCGAGGCGAGGACCTCCAGCACCGTGCGCCGCTCGTCCTCGGACAACTGCGCGGGATGGTGAAAGGGACGGCGTTCTCTGATCACGGGCGGTTTCGGATTCCGCCGCCGGTGCAGCGTGGCCCGGGAAACTCCCAGGATCCGGCAGGCCGCGACCGTGCCGACCGCTTTCTCCAGGCCCGGCAGGAACGCGTCCTGGACGACCGTTACTTCTTCTTGGAGTCCGCGCTGCCGGACACGTCCTGAAGCAGCGCGAAAGCTTTTCCCGCGATCTCCAGCGCCGTCCGGGTCTTGTCCAGCTCCCCGGAGATCCTCTCGTTACGGGAGGCGAGTTTCTCCGCATCCGCCTTGAGCCGCGCGTTCTCCGCCCGGAGCCGGGCCAACTCCTCCGCCTCGGAACTACGGTGGACCTTTCCCGTGGACGCGGGAAGAGTCCCCTGACGGGCCTGCTTGCGCCAGTGCTCGATATGCGAGTGGTACAGCTTCTCCTTACGCAGCAGCACACCACGCTCCGGACTGCCCTCGGGCAGGGCGTCGTAGGCGGCGAGGATCCGCGCTTTGTACGCGGCGGTGAAGCTCCGGCGCTTGGGGCGGGCCGGCTTCTCGGCGGGTTCGTCGGTCACCCGGCCATCCTGCCGTGCCATCACGGCCTGGTCGGCAACGGTCATCGTCACGCTGTTCCTGGTCCTGTCTCGCCCTGCATCAGATCAAAGAGACGTGCACCTCATCGGTCTCACCGGAGTCTGACAGACAGGG
>NZ_JBVHHL010000168.1:0-1588 GCF_055561075.1 Streptomyces sp. NPDC022910
ACAGCCTCACCCTATGGCCGCCGCCAAGACCACAGGACCCAAACACCAGCACCTACAACCGCCAGAGTGACCCTGCGAAAACGGCGAAACTCGAGTCATACGCAAGAATCGAGTGTGACACGATGCATGACGATGCGTTGGTACCGTGTACTCGACTATACGCACAGCGTATAGTCGACCCGGCAACGCAGACGGCGCTCACGCCCTGCCGCTGCCCATCCCTGCGCCGCGAGATGGCGCCCTGCCCGCAATACATTCAAGGGGAACATGGTGAGCCCACCTGTACGTCGGCGCCTCGGAGGTCTCCGCGCGCTCGCCTTCGGCGCTCGACTCGCGCTCTTCGGTGGGCGCAACAGCGCAATCCGCACGTCTTTGACCGCTGTCGGAGTAGGGCTGGGGGTGGCCATGCTGCTATTCGCCGCATCGGTGCCGACCGCCAGAAACCACCGGGACCAGCGGATCCATCAGCGCATCGATGTCAACCTCAGCGACCGCGCCATCACGCGCTCGGATCACACTGTTCTTGTCAGGGACCTCGACACCGTGTTCCACGGCGAGAAGATCCGAGGGCGCATGGTGCAGCCGGAGGGGCCCGCGGCACCGCTGCCGCCCGGAGTCCTGCGCTACCCGCGCCCCGGAGAGATGGTGGTGTCTCCCGCACTGCACGAACTGCTGACCGCACCTGGAAACGGACTGCTGCGCGAGCGCATCGCCCATCCCATCGCGGGTGAGATCGGCGATGCGGGTCTGCTCGCCCCGGGCGAGCGCGTCTTCTATCTGGTCGCGAACGACATGGCGCCCGATGCGGGCCCAACGCGACGGCTCGACCACTTCGGCAAGATCTATCCGAGGAAGCCCCTTCCCCCCGAGCTCCTCCTCCTCTGCATCGCGGGAATCGTCGTACTGCTCGTGCCCGTCGGTGCCTTCATCGCCGCGGCCGTACGGTTCGGCGGTGAGCGACGGGACCGGCGGTTGGCCGCCCTGCGCTTGGTCGGCGCGAACCGCGGGATGACCGCCACCATCGCCGCAGGCGAGGTCGCGCTCAGCACATTGGCAGGTATCGCTCTGGGCGCGGTCCTGTTCATGACGGGGCGTCAGTTCGCGGGAGCGGTGGAGATACAGGGGCTCGGTGTCTTCCCCCAAGATCTCACGCCTCAGCCCCTGCTGGCGGCGCTCGTGGTCGTCGCCGTACTCTCGCTCTCCCTCGGCATCACTCAACTGTCGATGCACAAGGTGGCCGTAGAGCCCCTGGGAGTCGTCCGGAAGTCCGGCAGCACCTCGCGCCGCCTGTGGTGGCGTATCGCACTTCCTCTGCTCGGACTGATTCTGCTGCGGATCTCCGTGCGCAGCCCTGCGGACCTGCACGGCACCTCCGGTGTCGTCCTGCTGCTCATCGGCATGCTCTCGCTGCTCGTCGGAGTCACCGCGGTGCTGCCCTGGGCCGTGGAACGCCTCACCCGGTTGTTCGGCGGCTTCGGCCCGCTGCCTTGGCAACTAGGTCCTGTCTGGAGTTTGATCATGAATGCGGTGCGATGCTGCGGAGCCAGAGCATCGCACCGCACAGGTGGAGCCCGGCCTCGTAGCTCTG
>NZ_JBVHHL010000169.1:0-1522 GCF_055561075.1 Streptomyces sp. NPDC022910
GTCGTCACCCACTGCGGTCTTCCCTCCTTCTGGCGCGGCCCGACCGACCGCGGTCCCGTGCGTCTCGCGGGCGTGCCCTCTCCGGATCTGCGTTGTCGACAGTATGGCGCCCACCGCTTGAATAAGGAATACTGCATACAATGTCAGTGGTCGCGTCAGCGAACGGAAGAGGAGCCGCTCATGTTGTTCCGGCAGCTCGAGTACTTCGTGGCGGTGGCCAGGGAGAAGCACTTCGCGCGGGCGGCGGACGCCTGCTACGTCTCCCAGCCGGCGCTGTCGATCGCCATCGCCAAACTGGAGCGGGAGCTCAACGTCACCCTGATCAACAGGGGACGCACCTTCGAGGGCCTGACCCCGGAGGGTGAACGGCTGGTCGTGTGGGCCAAGCGGATCCTCGCCGAGCACGACGCGTTCAAGGCCGAGGTGGCCGTCATGCAGTCGGGCGTCACCGGGACGCTTCGGCTGGGGACGGGCCCCACCGTGTCGACGACGACGGGGCTCCCCGTGGCCGCGTTCTGCGCGATGCACCCACTGGCCAGGGTGAAGGTCTGCTCCCGACTGTCCTCCTCGGAGCTGGTCCGGCAACTGCGGGACTTCGAGCTGGACGCCGCCATCGCCCACTTCGGGCCCGACGACCGGGAGGGCCTGGAAATGATCCCGCTGTACGAGGAGCAGTACGTGCTGCTGGTGTCCGGAGAGCACCTGGTGCCCCCGAGCCCCACCATCACCTGGGCCGAGGTGGCCCAGCTCCCGCTGGCGCTCCTGACGCCGGACATGCGGTTCCGTCAGTTCATCGACAACGCCTTCGAAAGCTGCGGGGCCGTGGCGACCCCTCAGGTCGAGACGGACTCCGTCGCCTCCCTCTGCGCCCATGTCGCCACGGGGGCGTGGGCGAGTGTCGTCCCGCACACATGGCTGAACGCCATGCCGGTGACCGGCGGGACGAGGGCCGTCAGGCTGGTCGAGCCGGACGCCAGGGCGCAGATCTCGGTGGCGATTCACGCGGCGACTCCCGGTTCGGTCGCGGCCAGGGCGTTTCTCAACGTGGTCGCCGGGCTGTCGTTGGACGAGGTCTTCGTGCCGGAGCGGGCGGATCTCGCCGCCGTATCCGGCATCTCCGAGGACCCCCTCGGAAGGCAGTTCGTGGATGCCCGCGGCGGGGGATGACCGGGGCCCTCCCGGGACCGGCGGGGAGCCGTCAGGTACTGCCGGCGAGCGCTGCCCGCGGGCGCAACGTGCCGCATGTGGCCGATCCGCGCCCGCTTCGATAAACGCCGTAAATCAGCTGGTTGGCAAAAGATCTTGGACGCGTCGGCCCCATGGCGCGGATGGTGAGACACGGAAGACGAACTGGGCGACCCTCTAGGGAGGATCCGGACCATGACGGACGCTGTCGTACAGGACCCGGGCGTTGAGGGCGCCGAAGCACCGGCCGCTTTGACCGACGGGATCCATCTGGTCGTCGACGCGCTCAAGCTCAATGGCGTCGAGACCATCTACGGGGTCGTCGGTATCCCGATCA
>NZ_JBVHHL010000170.1:0-1520 GCF_055561075.1 Streptomyces sp. NPDC022910
CAAGGCCATGAAGTTATGGGTCTGGGTGTAGTTGCAAGTGGGGTCTGATCTGGGAGGACGCCGGACGTGAGAAGCGGAGCCCCGGTAGAACTGACTGGTCCGCCAAGACAAGCCGTTCACAGCACCGGAGGCTCCGCTGTCGGGTCAGTGTGTCATCACCCGCGAGATCGCGGTAGCTGAAGGTCTTTTCGCCCCTGGGCATCTGGGTGAGCTGACGCAGATCGTGCCCTTCGAGTTGGTCGACGCGGTGCTGGCCGAGTGCGGGGCGGCGCAGCAGCGGCTGCGGAAGCTGCCGGCCCGGGTGGTGGTCTACCTGCTGCTGGCCGCCGCCCTGTTCGAGGAGTGCGGCTACCCGACGGTGTGGGCCCGGTTGACCGCCGCTCTGGGCTCGCTGCCGATCCCGAGGGTTACGGGCACCGCTTTGTGGCACGCGCGATGTCGCCTCGGGGTCCGTCCGTTGCGGGCTCTGTTCGACCTGCTGCGCGGTCCGGCGAGCACGATCCGCACTGCCGGGGCCCGCTGGGCGGGCATGCTGGTGGTCGCCGTCGACGGCACGTACCTGGACGTCGCCGACGACCCGGACGTGCGGGCCCGGCTGGGCAAGGGCTCCAACCAGTACACCGCCGCCTCCGGGTATCCACAGGTCTTGCTCGTCGCGTTGGTGGCGTGCGGCACCCGCGCGGTCATCGACGCGGTCTTCGGCCCCCGCAAACCGGGCGAGCCGGTCCTGGGACGGCGCCTGTTGCGCTCGATGCGCCCGGGCATGGTCGTGCTGCTGGACCGGGGATTTGCCACCAACGCCTTCCTCCAGGCCGTGGCGGATAGCGGTGCCGGCTTCCTGGCCCGGCTCTCCGCCGTGCGCAAGCCGCCCGTCCTGCGCCGGTTCGACGACGGTTCCTTCCTGTCCCGGATCGGCTCGGTGGAGGTCCGCATCGTCGAGTGCGAGATCACCATCGCCACCACCGCCGGGCGGCACACCGGCGTCTACCGCCTCGCGACCACCCTGCTCGATCACCGCGGTTACCCGGCGTTCGAGCTGGTCAGGCTGTATCACGAGAGGTGGGAAGTGGAGTCCGCCTACTTCGCACTCAAGAAGTCCATGCTCGGCCGCCGCGTGCTACGGGCCCGCACCCTGCCCGGCATCGCACAGGAAATTTACGCGCTGCTGACCGTTTACCAGGTGATCAGGATCGCTATCGCCGACGCCACCGGCACCGTCCCGGAAACCGACCCGGACCGGGCCAGCTTCAGCGTCGCCCTGCAGGTCGCCCGCGACCAGGTCATCCAGGCCGCGGGCGTGATCACCGACACCACCATCGACCTCGTGGGCGCGATCGGCCGGGCGGTCCTGGACAATCTCATGCCCGCCCGCCGACTGCGCGTCGGCCCCCGCGCCGTGAAGCGGCCACTGTCCCGCTACGCCTACAAGAGCCTGCGCGTCGACCGCCACACCTACAAGGCCACCATCAGCATCGACATCCTGTTGACAGCACCCATCAGCCCATAACTTCATGGCCTTG
>NZ_JBVHHL010000171.1:0-1471 GCF_055561075.1 Streptomyces sp. NPDC022910
GAAACTTTCATCTCGGAAGTGCCTTGCTGATTGTGCGTGCTGGAAGCGTCAAGAACTCCCATCATCGCAGGTCACAAGGCACTTCTTCGTCTTCCGCAACGTTATCCACAAGGCATCGGTCGGTGGATCAAGGCTTAGACGGCTCTCGGCGAGGCCCCGCACCGTCCAAGTGGACCACCACGGTGGTGTAAAAGCGCTGTACCGCGTCGTCGACGCTGCGGATGAATCCGGACTCTGCGCTGCCGCGGCTGCTTCCCATGCTCTTGAGGAGGGACAAGCGGAAACCGACGATCTGGGTGCCGTTCTCCTTGGGCAGCATGTCCGCCGGCTCAGGGCGGAGCCGTTCGAGCGTTGCCCGTGGCCCACCCGCTTCCCCATCGGTGAGAGTTTCGATGTGGAGATCCGCCGGCGCATCGGCCAAGCGCCGGACGAGCCGTTTCGCCCACGCCAGGGGGTAGCCCTGCTCCGGTGCAGGGATCTCGATCGAGGTGCGGAGCTTGCCCGTACGCAGGTCCGCGCTGATAGCCAGGACCCCAGGCGTGCCCTCGATGCGCAGCTCCGCTTGAACTTTCCCTTCGATGCAGAGCTGATCGGCGAGGCTGGCCCGGAGTGCCTTGGGATCCGTTCCGCGCTTGGCACGGCGGACGGGCAGGACTTTCTGCCCGAGTTCGCCACCCAGTCGGAGGCAGACCTGGCGGATGAGCCGCTCCCAGCTCTCGACAACCTCCAGTGCGCGCGGGTCTCCCTGGCACAGGGTTTCATCGTCGATCCCGTTGCGTACTGGTACCCAGGCCGGACCCATGTTCTGGAAGCCGTGGCAGCCGGAGTTCTCGTGCTGCAAGTAGTACAGCAGTTCCTGCAGCAGCCAGGCGTGCGCCGCATTACCGACGCCCTCGTGCCGGATCAACATCTGGGCCTGATGGGCAACCTCCGCCCATGAGAGGTGCCAGAGAGCCACCTTGTGCTTGCGCCGTCCGTCGATCTTCACATCGACCAGCGGACTACCCTCCAACGCGACATCGTTCGACAGAGTGATCACGGCCTCATAGCCACGGCGGGCAGCGATATCCATATACGCCTGGACCTGATCGACCTTGAGGGCATTGCCATTGAGCCTCATTGGTCTTCGTCTCCAGAAGCGCCGTCCAGAGCTTGCCGGCCCGCTCAACACGGATCACTCCGTCCGGACGTCGAGGACTATCACCGTGAGGAAGCGTGACCTCGGTGAAGGTCTCCATGCGACCGGCCGGTGCTCCGAACGCGGCGGTAAGCCTCCTGCCGGACTCCGGCACCTGTGCCATCACCGAGAGCAGTACTGAGCCTCGATCCACCGCGTGAGGGGCTGTCTGTGGACGGGGAAATAGGAAGAGGTGCCTGCTGACCTGACCCTATGAGGGCCGGGCCCCCTTCCGTGCTCAGCCGGACGATACATATCGTCCGGGTATCGACGGGCTCGGGAAGGAGGCCCTCA
>NZ_JBVHHL010000172.1:0-1459 GCF_055561075.1 Streptomyces sp. NPDC022910
GCGAGTACTTAC
Source organism: Streptomyces sp. NPDC022910 (assembly GCF_055561075.1). NCBI lineage: Bacteria > Bacillati > Actinomycetota > Actinomycetes > Kitasatosporales > Streptomycetaceae > Streptomyces > Streptomyces sp. NPDC022910. The sequence goes on from NZ_JBVHHL010000172.1 coordinate 13, forward strand.
TGGGTGGTGCCACGTCTTGCCTCTCGTTTCCTTACGTAGAGATCCTATTGGGTCCCTGTCCGGAAACTTCGGGGCACCTCAAGCGCTCGCCGCAGCACGCGGGGCGCCCGGTAGCTGGCTCCTGGTTCAACGAAGGCTGGCGTGATGGTCGCCAAGGCATCTGCCAGCGTGCGCCGCGTGTTCCCTGGTGTTCGGTCCCACCGTTGCTCGATGTACTCCCGGGCCAGGACGTACCAAGTGGTCCGCTGCTTCAGGGCCCGAAGTTCGGAGGCTGGCAGACCCGTCCGGGCATCGAAGGGTTCGCCGTCGCGAGCGGCGGTCATGAGCTTGGCGCGACGGCTCTCCGCCAGCCCCTTGGTGAGGAAGGACTCGGACTTTTCACGCCCATTGACCGTCCAACGGACCTCAAATCCCTTGCGGCGGTCGGGCCGCTCGCGAATGTCCCAGAACCGGACCTTGTAACTCATCACCATTCAGGCGTATCCCTTTCGCATGCCTCCCACCACGCATCCAAGTCAGCGCGGCGACAGCGCAGTTCACCATTGGGCAGCTTGATCATTCGGGGTGCCTGGCCGCGAGCGCGTAGGCGGTAGAAGGCCGATTGACTCATCCGGATTTCCGTTAGAACCTCGGCGAGCTTGAGCGCAGGTGGACGAGCCATTGATGTTTCCTCGGGGATTCCGGATTTGTCGGCCGCCCAAGCGGCAGCGCGCAACTCGCACCCATTCCGTCACGGCTGATGGGCAGGCGCTGTCCATTGCGAGTGCAGGGCACCGACATGAAGGGCTGTAGCGTCCGAAGGGCTCCACCGCCAAGCACAGCCGCTGCGAACACCCTCAATGGTCGTCACGATCGCCGGTTTGGCTAACCGGCGATCGTGGTCTATGTTGTGCGTCCCTGCAGGGAAATTCACGGACGATTACTGGCGGGCAAAACTCAGGGGGCTCGCCGGTACGATCGGAGCACGGGGGCGCACCGTCCGTCACGAGCACCCCCAGCCCGTCGTCAATGAGCCGGTCAAGATCGCGTGCAACAACGTGCTCGGTAGCAGCGACGGCTCGGGCTACATGTCTGGGTGGGGCCGCAGGTGTGTCGCGATGTGCGCGAGGACCGCTCGGTCCCGGCGGTAGCTACGTTGCAGCAAGTCCTCGCCGACCAACACGGCCGCACAGACACAGAGGCACAGCGCCGGGGAGGAGCGCCGTCGTTCTCTCGCGCCGATGTTGTCCATACGTTCGGGGCTCCAAGTGCCAAGCGGATGGGGGCGATGAATCGGGCGGACTAGAGAGCAGCATTCGACAGAAGTGCTCCTTGGGTAGGGGTCTCTGCGATGAGATCGGGCAGCATGAGGTACTGAGGGGCCTCGCGTTTTTCGGACAGGGTCTGGCCGAGCAATTCATGCCGTGAGTTGCAATTCCTGGAACTCGGCGTGCACTTCGCCCGGGGG
>NZ_JBVHHL010000173.1:0-1435 GCF_055561075.1 Streptomyces sp. NPDC022910
GCACCCATGAGGGCCGGGCTTGTCAAGCGCGCATTGGGTCCCTGACCTCGGGTTTTAGCTGTTGAGTCGTACCGAGGGCGTTGGGCGTTCTTGGAGTGAAGTTGTGGTCCGCCACGGGGTCGTTCGCGTTGGGTTGGCTCCCGGGATGCCGTGGTCGGCGTGGGGTTCACATGCACCCATTCGGCGTCTGGCCGGTGTGGTCGGCGCCATGACCGTGGTCCGGGGACCGGGGCTGCTCAGTCAGGTCATCGAGCGCGGCGGAGGGCCGTCTCATGCAATGGATGCGAGCTCACCCCGGGGTCTGCGGGCGGCCGGTGCGGGAGGGATTTCATCGCGCGGCTCGTTTCCTGCGCTGCGGCTGCGGTTCGGCGGCTTGGAGGAGGTGATAGGCGCGGGTGAGGAGCTTGCGGGCGATGGCGGTGGTGGCGATTTTCTTGCCGCGGCGGGCGGTGATGGCCCGGTAGGTGTCGGCGAAGTCCGGGTGGCGCTTGGCGGTCTGTGCGGCCTCGCACAGGATCCACCGCAGCCAGGCGTCTCCCTGCTTGGAGATGTGGCCGTGCCGGACGGTGAGGTCCGAGCCGCGCACGGTCGGGGTGAGACCGGCCCACGCGGCGAGCTTGCGCGCGGACGGGAAACGGGTGACGTCGCCGACCTCGGCCAGGATCACCAGCGCGGTGAGTGGGCCCACCCCCGGCAGGGCGGTAAGGAGTTTGACGCGGGGGTCGCCGCGGGCGCGCGCGGCGAGCTGCACGTCCAGGGCGTCGATCGGAATCTGCAGCGCGTCCATCAGCTGCAGCAGGTCGTCGACCACGCGGCGGGAGGCGTCCGGCAGCTCGAGCGAGGCGAGCCAGACCCGGCCCGGTCCGGTGAAGACCGAGCCCGCCCGGTCGTGGCCCAGGTCCGCGAGTACCGCGTGGACCCGGTTGCGCAGCAGCGTCCGCAGCCGTACCAGCTGGAAGCGGTGCCGCAGCAGGGCCCGCTGCTGGCGTACCTCCAGCGGCGCGATCCACGCTTCCGGCAGGAGGTCCGCACGCAGCAGCCGGCCCAGCGTGGCCGCGTCGACCTTGTCGTTCTTGAGCCTGGCGGAGGCGATGGCCTTGCATTGCAGCGGGTGGACCAGATGCGGCTGGTAGCCGTAGTCCTCCAGCAGTTCCACCAGCCAGCCCCAGCCGTAGGCGGCCTCGAACGCGACCGGAGTGCCGATCGGCAGGTCCCCGATGACGCCCAGGACCTGCGCGACCCCGTTGGGCACGTTCCGATTGATGCGAACCGCGCCGTCCCGGTCGAGGACCGCGATCTGCGACCGCTTGCGGTGCACATCGATACCGACGTAGACAGACATTGAGGGCCTCCTTCCCGAGCCCGTCGATACCCGGACGATATGTATCGTCCGGCTGAGCACGGAAGGGGGCCCGGCCCTCATAGGGTCAGGTCA
>NZ_JBVHHL010000174.1:0-1426 GCF_055561075.1 Streptomyces sp. NPDC022910
GAGTAATAGTCAATACCTGTGGGTCGGTTGAGGTGGTTTAGGCTGCGTGAGCCTCGGGGCGCTCGACGAGATGGCCGCGTTCGAAGCGGGCTCCGGCGCGGACGAGGGCGACGAGGTGGGGCGCGTTCACGGCCCGCCAGCGGGCCTGGGCGGACTCGACGAGCTTGAAGACCATCGCGAGGGCGGCGGCCGCGCTGCCGGCTCCCCGGGTGACCTTGGTCCGCAACCGGACCGTCGCGAACGTCGACTCGATGGGATTCGTCGTGCGCAGGTGGATCCAGTGCTCGGCGGGGAAGTCGTAGAACGCCAGCAGCTCCTCGACGTCGTCGGTGACCTTTTTCACCGCCTTGGGCCACTTCGCGCCGTAGGCGTGCTCGAAGGCGGTGACCGCCTTGAGCGCGTGGTCGCGGTCCTCAGCGTTGTAGATGTCCTGCAGGGCCTTGCGGGCGCCGGGCTGGGCCGATTTCGGCAGGGCGTTGACGACATTGGCCGTTTTGTGAACCCAGCACCTCTGGTGGCGGGCTTCGGGGAAGACCTCCGCGAGGGCCTTCCAGAAGCCGAGCGCGCCGTCGCCGACCGCGAGCACGGGCGCGCGCATGCCGCGGCGGGCGCAGTCACGCAGCAGGTCGGCCCAGGACTCGGCGGACTCGCGGTAGCCGTCGGCCATCGCGATCAGTTCCTTGGTGCCGTCCGCGCGCACGCCCATCAGCACCAGGACGCAGGACTTCGCCTCCGCGAGCCGGATGCGCAGGTGGATACCGTCGGCCCAGACGTAGACGTAGTCGGATCCGGCCAGGTCGCGCTCGCCGAATGCCTTGTGGTCGGCCTGCCACTGGGTGGTGAGGCGGGTGACGGTGGCCGGCGAGAGACCGGCCGAGCTGCCCAGGAACTGCTCCAGCGCGGGGACGAAGTCTCCAGAGGACAGGCCGTGCAGGTAGAGCAGCGGCAGCACCTCGCTGATCTTCGGGGACTTGCGGCACCACGGCGGCAGGATCGCCGAGGAGAACCGCTTGCGTTCCCCGGTGCTCTCGTCGATGCGCTTGTCGTTCACCCGCGGGGCCCTCACCTCCACCGCCCCGGCGGCCGTGGTCACTGACCTGGGCTGGTGGTAGCCGTTGCGTACCACCAGTCGGCGGCCGTTGTCGTCCCGTTGATCAGCCAACTCCGCTATGTAGGCGTTGACTTCGGCTTCGAGGGCGGCGGCGAGCATGCGCCTCGCCCCTTCGCGGACGATCTCGTCGATCAGGGAGCCGTTCGGGGTGCTGCCGTCGGCATTGACTACGCTGAGCACGGGCGTGCCTTCCCGACCCGCGCTGCGAACGCGGGCCTACTCGGTGACCATCAATCGATCACTCGGGAAGGTACGCCCTCCGCGTTCCGCGAGGCACCCTTCCCGAGGCCGATCCACAGGTACTGAGCATTGCTC
>NZ_JBVHHL010000175.1:0-1420 GCF_055561075.1 Streptomyces sp. NPDC022910
CTAGTACTACAGGGCTAGATCTGCATCATCTGGATGCGCATGCGTCGGCGGAAGTGGTGCCTGCGGGCCTCAACTTGGTGGCGACGGCGGAACGTTGACCAACGCAGGGCGTTTTGGATCTCGCGGAGGGGGCGGCCGATGAGGTTGAACAGGCGGCGGGCCTCGGCGAGGGAGACGTGTATGCCCCGGCGGGGCTGGACTCGCCCGGCCGCGGCGGGCTCAGCCGGTTGCGGACGGTCCGTCAGCCCGGCCCCGGAAAGTTGTCCACAGGCCGAGGTTCCCCTTTTGAAGCGTCTGTCGCATCACCGCGAGCAGACACAGGGCCAGCATCGACATCGTGACGTGCCGGTACCAGGCGTCGTACTTGCGTACCTGGTACTGGTCGAGTCCGGCCTCCTGCTTGGCGGCCTCGAAGCACTCCTCCACCGGCCAGCGCGAGCCGATCGCGCGGATCACCTCGCCCAGTGGGTCGCGGCGCGGGGTGAAGCAGTGGAAGTAGGCCAACTCGCCGCCGCCCAGCGGGCGTCGGACGATGTAGCGGTGGTCGGGGTCGGCGCTCTCGATCACGGCCCAGTCGTAGCTGCGGAAGCCCTTCGTGCCGATCCCGCAGGCCCGGCGGGTGTAGGCCCGCTTGGGCAGCGCGGCGGCCAGCTCCTCGATCTTCCCTGCATCCCCGGACGCCGTGGCGGCCTCGGTGTTCTTCGGCACCGCCATCACATAGGAGACGGTGCGCTCCTCCAGGAAGGCGCGCAGGGCCGGGTTCTGGCCGAACTCCTCGTCGGCGGCGAACCAGGCGAAGGGCACCTTCGCCTCAAGCGCCCGCTGGACCATGAGCTGGACCTGCTGCGGACGGGTGCGGAAGGGGACGGTGTCGGGCACGCCGGCCTCGCGGCATCGCTCGCGGTCATCCACCCAGGTGTGCTCGGGCAGGTACAACTCCCGATCCAGCAGCAGCCGGTGGCCACCGGGGGTGGCGTAGGCCAGGAACGTCCCGATCTGGCAGTTGTCGATCCGCCCCAGCGTGCCGGAGTACTGCCGCTGCACCCCGGCGGATTTGCGGCCCTTCTTGGCGAACCCGGTCGGGTCCGCGATCAGCACTGCGCGTTCGTCGGCAAACCGCTCCATCGCGTATCCGATCAGCTCGTCCCGCAGCCGGTCCGAGTCCCACGGGGTCAGGTTCAAGAACCGCTGCATGCGCTTGGGCTCGGGCGCCCCCGCGTGCTCGGCGATGGTCCAGCCGTTCTTCTTCTCCAGCGGGGCCAGCAGCCCGCGCAGGTACTCGCGCGCGTGCGCCCGCGACTCGGGCCGGTAGAACAACGGCCCGATCCGGGCGCACACTGCCTCGAACTCCGTATCCAGGGCCTGGAGGTCCTCCGCCGCCAACTCGTCCTCGACCAGATCTTGCGCACTCACGGAAGAC
>NZ_JBVHHL010000176.1:0-1360 GCF_055561075.1 Streptomyces sp. NPDC022910
TGACCATCCCCTCGTAGCGTGGAGCCCGTGATTGCAGGGGAAGTTGGGATTCATGGGGTCCAAGAAGAAGCCGCCGTACGACGCCGAGTTCCGTGAGGGCGCGGTGCGCATCGTGGTCGAGACCGGGAGATCGGCCGGCGAGGTCGCCGAGGAGCTCGGCATCAACCCGGGCACGCTGCACAGTTGGGTGTCGCGGTGGCGGCGCAACGGGACGACGTCCTCGGACCGGCCCGTACAACCGACAGCCGCCAGTGGTGGTGGCGGTAGCGGTCGGGTGCGGGAGGCCGAGCGGGCCGAGCTGGAGCGGCTGCGCCGGGAGATCGGGGAGAAGAACAAGCGGATCCGGGAGCTGGAGATGGAGCGTGATGTCTTCAAGCGATGCATGGCCCTCTGGGTGAAGTGACCGAGAACGCTCCGGAGGCGGTGGTCGCCTTCATCGGTAACCAGAGGGTCGAGCATGGCGTCCCGCACCGGGTGTCCTGCCGGGTGGTCGGGGTGAGCGAGGCATGGTTCTACAAATGGCGCCGGCGCCCCGACGAGCCGACGAAGCGTGAGGTCAGGAGGGCGAGGCTGGAGGAGCGGATCATCCACTTCTTCACGGAGTCCGGCGGCACCTACGGCTCGCCGAGGATCACCTTGGACCTGTGGGCGGAGGGCTGGCAGGTATCGGTGAACACGGTCGCGGAGATCATGGCCGAGCTCGGTCTGCAGGGCCGCAAGCCGCCCAGGCGGCGGTCGCTGACCCGGCAGGGCAAGCGGAAGGCCGCCCCTGACCTGGTGAATCGCCGTTTCGACGCGGTGGCCCCGGACGTTCTCTGGTACGGCGATATGACGGAGATCGAGACCGGTGAGGGCAAGATCTATCTGGCCACGGTCATCGACGCGTTCTCGCGCCGCTGCCTCGGCTACGCCATGGGCGAGCACCATGACGCGGCCCTGGTCGGAGCGTCGTTGAAGATGGCCATCGCGACGCGCGGCGGCCGAAGGGACGGGACGATCTTCCACAGCGACAGGGGAAGTGAGTACACGTCAGAGGTGTACAACACCCTGTGTGACCGCCTGGGCGTGGTGCAGTCCATGGGGCGGGTGGGGTCGGCGCTGGACAATGCCGCCGCGGAGTCGTTCAACTCGCTGATCAAGGTCGAGTACATCCACCGGCACCAGTTCGCCACCCGCACCGAGGCCCGCCTGAAGATCGCCACTTGGATCACCGGGTTCTACAACCCGCGACGCAGGCACAGCGCGGCCGACGGCCTGCCGCCGAAGGAGTTCGAACGGACCATCACCGAAGCACGCAAGAAGAGCGACCAGAGGTGCCAGGCCGCATAGGAGAGGTCTCTACGAAACCAGGGGATTGACA
>NZ_JBVHHL010000177.1:0-1333 GCF_055561075.1 Streptomyces sp. NPDC022910
CCCCGGGCGAAGTGCACGCCGAGTTCCAGGAATTGCAACTCACGGCATGAATTGCTCGGCCAGACCCTGTCCGAAAAACGCGAGGCCCCTCAAACCAGTCCACGTGGGATCCGGTGCCGGTGCGGCGGCGGATAGCTCAGCGGCTGGTGCCGCGGATCGGCCCGGACGCCTGGGCGATCGATGACGTGTCGTTCCCCAAGGACGGACGGATGTCGGTCGGGGTTGCTCCGCAATACTGCGGTGCGCTGGGCAAGCAGGCCAACTGCCAGGTCGCGGTCAGCGTGCACGCGGTCTCCGACACGGCCTCGTGCCCGCTTGATTGGCGGCTGTTCCTGCCCCGGGCATGGGCGGATGACGCTGTGCGGCGTCGGCGGACCGGAGTGCCCGAGGGGGCCGGGCACCGGGAGAAGTGGCGGCTGGCCCTGGACGCCCTGGATGAACTGGCCGGATGGCACCTTGTGCCGCCGGTCGTGGTCTCGGATGCCGGCTACGGCCAGAACGCCGACTTCCGCGCCGGCCTGGCCGAGCGGGGACACGCGTACGTGGTCGGCATCCGCGGCGATATCACCGTCCAGCCGTATGACGCGCACCCGGCCGCCCCGGTCCGGTCCGGCAACGGCCGCCCGCCGCTGCCCCGTTACCGGCAGCCACCGGTGACGGTGGCCAACCTTGCAGCGGCCGCCGGACGCGAAGCCTTCCAGGAGGTGACCTGGCGGGAAGGCTCCCGCGGCCCGATGACCTCCCGCTTCCTCACACTGCGGGTCCGGCCGGCTGGGGTGCGCTCGCGTCGCCTGGCCCAGGCAGCCGCGGTGGCCGGGCACGGCCGGTGGGACGGCGTCCTGCCCGAGGTGCGGCTGCTGGCCGAATGGCCCGACGGCCAGGACGAACCAACCCGGTTCTGGCTGTCCGACCTGCCCGACGACACCCCGATCCCGGAGCTGGTCCGCCTGGCAAAGATCCGCTGGCGCATCGAGCATGATTACCGCGAACTCAAGCACGGCCTGGGCCTGGACCACTTCGAAGGCCGCTCCTGGAACGGCTGGCACCACCACGCCACCCTCGTCACCGCCGCCCACGCCTTCCTCACCGAACAGCGACTGGCCCCAAAAGCCGACACACCGGACTCACCCTCTACCAGATCCTCGACACCCTCCAGGACCTGCTGACCTGCTGGACCGGCACCTGCACCACCTGCCACCAACCCCTGCCCAGCAGAACCACACCAAGATCAAGACAGACCTAGGGAGCGTATTTGGTTGTGATCAAGGGGTGGCTCGTGTGAGGTCCTTGATCCAGATCATCGAGGCGCGGAGGTGGAGGCCGGCGAGGTAGC
>NZ_JBVHHL010000178.1:0-1330 GCF_055561075.1 Streptomyces sp. NPDC022910
TGAATCGCCCCGGGTCGAATGGAGGCTCGATTCTCTGAGAGGATTGAGTCATGGCACGTCCCTCCCCTTACCCCGTTGAGCTGCGCAAGCGTGCGGTTCGCATGGTCGCCGAGGTGCGGCCCGAGTACGACACCGAGTGGGCCGCGATGAAGGCAGTCGCTTCGAAGCTGGGGATCGGGACAACCGAGACGCTGCGCAAGTGGGTCCGCCAGGACCAGATCGACGCCGGTGCCCGGCCTGGGACGACGACCGAGGAATCGGCTCAGGTCAAGGCTTTGAAGAAGGAGAACGCCGAACTAAGGCGGGCGAACGACATCTTGAAGGCCGCATCGGCTTTCTTCGCGGCCGAGCTCGACCGGCCACATCTGCGCTCGTAGCGTTCATCGACGAGATGCGGGACCGCTTCGGCGGTGTCGAGCCGATCTGCCGCGTGCTGAGCGAGCACGAGGTCAGCATCGCCCCCTCCACCTACTACGCCCACAAGAATCGCCAGGACAAGCCGTCGGCCCGGCAACTGCGGGACGAGGAACTCAAGGCACTGATCAAGGAGATATTCGAGGTCAACTACCGTGTCTACGGTGCCAGAAAGATCTGGCGCGAGCTGACCCGGCAAGGCCATCAAGTGGCCCGCTGCACCGTCGAACGCCTCATGCGCGAACTGGGCATCGCCGGCGTGGTCCGCGGCAAGAAAGTGATCACCACGGTTGCGGATCCGGCCGCCGAGCGGGCGCCGGACCGCGTCGAGCGTGACTTCGTCGCCGACGCACCGAACCGCACCTGGGTCGCGGACTTCACACACGTCGCCGCGTGGGCCGGCACCGTGTATGTCGCGTTCGTCGTGGACACCTTCTCCCGCCGCATCGTCGGCTGGTCCGCGGCCACCACCAAGCACACCGAACTCGTACTGGCCGCACTGGAGATGGGCCTATGGCAACGCGACCGCAGCGGGACTCCGCCCCAGCGGGGCGAGCTGATCCATCACTCGGATGCGGGTTCGCAGTACACCTCGTTCAAGCTGGCCGAGCACCTGGACCGCGAGGACATCGCAGCATCCATCGGCTCGGTCGGCGACGCGCTCGACAACGCGCTGATGGAATCGACGATCGGCCTGTACAAGACCGAACTCATCAAACCGCAGCGGCCCTGGAAGACCCTCGCCGAAGTCGAGTTGGCCACCGCCGAATGGGTCGACTGGTACAACTACCGCCGCCTGCACGGTGAGATAGGCCACGTCCCACCGGCCGAATACGAAGCCACCTACTACCGGACAACCAAGAAACCCCAGGCCACAACCACGATCTAGAGTCTCCGACCTACCCGGGGCGGTTCA
>NZ_JBVHHL010000179.1:0-1321 GCF_055561075.1 Streptomyces sp. NPDC022910
GTGTCAAGCCCTGGGTTTCGTGGAGACTGAGTTAGCTGGCTTTCTGGAGTGACGCAGGAGGTTCGGCCGCGAGGTAGTGGGCGGCCTCTTGTTCGGCTGGGGTGATGTGGCCGAGTTCGCCGTGGAGGCGGCGCTGGTTGAACCAGTCGATGTACTCGGCGACCGCGACCTCGACGTCGTTGATGCCGGTCCAGGGTCCCTTGTTGCGGATCAGCTCGGCCTTGAACAGGCTGTTGAACGCCTCGGCCAGGGCGTTGTCGTACGAGTCGCCCTTGGAGCCGACCGAGGCCACGGCGGCCTCAAGTTCGAGACGTTCGGTGTAGCGCAGAGCTCGGTATTGGACTCCGCGGTCCGAGTGGTGCGTGAGGCCGGTGAGGTCGGCGCCGGTGTGCCGGCGGCGCCAGATCGCCATCTCCAGGGCGTCGAGGGCGAGGTCGGTGTAGAGGGAGGTGGCGACCTGCCAGCCGACGACCATGCGGGAGAAGACATCGATGACGAAAGCGGCGTAGACCCAGCCGGAGAAGGTTCTGATGTAGGTGATGTCCGCGACCCACAGCTGGTTCGGCGCGCTCGCGGTGAACTGCCGCTCGACCAGGTCGGCGGGCCGGTCGGTCTCGGGTGCGGGGCGGGTGGTGCGTGGGCTCTTGGCCCGGATTACCCCGCGCAGACCGGCCGCGCGCATGAGGCGCTCGACCGTGCAGCGGGCCACCTCGAATCCCTCGCGCCGGAGGGCGGCGTGGACCTTGCGGGCCCCGTAGACGCCGTAGTTGGCCTCGTGGATCCGGCGTATCTCCTTGGTGATCTCCTCGTCTCGCAGGCTGCGGGCCGAGGGCGGGCGGGTGCGGGCGGCGTAGTAGGTGCTCGGCGCGATCGGCGCGTCCGTCTCGGCGAGGACGTCGCAGATCGGCTGGACGCCGAACGTCTCCTTGTACTGGTCGATGTAGGCGACCTTCATCGCAGTGGACGGTCCAGCTCCGCGGCGAAGAAAGCCGAGGCGGACTTCAATATTGCGTTCGCCCGCCGCAGTTCCTTCACCTCCCGCTCCAGCTCAGCGATTCGTGCAGCGTCGGTGCTGGTGGCGCCAGGCACGATGCCCTCGTCGGTCTCGGCCCGCTTGACCCAGCCGCGCAGGGCCTCAGGGTGCACGTCGAGTTGGTCAGCGATCCGCTTGATCGCACCGGCCCTGCCGGCGGGGTCCTTGCGGGCCTCGATCGCCAGCCGCGTCGCACGCTCGCGCAGTTCGTCAGGGTACTTACGGGGAGCAGCCATGATCGGCATCCTTCCGGGTCTTCGATGTCTCCATCAAACCCGGGGCGATTCA
>NZ_JBVHHL010000180.1:0-1314 GCF_055561075.1 Streptomyces sp. NPDC022910
GTGCACGCGGCGCCGTTCTCGGTGTACGAGGTGCATCTGCCGTCCTGGCGCCCTGGGCTGACCTACCGTCAGCTGGCCGAGCAGCTCCCCGCGTACGTGAAGGACCTCGGCTTCACCCATGTCGAACTGATGCCGATCGCCGAGCACCCCTTCGGCGGCTCCTGGGGCTACCAGGTCACCGGCTTCTACGCGCCCACCGCCCGCCTGGGCACGCCCGACGACTTCAAGTACCTGGTCGACGCGCTGCACCGGGCCGGCATCGGCGTCCTGATGGACTGGGTGCCGGCGCACTTCCCGCGCGACGACTGGGCGCTGGCCGAGTTCGACGGGCGCCCCCTGTACGAGCACGAGGACCCGCTGCGCGCGGCGCATCCGGACTGGGGGACGCTGGAGTTCGACTACGGACGGCGCGAGGTGCGCAACTTCCTCGTCGCCAACGCCGTCTACTGGTGCGAGGAGTTCCACATCGACGGCCTGCGCGTGGACGCGGTGGCCTCCATGCTGTACCTGGACTACTCACGGGAACCGGGCCAGTGGAGCCCGAACGAGTACGGCGGCCGGGAGAACCTGGACGCGGTGGCGTTTTTGCAGGAGATGAACGCCACGGTCTACCGGCGCAACCCGGGTGTGGTCACCATCGCCGAGGAGTCCACGGCCTGGGACGGCGTCACGCGCGCCACGCACCACCGCGGCCCGAGCGGCTTCGGCGGACTGGGCTTCGGGCTGAAGTGGAACATGGGCTGGATGCACGACTCGCTTCAGTACATGAGCCATGAGCCGGTCCACCGCAAGTACCACCATCACGAGATGACGTTCTCGATGGTGTATGCGTACAGCGAGAACTACGTGCTCCCCATCTCCCACGACGAGGTCGTGCACGGCAAGCGGTCCCTGGTGTCGAAGATGCCGGGCGACTGGTGGCAGCAGCGCGCCACCCACCGCGCCTATCTGGGCTTCATGTGGGCCCACCCCGGAAAGCAGCTCCTCTTCATGGGGCAGGAATTCGCCCAGGGAGCCGAATGGTCCGAGGCCCACGGCCCGGACTGGTGGCTGCTGGACCCCGCGTACGGGGCGGAGGCCGATCACCGGGGTGTGCGCGACCTGGTCCGCGACCTCAACGCGGGCTACCGCCACACACCGGCGCTCTGGGAGTGCGACACCGAACCGTCCGGCTTCCAGTGGGTGGTGGGCGATGCCGCCGACGACAACGTGTTCGCGTTCCTGCGCCTCGACGCGGAGGGCACACCGCTGCTGGCCGTCTCCCACTTCTCCCCGGTCGTGCGCCACGACTACCGCCTGGGCGTCCCCGACGAC
>NZ_JBVHHL010000181.1:0-1300 GCF_055561075.1 Streptomyces sp. NPDC022910
GCGACCAGGGCGCGCTTCTTGCCGCGACGGGCGACGATGCGCCGGTAGCGGGCCGCGAGATAGGTGTCCTTGGTCCGCGCCGCGGACACGGCGGCCTGACCGAGGGCGGCCTTCAGCCAGGGATCGCCGTGCCGGGTCTTCCCGCTGCCGTTTCTGCCGCCGGACTGGTGGTTGCCGGGACACACGCCAGCCCAGGAGGCCAGGTCGGCCGCGCTGGGGAAACGATCGATGTCTGCGCCGATCTCGGCGAGGATCACCTGTGCGGCGCGCGTGTCGACGCCGGGGATGGTCACGAGGAGCTCGATGCGGCGGCGAAAGGGCTCAAGCATCACCTCGATGTGCTTACTGAGCTTGGCCTCGGTGGCGGTGCAGGCGTCGATACGGTCCAGCATCGTCCGTGCCAGGAAGGCGTGGTGGGCGGTGAAGTTCCCGGTCAGGGCCTCGATGAGGGCGTCGGTCTTGCGGCGCATGCTGCCCTTGGCCAGATCCGCCAGCACATGGGGGTCGCGTTCGCCGGCGATGAGGGCTTCGAGCATGGCCCGGCCGGAGACGCCCAGGATGTTGGAGACGGTGGCGGACAGCTTGATGCCGGTGTCCTCCAGCAGTTTCTCCAGCCGCTGGGTCTCGCGGGTGCGTTCGCGGATGATCTCGGTGCGGTAGCGGGTGACGTCCCGCAGTTGCCGGATCGGTTCCGGGGGCACGAACGAGGGGCGGACCAGGCCGTGTTCGACGAGCTTGGCGATCCACTCGGAGTCCTTGACGTCGGTCTTGCGGCCTGGCACCGACTTCATGTGCCGGGCGTTGAGAAGCCAGCACTCCATGTCGTGTTCCAGCAGGTAGAAAACCGGCTTCCAGTACACGCCGGTGGCTTCCATGCCGACCACGGTGATGCCTTCGGCGAGCAGCCAGTCCCGCATGGCCAGCAGTCCGGAGGTCACCGCGGAGAAGGTTCGCACCTCGCTGCGGCGCCGCTTGCCGGTGCTGGGCACGCGAATGCAGACCTTCACGTCGACCTTGCTGATGTCGATCCCCGCGCAGCGTTCGTGGATTACTTCCATAGCCCCGGCGCCCCCTCCTGTCGTCGGCCGCGAGCACGCGACCGTCCGGCGGGGGTCCGGCAGGCGGAAGAGTCTGATTCACGTGCTCGGAGCAACACATCCGGGTGCCTGTCGGTGGACCCCCAGCGTCCTACTGACCCACGGGCTCGGAACGCGCCAAGGCGAGACGACGTCCGCCGGACGACCACGCACCGATTTTCACGCACACAGGGTGTCGCCGTCAGGCGACCGGATTACTGACC
>NZ_JBVHHL010000182.1:0-1255 GCF_055561075.1 Streptomyces sp. NPDC022910
GCCACCCGGCAATCGCCGCTGCCCGCATCCCGAAGAAACACCCAGAACCCGCCCGACACCCGTGATCAGAAATCACGCGGTGGATCCAGGCTCAGCGTCCGGGTGCGCCCGAAAATGCGCGCTCACCTGCTCCTCCAGCGCCGCTATCTGTTCGTTCAGCGCGATCACCAGCTTCGCGTGGGCGACCGCCGCCGCGCCATAGGCGGCAGCCACTGGGGCAGCGACGCCGAGCTGGGGCTCGCGCAGAGCGGCCTGGATGGCGGCGGTCTTCTGGTCCCGGTGGTGGCGGCGGTGCCTGGCAAGAACTGCGGTGATCTGCGCCTTCGTTAGCTTCGCCGCCTGCTCCGGGGTGGGTGCCTTGATCAGCAGTTCCAGCGCGTCGGTGCTGGTCAACTCCAACCCGGCGTAGGCGGTCAGCGCGCCGGGGAAGTACTCCCGCAGCGTACTGCGCAGCCGCTGGAAGGTGCGGGTACGCTCCCAGATCAGCGTCTGGTGTGCGCGGGCGACGACCCTCACCGCCTGGGCCTGGTCGCTGTCACCAGCCACGGGACGCAGCTGGCCGCCGTCGATGCGGACCATGTCCGCCAGCGCATGCGCGTCACCCTTGTCGCTCTTGGCCCCTGAGGTTGCGTATCGCTCCTTGAACCGGGACGCCTGCTTCGGGTTGATCGCGTAGACCCGGTAGCCGGCCGCGATCAGCGCCTGCACCCACGGCCCGCGGTCGGTCTCGATCCCAACCGTCACCTGCTCGGGCTCCAGGTCCTCACCGCCGTGCCGGGCGACCAGGGCGTGCAGCTTCGCGATCCCCTCCACCCCCTCGGGCAACCGCGCGCTCGCCAGCCTGCGCCCCGCCGCGTCCTGCACCTCGACGTCATGGTGGTCTTCGGCCCAGTCATCCCCGATGAACAGCACCAGCTCCCAGCCTTTCGCTCCTGTACGGACCTTGCGTAGCCTGCGGAAGGCACGGCTCGCGCCCTAATGGATCCAGTGCTCACGCCCAACTACCCGGCGGGCACGCCATCCCATCAGCAGTCAGGCCTCCCGGCCGACCAGCAGGGGCACGGTCTCACCTCAGAACTCGCAGTGGCTCCGGGCTGGAAAGTGCTCACCTGCTGGCGGCTACGGACCGTAGTCTCTCCCACGGGCCGTTGAGTCCCATTAGGGCCGGGAGCTGGTGGGCCCGCTGCCAGGCGGTGGTGAATGCGCGTGTCCAGGGCCCAATGCCCGGCAGTTAAGCGGAAACGCCGCAGGTCAA
>NZ_JBVHHL010000183.1:0-1176 GCF_055561075.1 Streptomyces sp. NPDC022910
CCAATGCCCGGCAGTTAAGCGGAAACGCCGCAGGTCAAATCGGTGGCAGCGGTGTGGCCGTCCCGTCGCGGTTGTCCGGTGCATCGGTTAACGGCCCTACGAGGCTGGGCTCTTGAGCGGACAGTGGAACGGGACCCTTGGTGGAAGCATGGAGAACGACCAAGTAATCCTGCTTCGGGGGTCCCGTTGCTCGGCAAGTGTGCCATCTCGGTGTTCACGCGCACCATCACGACTGCCCGCGGCCTGTATGCGCCCGGCCATCTGGGGGAGTTGACGCAGTACGTACCCTTCGAGCTCGTGGAGGAGGTGCTGGATCAGACCCGTCGGGTCCAGCAGCGGCTGCGGCTGCTGCCCTCGCGGGTGGGGGTCTACTTCGTGCTGGCCCTGACGCTCTTCCCATCGCTGGGGTACGCGCGAGTCTGGGGGAAGCTCATCGCCGGTCTACCCGTTGACCTGCGCCTCTTGCCTTCGGAGCGTGCACTGGGAGAGGTCCGGCGCCGTCTGGGGCCGGCCCCTTTCAAACTCCTGTTCGAGGTTCTGGCTGGGCCCCTGGCTCCACCTCAGGCTCCCGGGGTGCGCTACCGACACTGGCGAACCGTGGCCTTCGACGGGTGCAGCTCGATCAAGACGCCCGACCGGCCGAGCCTGCGCGCGGTGCTGGGAAAGTCCCGCAACCAGCAGGGGGACGCCGGCTATCCGGCACTTCGCTTGACGGTGCTCTGCGAGACGGGCACGCGAGGCCTGCTCGCGGCGGCCTTCGGGCCCTGCGCGGTGGGTGAACTGGCCTCCGCCACCACCCTGCTGCCGGCGCTGAGCCCGCAGATGCTGCTACTGGCAGACCGAGGATTCGACTCCGACGCGTTCCTCAGCGCGGTGTCCGCCACAGGGGCCCAGTACCTGATCCGCCTCCGGTCCAGCCGCCGCCCGCTCATCGAGAAGGTCCTGCCCGACGGCTCCTACCTCACTCATCTCGATGGCCGCCCCGTGCGGATCATCGATGCCACGGTCACCGCCACGTGCGCCGACGGCCAGCAGATCGGCGACTCCTACCTGTTGGTCACAAGTCTGCTCGATCCTCTCAGCGACCCGGCCGCCACACTCGTCCGCCTCTACCATGAACGGTGGGAGGTCGAGTCTGCCTTTTACGCCCTGCGGCACACCCTGCAAGCAGGGCTG
>NZ_JBVHHL010000184.1:0-1174 GCF_055561075.1 Streptomyces sp. NPDC022910
ACGGCCACCCGGCAATCGCCGCTGCCCGCATCCCGAAGAAACACCCAGAACCCGCCCGACACCCGTGATCAGAAATCACGCGGTGGATCCAGGCTGAAACAACAGGCCGCGTGGGGATGGGCTGGGCTGCCAGCTGAGAGCTGGCCTGCCGTAAGCCTTGAGTGCCCCGAGGACATCCCCGCCCATCCCCTTCTCTGTCCCGGACGACCGGGACCAGCCCGCGGTACCGCCGGTAGACCCCCTTGCTACAGGTCGGATACGTCGTCCAGCAGAAGCGCACCCCGCACTGGCCAGAGCCCGCCGTCATCCACCTGGCCGACTGCACGATGATCGACGGCACACGCCATCAGATCAGGGCCGACGAGGTGCGGGCCGCGATGATGGACCCCACGCGGCATCCGGCACCGCATCGCCCGCAAAGGCATCGAGTCATCCCAACGGCTGGGCCGGCACCGGTGGGTCGTGGCACGAACCGTGTCCTGGCTGTCTGGCTGCCGGCGTCTCCACCGCCGCTACGAGCGCAAGCCCGCACACTTCCTCGCCTTCACAGCCATCGCCGCAACCCTCATATGCCACCGCAGGCTAGCCAAATGAAATGGCGTCTTACGCGCCGCCGCTGCCCGGTCTGTGCCCCTTCGACGGAGGCCGCGATGAAGCCACGAGGTACGGCGGGTTGCCTGCGGCGACATCGCGGCCGGCGCACGGTTCGTCGCGGGGGCGTCATGGCCTCCGTTGCACGCCCTTGCCGCGCCGACCGATGGCTCCCCTAGGCCCTGTTCTCGTGTGTGCCAAGCGCTGGCACCGACACCAGGCCCAGCTCCACCAGCCCAGACCACTGCCGTGCTCCGCCAAGAAGACGAGCCCGGGCTCACCCTAGGTCGGCGAAGCAGTCGGAGCAGATGGCCTCCTCGTCCGTGGGCCGGTAAAGCCGCCCACACCGCACGCATTCCTCCAGGTCGTCCTGCACCTCCGCGCAGTTGAAGCAAAGCGGAACGGATCCGTCGCCGGCAGCCGTCTCGGCTTCTAGGACGAGCGTTGGCGTGTCGCAATCCGGGCAGTTCACGAGGCTTTCCTCGTAGGCCGGTGGATGTCAAGTCAATTGAGACGCTTGTAATGCTATGAGATCTGTCGCGCGGGTTCCCTCCGCTTTGCTGGGTCGTTGATCCACGCCTGT
>NZ_JBVHHL010000185.1:0-1119 GCF_055561075.1 Streptomyces sp. NPDC022910
GCGAGTACTTACTGGGTGGTGCCACGTCTTGCCTCTCGTTTCCTTACGTAGAGATCCTATTGGGTCCCTGTCCGGAAACTTCGGGGCACCTCAGCTGGACGCCGAGGTTGAGCGGCTGATTGGTCTAGGACGCCGGTTCGATGCGCTCAAGGCTGTACGCCGTGCCGGCGGAGGGTTCAACCCCGCCGACGCGGTGTGCTTCGTCGATGCAATCAGTTCCGGGGTACAGCCGCCGTCGGATCTGATAGCTCGGCTGCCGCAGCCTGATACGCGGTACTTGGCCATCAATACCTACAGCGGGCCCAATCCCGAACCTGCGGGCTGGTCGCCTGTGCGTAGCACCGCATCCGGCCGCGGACGTCCCCGTTGAATCGGCCAGGCTATCGTCAGTTCTTCTGGAAGTGACGCGCCAAGTCTCTGACCTGGGGCTCTTCCTTGCGGTGTCTTTCTGACCAGCACCGATGTGGTGATCGGCTGTCATGGTCTGTCAACGTTGGTTCGCCTCCGACGGCCCGGAGACGGCCCCGGCTGCCGCTACCGCTTCTGGGCTCGGTACTGTTTGAGCAGAGCCGTGATCTTTTCGCTGTCGGCCGCGCCGTTCAGCTCGACCAGTAGAAGATCGGGACACAGCTCGTAGAGATCGCCCCACCATCGGCGCCCTCGGTTGTCCCAGATCCGGTAGCCGCCAGGCACGCCTCTGGCTACGTACCGACGCTTATTCATGGCTGCTCCCCAGGCCGTGACTGCCGCAGGGCTTCGTCACGGACTCCTTTGTCCTGGTCGGCGGCGAGTCTCACAAGCTGGTCCACGAACTCGTCCGTCCGGTCGTCGGCGATCATCCAACTCTGTTAGCCGAACACCTCGCCGTCGAGCTGGTCGGCGGTCCACCACTCCTCGGCCCGCGACAGCGCCGCCAGCACCGCGCGCAGACCGGCCAGGTCCCTCCGTTCGAGCAAGGCCTGCGCCGTCTCCTGCGTAACTGCGGTCTCGTGGGCGTCCAATAGGAGCCGCTCAAGGACTGGGCTGAACCGCCCCGGGTAGGTCGGAGACTCTAGATCGTGGTTGTGGCCTGGGGTTTCTTGGTTGTCCGGTAGTAGGTGGCTTCGTATTCGGCCGGTG
>NZ_JBVHHL010000186.1:0-1105 GCF_055561075.1 Streptomyces sp. NPDC022910
CCTAGGGAGCGTATTTGGTTGTGATCAAGGGGTGGCTCGTGTGAGGTCCTTGATCCAGATCATCGAGGCGCGGAGGTGGAGGCCGGCGAGGTAGCTCCCAGGGGTCTTGTCGTAGCGCGTTGCGATGCCTCGCCATGCCTTCATCCTGTTGATCGCGCGTTCGACGGTGTTCCGTTCCTTGTAAAGCTCGGTGTCGTGGCTGACGGGCCTGCCGCCCCTGCTGCCCTTCTTCTTCCGATTGGCGGCCTGGTCCTTCTTCTCCGGGATCACCGCCTTGATGCGGCGTTTGCGCAGATAGGCGCGGTTACCGCGGGACGAGTAGGCCTTGTCTGCGGCGACCGCGCCGGGCCGGGTGCGGGGACGGCCGACAGGCCCACGCACCCGCACCTTCTTCAGCACGGGGATGAACTGCGGGCTGTCCGCCGCCTGGCCCGCGCTCAGGAGGATCGCCAGTGGGCGGCACTTCCGGTCGGCGGCGAGGTGGACCTTGCTGGTCTGCCCGCCCCTGGACCGGCCGAGCAGGGCAGCCTTCAGCCGGAGCTTGCGTCGATACCGGACGCGTCGCCGTTCCTCCCGCTCGGGGTCCTTTCCGGCGGCCTGCCCGTCTCGTTCCTCCGGGCTGCCCCCTTTTGACGGACGTTCTGCTCCTCGGCCACGGCCTTCTCCAGGGCGAGCATGATGTCCTCGTCGAGGCACATCCCGGCGGCGTCGTGATGGGCCCGGGCGGTGGTGGAGTCCACGCTGACCAGGGATAGGTCCACCTCACCCCGTTTCGCGGCCTCAGCGATCAGCCCCTCCAGCAGGGCTTCGAAGACGCCTGCGTCCCTCCATTGCCGGAATCGGTTGTGGACGGTCGGCCAGGCACCGAACTCAGCCGGCATCTCCCGCCACTGCCCGCCGGTCTTGAACCGCCAGAGCACCCCCTCGAACTGCTGCCGCAGCCGCTCCGGGTACGGGCCGAACCTGCCGATCGGCAGGTAGGGCTCGATGAACTCCCATTCCGCGTCCGTCAGTTGCATCTGCGTCATGCATGACGATCTACCGGAACTTGCCCCGCTGCGGGAGCGAATCCTGCAGATTGATCACAACTGGATACGCTCCCTAG
>NZ_JBVHHL010000187.1:0-1088 GCF_055561075.1 Streptomyces sp. NPDC022910
CCAGCGTTGGGGTAGGTGGAGGGTGAGGCGGCGGGCGCCGGTGGCGATCCGGGCGGGGATGTTGATCAGGTGGCGGCGGATGGTGCCGGTCCGTGCCCTGGCGTGGAAGACGGAGGCGAGATGGCCGGCGGCGCGGGTGAGGTTGTAGGCGGTGGCTGCGAGGGTGAGCCAGGCGGCGTTCGCGGTGAACTTCCCCGACGGCAGGTGAGCGAGCGCGGAGTCTTCCAGGTCGGCGAAGACCTGCTCCACCTGGGCGTGTTCACGGTGCATGGGTTCGGCCTGGGCCAAGAGGAACGGGCTGTCGGTGAAGATGACGTGGTGGCGCCAGACACCGAACAGTTCGGCCTGCCCCACCGGCACACTCTTCGGGTTCAGCCGCTTCACGCGGCGCACGACCAGCCGGGCGGTGGTGTGGAACGCCTTCTTCTTGCTGGTGAATGCGGTGAACGGGACTTCGGCGATCTCCGCGTCGGAGATCCAGCGTTCCTCCTCGGCGTCCCAGACGGCGGCGGCGTACTCGATGGGTGTCCAGGCGGACTCGTCGATGACGGCGATCGCCTCGCGGATCGTCTTTTTCACCGCCACGGCCAGCGAGAAGTGCGCGCCCGCCCTCCGGCACACATCCACCACCTTGTGGGAGAAGTACGCCGAGTCCGCACGCACGATGATCTTCGCGGTGATGCCCATCGCCCTCACGGTGGCGAGGGCCTCGCGCAGCAGGCTCGCCGCGCCCTTGCCGGAGCCTGCCGAGCCCTTGCGTAGTCGGGTGGCCACGATGACCGGAGCACAGAGCGCGGTCTTGACGGTGACGATCTGGAAGTGCAGGCCGCGCTGCTTGGTGTAGCCGAACGAGGCACCCTGCTTGGCCGGCCCGTAGACCTGCTTGACCTTGGAGTCGATGTCGACGAAGACCACCTCGTCCGTCGTAGGGACCAGGCCGGTGTGTGCCGCGAGATTACAGGTGAACGCCCGTGCAGCGGACTCCAGTTGGCGTACGTGCCCCCAGGTGAAGGCGCGCAGGAAGGACCCCAGCGTGGACGGGGCGCGCACGCCGCCGAACAGGCGCGGCAGGCCACCGTGGCGCAGCA
>NZ_JBVHHL010000188.1:0-1032 GCF_055561075.1 Streptomyces sp. NPDC022910
TCCCGTTGCGTTCGATGGTCTCGCGGATCAACTCCTCGGCCCGTTCGGCGGATTCGGCCCGTTCCACCGTGTGGCCGACGATGTAGCGGCTGAAGATGTCGATGATGACGTAGGCGTGGTACCAGATGCCCTTGTCCGGGCCGGCCAGCTTGGTGATGTCCCAGGTGAAGACCTGCGAGGGCGCGGTGGCGACCAGTTCGGGCACAGTCTTGGCAGGGTGGGTGGCCTGACGGCGGCGCTCACCGGACTGGCCGTGTTCACGCAGGATCCGGTACATCGTGGAGACCGAGCAGTGGTAGCGGCCCTCGTCCAGCTCGCGTGCCCAGATCTGCGCGGGAGGAAGTTCCGCGTACTGCGGGCTGTTCATCAACTCCAGTACAGTGCGGCGCTCTTCGATGGTCAGGGCCGATGGCTGGACCTGGACGGCGCGGGGTTTGCGGGGCGCAGGGGGCTTGAGTGAGCGGTAGTGGGTGGCCCGGGAGCGCCCGGTCAGCCGGCACGCGGCCGTGACTCCCAGTTCCCGCTCGACGCCGGTGAAAGCCCCGTCCACGACGGGGTCGGCGGCATCCTTCAGTCCGCGCTCTCGGAGAGCATTTCCAAGAGCGCGGAGGCTTTTCCCATCACATCCAACGCGGCTTTGTTCCGGGCCAGTTCCTTCTCCAGGCGCTCTACCTGCCGCCGCAGTTTCTCGTTCTCCACCTCCGTGGCGGACTTCTTCGCACGAGCCGGGCTCGTCCGCCGGTCGGTGAGCTTTTCCAGGGCCCCGGCATCCCGTGCGGCCCGCCATTCCTTGACGTGGGAGTGGTAGAGCCGTTCCCGGCGCAGGACCGCGCCCTTCTCGTTCCGGGGCGCGGCGTCGTACTCGGCCACGATCCGCAGCTTGTACTCGGACGTGAACGTCCGCCGCTGAGGCCGTGGTGCCGGGTCCGACCCGACGGGTTCACTACTGCTCATGGGTGTGCAATCTCCTGTCGTGCCCTCTCAGGTTAAACGTTCACAGAAGGGCGTCTCACCACAGGCTGACAGAGAGGG
>NZ_JBVHHL010000189.1:0-1012 GCF_055561075.1 Streptomyces sp. NPDC022910
GACGGCCTCGACCAGCGGATCCAGGAGATTCTGCGCTGCCAGGTGCGGGAGCGGTCCAGACGATTAGAGGACCCGTCCCTGGTGATCATCGACACCCAGTCCGTCCGCGTGGCGGCCGGGGTGCCGAAGAAGACGACGGGACTGGATGCGAACAAGAAGACGCCGGGCCGCAAGCGTGGGCTCGCCGTGGACGTCATGGGCCTGATCATCGGCGTGGTGGTCCTGGCCGCGAACGCACACGACAACGAGGCCGGCATCGCCCTGCTGGACCAAGCGGCCGAACGATGCGGGATGCGCCTGGAGAAAGCCCTGGTCGACCAGGGCTTCAAGGACGCCGTGATCATCCACGGAGCGGTGAAGGACATCACCGTCGAGGTGGTCCGGCGCAACCCCGACGACCAGGGCAAAGGCTTCGTCCCGCAACCGAAACGGTGGGTGGTCGAGCAGGTCAACGGCACCCTCATGCTCCACCGCCGCCTCGCCCGCGACTATGACCACCGGCCCGACAACGCGGCCTCCCGCGTCTACTGGGCCTCCACCGCCGGCATGCTCCGCCGCCTCACCACCCCCACCCCCGCCTGGCGTGACGACGTGGAGCTGGCCGCGTGAACGTCTCCGAACTCCTGCGGCTGCTGCAGGCCGAACACGACGAGACCACCGCACGAGCCGACAACCTGCGCGAGCAGATCGAGCAGCTCACCACCGCCCTCGCCGAGGCCGAGGCCCGCCTGGCCGAGCTCGCCGCCACCCGCAAGGTCATCGACGGCCTCGCCCCGCCCGACTGCGAACCGGCCTCCGCGGAGACCGCCACCGTCTACCAGCGCATCGTGACTACCTTCAACGAACACCCCGAGAAGGTGTTCCGCGTCCGCGACCTGCACGAACACCTCGGCCTGCCCACCGACGAGCCCTCGATCAACGTCACCCGCTCCCGCCTGGGACGACTCGTTCGCCAGGGATTCCTCGAGCAACCCGGACGTGGCCGCTATCAGAAACGGACTTAACGCCCTCT